>NZ_CP024847.1:1567033-1880440 GCF_002892535.1 Aquella oligotrophica | reverse complement strand
GTTGCAGGATATGTTTGATAGCTTGCAGGCGTATGTGGCAGCACTCAACCCTAATAGTTTTCTTGTCAGCTTGATTGCTAATGGAATTGTTGCGGGTGTTGGGTCGGTGATAGTTTTTCTACCGCAAATACTTACAATTTCCTTATTTATAATTTTACTTGAAGATACGGGCTATATGGCGCGTGCTGCGTTTCTTATGGACAAGTTGATGGGTGGAGTAGGGCTACATGGGCGTGCTTTTATCCCTCTTCTTTCTAGTTTTGCCTGTGCCATTCCTGGTATTATGGCAACGAGAACAATCGAGAATCGTAAGGATAGGTTAGTAACTATTCTTATTGCGCCACTGATGACATGTTCAGCCAGACTTCCCGTATATACCTTGCTGATCAGTGCTTTTATTCCAGTTAAAACAGTCTGGGGTTTTGCTAATTTACAGGGCTTGGTGATGTTTGCCCTTTTTGCCGCAGGTATTATTTTTGGACTGATAATGGCATTTATCTTCAAGACGTTTTTCTTTAAGGGAGATCGTCAGCCATTGATTCTTGAGTTGCCAAGCTATAAGGCACCAAATTTGTATAATGTTATTCTGGAGTTAATCAAGCCAGCTAAATCTTTTCTTCGTCGGGCAGGTACAATAATTTTGTCCGTAATGATTGTTATCTGGTTTTTATCTTCATTTCCTTTACCACCAGAGCATGCGACAGGTCCGGCAATCGATTATAGTGTTGCTGGTATTGTTGGTAAATTTTTAGAGCCATTATTTAGACCAATCGGATTTAACTGGCAAATTGTTGTTGCTCTGATTCCGGGTATGGCTGCGCGTGAAGTTGCTGTGTCTGTGCTTGCGACTATTTTTGCTTTAAGTGGTGCCAATGATGATGCAATTCGTGAAAGTTTGACTGTTGTATTACAACATGCATGGACGTTACCAACAGCGTTATCGCTTATTACTTGGTATGTATTTGCTCCGCAATGTATTTCAACTCTGGCAGTTGCTAAGCGTGAGACTAACTCATGGCAATGGCCAACAATCATGTTTATTTACCAGATGATGCTTGCTTATTTAATGTCATTGGTAGTATTTAATTTGGCACAACACTTTATACATTAGAATTTGGAGGAAGATATGGGTAATTTAATTGATTTTTGTAGCATGGGAATAATAGTTGCTCTTGCATCAGTTTTTCTTTATAAGACTTTTAGAAAATCATCAGGCGGTTGTTCTAGTAATGGTTGCTCTAGTTGTAGTAGCGGTTGTAACGAAAATAAAGTTCGCCAGTTTAAAAGTATTCCAATAAAGAGAATAGGCTAAGATTTACAACTCCTCACACATTGCACGGGCTTGCTGCATGACCTGTTCAACAGCAAGCCTACTTTTATCCGGCGGATAGCCATATTTTGCCAATAATCTACGAACTACTTGCCGCATTTTAGCTTGAACACTTTCACGAATCCACCAATCTACACTCATCTCATTCTTGATTGCTCGGGTTAGCTCCTTAGCTATCTGTCGTAATGTATCATCACCAAGCACTTCTGAAGCAGATTGATTATCAGCTAATGCATCATAGAAAGCTATTTCATCATCGGTTAAACCAGTTTCACTACCTTTATTAATTCCCTCATTTATTTGTTTAGCTAGTTCAATTAACTCAAGAATAACCTGAGTGGTTTCAATAGTACGATTTTGGTATTTTTTTATTGAGGATTCTAGCTTTTCGGAGAATCGTTTTGATTGAATCAGGTTTTTTCGGGCAATATTTTTTACTTTTCCAGCTAGTAATTTATTCAGAAGCTCAACTGCCAGATTTTTATGCGGCATACGGCGGACTTCTTCAAGAAATTCATCAGAAAGAATTGCTATATTTTGCTTATCTAGTCCGACAGCACCAAGAATATCAACGACTTCATTTGAAACCAGTGATTTGGAAATTAGCTGGTTGATTTGTGCATCAAGTTGTGCACCAGTCTTTTTCTTATCAGCTTCAGGAATCATTTTGATTATACCGGCTTTGACCGCTTTATGAAAACCAACCTCCAAGTTATGTTTAGCCGCAATATCAGTTGTCGCACATAAAGAAAATGCTTTAGCCAATTCAGTGACCAACTTTAGATAATCCTTCTTACGTTCATCACGTAAGCTAATAACATAATCCACCGTTGCAACGATAGATTGCATTCTTACTGTGGCTTTATCTGATCTAAATCCATTATAATCACATCCATGCAAGAGTTCATGAATTAAATCCAGTTTTTCAATTAATAAATCACTGGCGACACTAGTATCAATTCCGGCTGTGTTGCGATCGTTTTCAGTATAATTACTTAATGCTTGCTTTAAATTTTCAGCGATTCCAATATAATCAACTACTAAGCCACCTTGTTTGTCCTTAAATACCCGATTAACCCGAGCAATAGCCTGCATCAGGTTATGACCGCTCATTGGCTTATCAACGTAGATTGTATTCATGCTGGGTACATCAAAACCTGTCAACCACATGTCACGGACTATAACTATTTTAAGCTCATCATCATTATTTTTCATGCGGTTTGCAATAGTGTCACGAGTTTGTTTGGTACCAATATACTTTTGCCAACTTGGATCATCTGCTGAACTACCCGTCATAACAACTTTTATAGCGCCCTTATTAAGATCATCGCTATGCCAATCAGGGCGTAATCTGATAATCTCATTATATAGGGCAATAGCAATACGGCGCGACATTGCAACAATCATTGCCTTACCGGGGATTGATTCCTGTGAAGCTTGACGCTCTTCCCAATGCTCAACTAAATCACGAGCAACAAGTTTAATCCTGCTTTCAGCTCCAACGATTGCTTCTAAGCGCGACCATTTAGATTTTAATTGTTCTCTTTGACTTTGTTCCTGATATTCAGTTATTTCATCGTATTCTTCATCAAGTAATTCTTTTACCTTGTCAGGCAGCTCTAATTTAGCAATCCGACTTTCATAATAAATTCTGACAGTAGTTCCATCCTCAACGGCTCTGGTCATATCATAGATATCAATGTAATCACCAAATACTGCCTGAGTATTTTTATCGCTTAATTCTATTGGTGTACCAGTAAATCCGATATATGAAGCATTAGGCAGGCTGTCACGCATATATTTAGCATAACCATATTTAACTGCTGCTGGATTTTTTCCATTAGTTATTTCAGCACTGAAGCCATACTGACTGCGGTGTGCTTCATCTACAATCACGATAACATTATGCCGATTAGTCAAAATAGGCATAGTATCGTTATCCTCTGTGGGGCTAAATTTATGAATGGTGGTAAAAATTACTCCCCCTGATTCACGATTTAATAAGCACCTTAATTCAGCACGATTACTTGCCTGCTCTGGAGATTGCCGCAAAATATCTTTGGATTTAACAAAAGTAGCATAGAGTTGATCATCTAAATCATTACGATCAGTAATTACTACAATGGTAGGGTTTTTTAATTCCCGGCTGGCAATTAATTTACCTGCATAAAAAGCCATGGATAAACTTTTACCTGATCCTTGAGTATGCCAAATTACTCCAGCTCGCTGGTCTCCACCAATACTTGCAGCACTGATTGTTGATTTGAGGGCTTTATTTACTGCATGGAATTGATGATAGCCTGCCAGAATCTTATAGGTGTTATCACCATCAGATTGAAATAAAATGAAATTTTTGATTAAGTCTAAAAATATCTCTTTAGTAAAAATTCCACGTAATAATACCTCTAACTGTGGAATAGATAATGGAGCAACTTCGATACCATCAATAGTTCGCCACAACATAAACCGTTCATAACTGGCGGTCAATGCACCAATTCGTGCATTTATGCCATCACTAATAATTAGCGCGCAGTTATAGTGAAATAAAGATGGAATAGTTTCCTTGTAAGTTTGCAGCTGGTTATATGCCTCACTGATTCCTACCGATTCATTAGAAGAGCTTTTTAGTTCGATAACGACTAAGGGTAAGCCATTAACAAAAATAATAATATCTGGACGCTTCTCATTTTTGCCTTCAATTACGGTAAATTGATTTACTGCCAACCAGTCATTATTTTGTGGGTTATTAAAATCAAATAGAGCTGCTTTATCATAGCGAATAGTACCAGAGTCTTCACGAATAGCAACATCAATGCCATCAGTGATTAGTTTGTGAAAAGCTTGATTATTAACTATCAAACTTGGTGAAACTGGTGTCGTAATCTGACGGATTGCATCATCGATACTATCAGCTGGTAAATGTGGATTCAATGTAACCAATGTAGCACGCAGCCTATCAAGCAAAACAATATCGCTATACGATTTTCGTTCTGGATATGTGCCTTCTGGGGCTAAATCACTACCATTTGCCGTGTTAACCCCCAGCTCTTCCAGCCATTCTAGGGTAGCTTGTTCTAAATCTGTTTCAGTAAATATTGTCATCAAATACTCTTTATACTTTATAGGAAATTTCTAAAAACTTTTGTTAATATGTTATTATCATTCTTGCTATCATATTGAAAATTTGCAGTTTTTCTCGACACGTAATTATTTTATCTTTGGTTAGCACCTGCCATTGTCCTCAAAATAATATTGGGATTTAATTCGCATTTATAGCTATTAAAGCCACTCTCAAAAGCATTTAAATCATAACTATTGCTATCTATATAATTCTTTTGCTTTTGATAACCGCTTACGTAATTATTATATGCTCTATCACAAAATGGATGATCTTTTTCTCCCAATAGACAATCTCCAAAATATGAATTATAATCACTATATAATTCATTGTTTTGCTTAAGTTTATTTTGGTTTGCAGCATCAAATCGACCAAATGAAAGCGCAAGAACTGATTCAATTTTGACTGAATCAAACTCCAGTTGTGATATCTCATTATTGATATTTTTACAATTTGCTGAAGCAGTATAATAACCGGCATTAAAACTTTGTTGATGAGATACGATTTGGGTTGTACTGCATGCCAATAAAAATAAACTTATACATAGTGAAATAGTTACAGCTTTCATTCCGTTCTCCCTATTTATTATTTACCAATAAGTCTTGCACCTTTATTTTCCATTTTTTCATCAGTCAATAGATTAATGTGAAATCTTGAGAATAGCACTTTAAAAAATGAGGTTAGGTCTTTATTAGACATAATTTGAACTTTAGCATCTAAAATCTTTAGATCTAATTCAAACTCTTCTAATATTTTTTGAAATTTTTTAATGTTTATTTTATTAAATTTCTCAATATTATCTGAAAATATAACAATATTTTTAAGATTTAACTTACCTATTGATCCAACATTCCTTGTTCCACAAAGTATATCAAAATCTTTTGTACCCTGATCAAATTTATAATCAAAGTCTATTAATCTATATTTTTTTAACACAGCTACATCTTCATCAACAGCGTCTCTAAAAAATTTACTAAATCCAATAAAGATATTGGTTACTTTTTCAAGTTTTTTAAAATAGACTCTTTTTGTTTTTAATTCAAAAACAAAATCATATACATCTGCAAAGGATAATATTTTTTGTCCTTTGCTACTTAAAGTAAAATCAGCATCTCTATCAACCTTACCAGTTTTAGTTTCACTTTTTAAAGAGATTACCTCTGAGATGAATGATTTTCTAATAATATTTCTTTTTGTTATTTTCTGAAAAAATATATATTTTTCAGTGTGTAATCTCACATAGTTGATATTATCTATTTGTAATTCTCTAACCTGCGTGTATGAATTTACGGACTTACTAAAATCAAATAGCTTGAGTAAACTTTCTTCATTAGTTAAATCTATATAGTATATTTCAGACTCTTCATCATTAATAAACTCATGAGGGGTAAACTCTTTGTGTATGTACTGGTTATCATTGCCAACTTCATGTTTTCCAAATTTAAGATCTTCAATAAACTGTTCGTCTTTTGTGATTAAAAAATCATTTGGATAAATGTTTGCTATTAAGAATTTACGCATCAAACAGTGCCTATAAATATGTTATTATGAAGAAGTAGTAGCTTTAGATTTTTAACTTTTCGTAAATCATTTCTTTTTAATAAAACTGTCATTGTATAATTATCCGAATTTGTTACATTATAATAATGCCAACCATTTAATAAATGAAAAATATTAAAACCAACCGTTTTTGTCCTAGATAAAAATATAAATAGCAGACCAAGAATAACGTAAAATAATGTATCAGGATAACCGTCTTTTGGAACAATCCCTATACCAATAATAAAGTATGAAATATATGTCCCGATGTAATTTAAATCAGCTATTTGCAATTGTGATACAGTTTCAAAACTCTCTTTTTCCAATTCTTTTTGGTAAAATGAAAGATATAAGAAATCTAAAAACCACAAAATTACAGTTATAAATATCCAAAATGTTATATTATATAATGTTGGATTTTTGGCTACATAATAAATCAGTATATAAAAATAAAGTGACATACCAACATCAAAAATTGGGATTAATTTTTTCAAGATTTTCATAAAATTAATTCGCCTGATATTAACTTTGGTAAAAGTGTATCACGTGTGTTCTGTAAATTTAATATTTCCAGATGGTTGTGATATATTTTTTCATCAATTTTACTGACTACATCCTCAAAATTTCTAACTACGTTCTGGGCTGCTATTACAACACTCAAACCATGTAATTGGTCTTTATTTATTGCTCCAAAAACGGTACCTGTTCCATTATAGATATTAAATTGTTGTTGTAAGAATTGCAGTTTATAATAACAATAAGATTTGTTTTCAGCATTTATAGCTGCCAATCCACGACCAATACAACAATCTTGTAATGCTATATTTATGTCACCAACTGGAGCTCTAACACTCAACAAAATATCAAATTTTTTAGCAATACGCTTTGGTTCCGTTGTAAACAATCGAATGCTTGGAAATCTAGTTCCAAAATCTGTACGACCTTGAAAAAAAATCATACCTTCTTTACTCTCATTATAAGATGAACCTACAGGAGATTGTCCCATTGTTATATTAAATTCTTCACCAAGTTTGCCGACTGACCAAGAGGCGGGAATAAGTCCGAGTTCGGAATCAGTCATAGCACCGCCTGAATCGCGGTAGGGATTGCCGTTTTCATCAGGAAAGTTGAAGTCGATGAACCATTCTTTGAAGATAGCTTGCGCCATTTCTTCCAGCTTTTTATTAATCTGTTGGTTTCGCTCTATTTTGTCATCAAGGCTAGATAATATCGCGGCAATCTCTTTTTGCTTATCCAATGGAGGCAGCTCGATGATCGTATTTTCTATTAATGGCTTAGTTAAAAATTTAGTTGCGCTCCCTTGAGATGTTCCAACAAAATCAGAAATAATATTCTTTAATTTATAATAAATAAAATCAATGCTTGAATATTCCAAAGCTGTTATTACATATGTTCTTTGATAAGCATTAAATTTTCCATTATACCTATTCACGTGAAATGTACCATTTGCATTATTTCCAGCTAGTAGAACAGCGTCACAATCAAAAGCAAATTTGTTTATTTTATATGGTTGAGGGGCACATGTGAAAAATGGATAAATTCCGTGTTCTTCTGCTTTATTTGCGTTGAGTTTACCTGTTGTCATTTGTATAACATCACCCAACTTTTTCACTACCCAGCCAGCAGGCAATGTCCTTGTCTTTTCCTGTATCACCGTATAACCCTGTTCTATTATCGCTCGAAATTCATCAGATATAGCAAACCAATCAATCACATCAACCCGAAAACTTAACTCCGATTCTTCAAATGCTTCTTCCAAATCATAAATTAGCTGTTTATCAAGCTTGGCATCAGCAACTATTGCCAGATCAAGATCCGAGTATGGTTTTGCAGTCCATTTATGCCGCGAACCAAATACTCGAACTTCGGCATGTGGTACGTACTTTTTTAAAATTGCTGTTACGATTTCCTGATCAGCAGGGGTAATATCAATCATTTCTTTCTTCTAAATTCATAAGTAACTGTTTAGCATCATGCACAAAATCCATGGCTAGCTGATAAACATCCTCAGCTGTTAGGGCATCATAAGTATGTGATGTCTCGTTACGTCCTTTATGGTATTTCATCCATTTATCAACATCGGATACTAATAATGATTCAGCCGCTAAGCGAAAAAGCTCACGCCGACTAACCCCATCAACATAACTATTGCCGATATTTTGTTCCAGCCAGCGCTTGATAAACTTCCAAGATAATTCATAAGTTACTTCAAAATTCTGTATAACCCCAGCTTTTAATCCTTCTTGTAGCGTTGCATCCAAGCCTTGAGTTAAAACTACATTATTGGTTGCAATAATCAACTTTTCAAGGTTGTCCAGCGACTTTTTTAAGCTAGTTAAATCTAACATTTCTTCTCTTTTATTAAATAATTTATAACTCCCTCGAATTCGGGGAATACAGCTTGTATTTATCGATTAATTTTAAAATTCATAACCAACTTTTTTCAGTTGATTCCTGATCTCTTCCTCCAAATGATGTGACTTGGCAAAGAGTTCGGCTAGTTCACCAGTTAAACGCGTCATTTTTTCATCAAATGGTTCGCTATCTTTGGCGGCTTCCTCAATCCCTACATAACGTCCCGGTGTCAAAATATATTCATGACTTCGGACTTCTTCAAGGTTAGCTGATTTACAAAAACCAGTAATATCCTGATAGTTGGTGCCATTTTTCCAATTATGATAAGTATCACTAATTTGTTTAATCTCATCATCTGATAATTCGCGGTGCTTACGTGTAACCATAGTACCCATTTTACGAGCATCAATAAACAGGATTTGATCTTGACGATTGCGTGGCTGCTGCTTATTTTTAGTAACAAACCACAAACAAACCGGGATAGTTACCGTATAAAATAGATTAGTTGGCATTGTAACAATACAATCTACCAGCCCGGCTTCAATGATATTCTTGCGGATTTCATCTTCTCCACTACTAGTAGTAGACATTGTACCATTTGCCATAACAAAACCAGCAATGCCACTTGGAGATAACTTTGAAATTATGTGTTGAATCCATGCATAGTTTGCATTACCTATAGGCGGTACGCCATATTTCCAGCGGCTATCTTCCTTGAGTTTATTGCCACCCCAATCTTTTATATTAAATGGGGGATTAGCCAGAATGTAATCAGCTCTTAAACTCTTATGTTGGTCATTAGTAAAAGTATCAGCATCTCGTTCACCAAGATTGCCATCAATTCCACGAATAGCCAGATTCATCTTACATAAACGCCATGTCGTTGCAGTAAATTCCTGTCCGTAAATATGAATATCATCCTTTCGACCTTGATGTTCTTCAACAAACTTTTGACTTTGCACAAACATTCCGCCACTACCACAGCAAGGGTCATAAATTCGTCCTTTGTATGGTTCAATCATATTTACCAGAAGTTTAACGATTGATGGAGGTGTATAAAATTCACCATCAGATGAGCCAAAGTGACTAAGGAAATATTCATATACACGCCCCAAAACATCTTTAGCACGGGATTCTGCATCGCCAATTTTAAAAGAAAATAAGTCAACTAACTCACCAAGCTTAGTTTTGTCTAACTCTGGGCGGGCATAATTTTTAGGCAAGACGCCTTTAAGTGCTGCATTAGTTTTTTCTATCTCTATCATTGCATCGTCAATGATTTTGCCGATGGTTGGAGTCTTAGCACTGTCTTTAATATAACTCCAACGCGCGATATTGGGTACAAAAAAGATATTTTCTGCCAGATATTCGTCAGGCTCTTCTTCAAATCCTGCGCCCTCTGCAACTAGTTGCTGATGTTTTTCTTGAAAAGCGTCTGATATGTATTTTAAAAAAATTAGCCCTAATACAACATGTTTATATTCTGATGCTTCAATGTTACCACGTAATTTATCCGCCATTTCCCAGAGCTGGTTTTCAAAACCCAGATTTAATGTTGCCATAATTCCAAATAAACCTTTATTGCTAAAATATAGCTTATATTTTAACATACTATTAAAATACTTGATTTTTAGATGCGAAGTATTAACAAAGACAGATAGAACGATACAAGGGCGAGATAGATTAGCTGAATTCATTCAAGCTTGATTTGGCAAGCAATACCTTATAAACCTCACTCATTTTAAGCGCTATTTTATAGCACACTATAGTATAATATGCACATACATTATATATTTATTAATTAGGGTTGCACAGGTTTGATTAAGTTTTAACAGTGCGTAACTTCAGTTATTATTCAATATATAAGACCATAAGGACTATTTAAATTCTTTGGATAAACTAAATATATGCAGCAGCAAATTAAACTAAAGCCTCTTCTTTCCTTACTTTTGGGTACTGTTCTTTTATTTGCCATGATGGTTATAATTGGTAAGGTGCTAATACCTTTTATTGTTGCTTTAATTCTTGCATATGTTCTTGACCCTGTGGTTTCCAAGTTAGAGAGTAAGTTTAGGGTGCGGCGCAAATTTAGTGCGCTGTTATTTGCTTTACTAGTGTTATTTTTGTTTATTGCGATTCCTGCATATCTGATTCCGGTACTGGTATCCCAGTTTAAGGTGGTATTACATAATGTACCGCAGATAATTGCTGTAATAAATACTAATGTAGTAGCCAAGATAAATACTCAGTTTGGTACACATATTAGTCTTGATCTTGATGATTTAAAGCAACTTGTAATGGCTAATCAGACCAAAATCAGCAATAACCTTGATTTTGTTTCACATATCGCTCGCAATGGGATAATTGTTATTGAGGTTATCGTTTATGTAATTCTGATTCCATTTGCACTTTTTTATTCCATCATAAATTGGAATAATATTGTAAGGTTCTTTGATGGTTTAATTCCAAGATCATTTACTGAGCCAATGCACCGCCTATTTCATGATGTCGATCGCATGTTATCGGCATATTTGCGTGGACAAATGCTAGTTATGGTAATCATGGCTTCATATTATGCGATTGGTTTAAATATTGTTGGTTTACCATCGGGTACTGCTATCGGAATAATCACAGGATTACTAGTATTTATTCCCTATTTAGGTATTCTTTCTGGGCTTTTATTTGCAATTACCATTGGTCTGTCGCAATTCTCTGGTTCTGGTAATTTACTTGCAATTTTTATAGTTTTTGCTATCGGGCATGTGCTGGAGGGAGGCCTAGTTACTCCGTTTATGGTTGGTGGCAGAATCGGATTAAATCCAGTTATGATTATTATGGCGTTAATGGTTTTTGGTAAGGTATTTGGGATTGTTGGTGTCTTACTGGCATTGCCATTATCAACAATAGCGGTTGTGTTGTTGCGTCATGCCAAACAGTATTACCAGAATACGCATTATTATAAAGACGTTAATTGATGGCAGATCAGCAGTTACTTGATTTATTTAGTCAGGAGCCTGATTTTTCAAATTTTATTGCTGCTGGTAATGAGATTGTTGTTAGCGGGTTACAGAATTTTGCTACCCAGTTTACCCACATATATGGTGCACATCTGGCTGGTAAAACCCATTTATTAAAAGCATGGACGAATTTGGCTGAAGCAAAGGGTAAGTCTTCAGTTTATATTGATGTCAGTGAATTGGATAATGATTTTCTTGATGCTGTAAAGTCAGGGCTATATCGTTTTATTGCCATTGATAATATTGATCTTGCTTCGGAAGATGGGCAGATTATAATTTTTGATATTTTCAATTATATTCGCTTAAATCATGTTGATAATTATTTATTAACTAGTGCTTGCAAAAATTTAACCAGTGCTAATCTTAGGGAAGATTTAAAAACCAGAATCTATTCGGGTATGGTCTTTAATCTAAAAAGCCTTAGTGATGAAGAGTTAATGAATGCATTATTGGTTTATACCAAAAGAGAGGGGATCAAATTTGGTAAAGGTGAATTAAATTATCTTCTAAAAAACTATACCCGAAATTTGGGTTTATTAATCGCACTGATAAATAAAGTTAGCCAGATAGCTCTGGTTGAAAAGAAAAATATTACGATCCCACTATTAAAAAGTTGTATGGTCGAGTAATCAATTACCAACTTTCATTTTAAAAGAGAACGCAAAATGAAAAAACTATCTGATTTTAATCGTATTAAATTATTGCCGATGGTTACGCCAATTCAGTCGTTAACTAGATTGAGTGATTATCTGGGTGGTCCACAAATATATGTAAAACGCGATGATCTAAATTTTATTGGTGAAGGTGGTAATAAATTACGCAAGCTCGAGTTTCATATCGGTGAAGCCAAAGCGCGTGGAGCGAATGTAATCATTGCGACTGGAGCGCTACAATCTAATCTAGCCCGGGTAACTGCAGCCGTTGCTTTGAGTCAGGGCTTTGGATGTGAGCTAATTTTGAAAAGCAAAGTTAGGCGTTATGATGATGATTATCAGTATAATGGTAATGTGCTACTTGATAAAATTTTAGATGTTAGAACTTATAACGTTTCATCTGATGCTGATATGCTAAAAACGGTAAGAAGATTAGAAGATAAACTCCGTGATGCTGGCAAAAAGCCATATATTATCCCGTTTGGTGCTTCAGATGCACTAGGTTCATTGGGTTATGTTAGCTGTGCTAATGAAATTGCAGATCAAATGCGAGAAATGGATTTACGCTTTGATTATGTGGTTTTACCAAATGGTAGTTCTGGCACACATGCTGGATTATTAGCAGGATTTAAGGCTCTTGATGTAGATATAGATATTAAAGGCTATTCTGTTCTTGATAATGATAGTGTAACTGCTGATAATACTCTAGAGCTAGCCCGAGATACTTTAAAACTACTTGATAGTAGAGCTAAAATTGGTAGCAGTGATGTGCTAGTTGATGATCGCTGTCTTGGTGATGGTTATGGGATTCCTACGCGTCGAATGATTGAGACGGTTCGTTTGGTCGCTGAAAAAGAAGGTTTATTTCTTGACCCTGTCTATGGTGGTAAGGCTTTCGCTGGGTTAGTCAGTGGTATAAAAATGGGTAAATATCGCCGAAATCAAAAGATCCTTTATCTTATGACTGGTGGTGTTCCTGGCTTATATGCTTATCGTAAAGAATTTTATTCCGGTAGCCATTAATATGTTTAATCCCAGTGTTCAGGATGTGCGTAATTTTTTCTTTGATGTTTATCGCAAGGGAACAAATCAGGAAAATTTGACCCCACTTGAAAAGATTGCCTTTAGTGTGGTTTATGAACATCCAGAGTATAATAATATTCTCTCCGATCGTGAGAAATATCTTGAATTTAACTGGTCGCCAGAAGCTGGTGAAACAAATCCATTTCTCCATTTAAGCATGCATGTTTCAATTCATGAACAGCTTTCAATCAATCAGCCATTTGGTGTTAAAGAGTTATATCATGATCTGTGTGAAAAATATCAAGATAGACATCAAGCCGAACATGAAGTAATGGATTGTCTAGCTGAAATGATCTGGCAGGCACAATATAGCAATCAGCAGCCAAATCCTGAAGTTTATCTGGGATGTTTACGCAAAAAGCTTGGAAAGGAATAAAAGCAATATGGTAGATGCAATGTATCAAAGTAAAATAATCAGTGGAAAAGAACTTTCTAGCCAGATTCTTGATGCAATTAGTGAAGATGTTGAAGATTTACAGATTAATCAATTACGAACTCCTTGTCTAGCCGTAGTTTTGGTGGGAAATGATCCGGCTTCACAAGTATATGTTAAAAACAAAAAAAATGCTTGTCAAAAGGTCGGGATAAAATCACTCGAATTTGTTTTACCAGAATCAACGACTCAAGAAGAATTAAGTACTTTAATAAAAGATCTTAATGCTGATTTTATGGTTGATGGAATACTGGTTCAGTTACCATTGCCAGCCCATCTGGATAGTAAGTTAGTTATCGATACTATACTACCTAATAAAGATGTTGATGGTTTCCATCGTTATAATATGGGGTCGCTTGCCTTACGTGATCCAAATATTTGTCCATGCACGCCGCATGGAGTGATGTATATGCTGGATAATATAAAAGTAAATTATCACGGCAAGCATGCAGTTATTCTGGGAACTTCTAATATTGTTGGGCGTCCGATGGCTCTTGAACTAATGAATCGGGGTACGACTGTTACCATGTGTAATAGTAAAACTCGTAATGTTGAAGAAATTATTGCCTCGGCAGATATTTTGGTTGCGGCAATTGGTAATCCTAATTTTGTTCAGGCAGAATGGTTAAAGCCAGATGCAATAGTAATTGATGTTGGCATAAATCGTCTTAATGATGGCAAATTATGTGGTGATGTTAATTTTAATGACGCTTTACCCAAAGTAAAATATATTACTCCGGTACCCGGTGGCGTTGGTCCAATGACGATTGCGATGTTATTAAAAAATACCATGCGCTGTTATAAATTAAATACTAGTAAAGAGAATCTACATGTCTAGACACACAACAGAAGCACATGATATTGTTGTAGTATTACTAAAGCATAAAAGCCTTTCGATTCATGAACTTATGTATCATCTTGCGGTAGATAAGAAAGAAGAGCAGGAGTTTAAAAAACTGCTAAAAAAAATGGTCACGGCTAAAGAAATAAAAATCAGTACTGATCATTTGGTTACACTTGCCAAGCCAAACCGGTTGTGTGTTTATCATGCAAATAAAGATGCTAGAGGTGGGGTAGCCACTGATCCACATAGTAAACAGATGTATTTCATTCATCCGGGACATGAAAATTTTGCTATCGATGGCGATGAAGTAACCGTTGCGCCATGTGGTGCAGATAAAGAAGGGCGACCTTTAGCCGAAGTCAAAGAAATAATCAAGCATAAATTAACTAACTTGGTTGGGCGTGTTGAACAATATAAGGATAAGTACTACCTTATCAGTGATAATCATAAACTAGGCAATTATCCGGTAGTTATTGAAACAACTAGTCAGATCCCTGATCTTGATAGTATCTATAGCGTGGTAATTGTTAGCTATCCAAATATAAAAGAAGCTTATTTTCGGGTAAATATTACTGCTAATCTTGGGCATGCAGGAGATGATGAGGTTTTTGTCAATCGAGTATTGATCGAATCTGGTGCTCCGATTGAGTTTAGTGAAGAAGCTTTAAAATATGTAGAGAAAATTCCAGATAGCATTAATGAAAAAGACATCAAAGGGCGTGAAGATATTCGTCACTTGCCATTTGTGACAATTGATGGTGAAGATGCACGCGACTTTGATGATGCTGTATTTTGTGAAACGAACCCGGATGGTAGTTACACCTTATCGGTAGCAATTGCTGATGTTGCGCATTATGTGAAACATAATTCAGCTCTTGATATTGATGCTTATGCCCGAAGTACTTCAATCTATTTCCCACGTCGAGTAGTACCGATGCTACCCGAAAAACTTTCCAATGGGCTTTGCTCACTTAATCCAAATGTTGATCGGCTAGTAATGGTTTGTCATATGGATATTAGTGCTGAAGGTGAGATAACGGATTATGCGGTTGATAATGCAGTAATCCATTCTCATTATCGTCTGACTTATAATATGGTTCAGGAATGGCTTGAAGATCGTGATCGGATTCCGCATGATATTAGAGATAGTCTGACTAGTCTTTATAATGTTTATAAAGCGTTATTACGTGCTAGACAAAAGCGTGGCGCAATCGATTTTGATAGTACAGAGCCATATTTTGAATTTGATAAAGATGGTAATGTAACTGGCTTAAAACCACGTAACCGACTTGATTCACATCGTTTGATTGAAGAATGTATGCTTGCTGCCAATGTTTCGGTTGCAGCATTTTTAAATAGTCATGAACATATAACTATTTATCGTAACCACGATAGGCCAAGTGAGAAAAAATTTAGTGCCCTAAAATCCTATCTTGATTCAGTAGCGATTCCTTTTGATGTTACACAGGAAAGTGTTACGCCTAAAGACTATGCAAGACTGGTTGAACGGGTTAAGTCATTGCCAAATACCGGAATTATTCAACAGACGATTTTACGTTCAATGCAGCTAGCTGAATATTCGCCCAAAAATATTGGACACTTTGGGCTGGCATATGAACGTTATTTACATTTTACTTCCCCAATTCGCCGTTATCCAGATTTACTGGTGCATAGAGCCTGTAAGGCAGTTATCAATAAGAAAACTTATGCTTATCTTGAGTCAGCCGAACAAATGGGGCAGGAAACTTCATTTTGCGAGCGTAGAGCAGAGGAAATGGAACGTAAGGTAGATTCATACTATAAATGTAAATATGCCCAAAATCATGTTGGTGATAGCTTTCCCGGTATTGTTACTAGTGTGGTTAGCTTTGGGTTATTTGTTTCAATTCCGGAATTACTGATTGATGGGCTGGTTCATGTTACTGAACTTGGTGGTGATTATTTTGTCTTTGATGAAAAGAAACATTGGTTAGTTGGTAAAAATAGCGGTTTTAAATATACTGCTGGTCAGGAACTGGAAGTGACAATAGCCAATGTCGATATGGATAAGTTATTTATTGATCTAGAATTAACGGATACCCCGGATAAACTGTAACTCTGGAGTTTTGATCTATGGCAACCCGCAAGAAAAAACAGGTGCAGCAACCATTTTCAATTACTAAACTAATTCTTTTTCTAATAGTTATAGTAATTATCTATCTTGGTTATCTAGTTTATTATCCAAATAAATTACCGGGAAATGCACCGTATCAGTTAATTATTGATAAAAATGAATCTATCCGAAGCGTTGCGAAAAAGCTTGATGAAAGCGGAATTGTAAGTTCGCCGCGCCTAATGGTAGCTCTAACTAGACTAATGGATAAAGATAAAAAAGTTACAGCTGGTCTATATCTCATCAAACAGCCGATGTCCCTACTCGAGTTAATTCGGCGGATTACTAATGGTAAGCCCGATGAAATTAGTATTAAGATTCTTGAAGGCTGGAATTTCCGTCAGATAAGGGCATATCTTAATCAGCAACCACACCTTTTACATATGACTGAGAGCATGACTGAAGATCAGATTCGTGATGCGCTAAAAATTCCTTATTCACGGATGGAAGGCTTACTTTATCCTTCGACTTATTTTATCGCGCCGAATCAGCCCGATCTGGAGGTTATGCGCATATCTTACCGCTTGATGCAAAATAAACTTGCCGACTTATGGGTAAATAAAAACAAAAATGCTACTAATTATCAAGACCCATATCAATTACTGGTAATGGCAAGTTTGATTCAGAAAGAAACTTCTGATAAAGAGGATATGTACCAGATATCAACGGTATTTAATAATCGTTTACGTACTAATATGCGTTTGCAGGATGATCCCGCAGTGTTTTATGGTTTAAATAATAAAGCGACTATTACTCGCGCTGATTTCAAAATTGATACGCCGTATAATACTTACTTACATAATGGTTTGCCCCCAACACCAATTTGTACTCCATCACAATCTGCACTAGCTGCTGCTGCTAATCCGGGTGATGATTATAAATTATTGTATTTCGTGGCAATCGGTAATGGTAAAACCAAATTTTCATATACTTATGATGAGCATTCGCAGGCAGTAAATCAGTATCTGAAAAAGCCAGAGCCAGTGAAAAGTACTAAGAAATAATAACAGGACAAATTAATATGAAGCGCGGGACATTTATTTCAGTAGAAGGTATTGATGGGGCAGGTAAATCAACCCATGTTGAATTTATCCGTGATTATATCAAGGAGCATGGTAAGGAAGTAATCATTACCCGTGAGCCGGGGGGTACTGTTCTTGGTGAGAAGATTCGCGAATTGTTATTAACTAGCGAGCATATGCATCATAATACTGAATTATTACTTTATTTTGCTTCACGGCAGGAGTTAATTCGGCAGGTGATTGTGCCTAATCTTGATGCGGGTGTGTGGGTGATTGCTGATCGTTTTGTCGATGCTTCAATCGCTTATCAGGGTGGCGGTAGGGCGCTTGGTATAGAAAAAATTAAACAAGTTTATGCTTTACTTGAGCCACATCTAACTACCGATATGACGTTTCTTTTTGATGTCCCGTTAGAGCTTGCTCTTGATCGGTTAAGTCGTGGGCGCGAACTTGATCGGATTGAGCTTGAGTCTAGAGAATTTTTTGAACGGGTGCAGTCAAGTTATCATCAGCTTGCCAAAGAAGAACCAGAACGGATCAAGACAGTTATGACTAATCAGCCAGTTAAATATACTCGAGATCTTTTGACTAAATATCTTGATGATTTACTAAAGCGGAGTAGCTAATGCTATATCCTTGGCAGATTGATGACTATACTAATTTGGTAAATGCCTATAATAATCGTAAATTTCAGACTCTATTGATTTATGGTGCAGCACATTCGGCACCAGAAGAGATTGTGCATAAATTTATTGATTATTTGTTATGTGTCTCTCCAAATGGTGTTGAAGCATGTGGAAAATGTGCTAGCTGTATAATCCGCCATGATTCGGATCATCCTGATTTTTATCTTCTTGCAGCCGATGAGAGTGAAGAACGCAAAACCTTGCTGATTAAGGTGGAAGAAGTACGAAAAGTAACTGAATTTGCAATGATGTCACTACATATGGCAAATCATAAAGTAATTTTTCTACCTGATGCTGGGCAGCTAAATTTGAGTAGTGCCAATGCCTTACTTAAAATTATCGAAGAGCCACCTGCTAATTGCATATTTATCTTGCAAGCTGCTAATATCAATAAATTATTACCAACAATATTAAGTCGTTGTTTTAAATTTCAGCTAAAAATTCCTGAACGTAATCTGGCCTTGGCATATCTGCAACAAGAACAGCTTGAAAATGCTGAATTTTGGCTTAACTATTTTGGTGGCGAACCTGTATTTGATATTCCTGTAAGCGCGGAACAGCTTTTACTGCTACAGGAAGGATTATTAAAGCCAAGCATTGATAATATTTTTGCTTTAAGTAGCGAATTAGATCCAAAAAAAATTGGGATGGCTTTTTGGCTTGATTATCTTGGCAAATGGCTAAGTGATATTGCCCGAGTTAAGTTAGGCGGCAGTCCGGCATATTTTTCTACTGCGCATGAAAGTCTAATTAAGCTAGTTAGTCGTGTCAATGATGAAAAATTATATGCTTTACAAGATGAGCTGGTTTTTCTTTCAGAATGGACAGAACATCCGCTTAACCATAAACTTCAGCTCGAAAATTTACTTTTTAGGTATCAGCAAATTTATGTCTAAATTATTCAATCATATTCACCATATCGCAATTATCTGTTCAGATTATGAGAAATCAAAAGATTTTTATAACCGTATTTTGGGTTTTGAAATCATTCGCGAAGTATATCGTGAAGCCCGGCAATCATATAAGCTTGATTTATCGATAGATGGCAAATCACAGATAGAATTATTCTCTTTTCCTATTACTCCAAAACGCCCATCTACGCCTGAAGCATGTGGGTTACGCCACTTAGCTTTTGCGGTTACGAATTTAGATGATGTAATTCGTCATCTTGAAGCCAATGGTATTGAATGCGAGCCTATACGAGTCGATGAATTTACAGACAAACGTTTTACCTTTTTTAAAGATCCCGATGGTTTACCATTAGAATTATATGAAGATTAAGATTTGCATTCACTTTATTTGTTTTATAGAGTTAATTAAACTACTTTATTGGGGGACTTTGAGATAAGTCGCTTACGTAACAGCAAAATCTGTATAATGTTAGTAATACTTTCAGATACATCAGCGGTGACTTGTAATAACTCACTTAAAATACATCTATAACAGCCACTAAAAAATGCTGTAAATCCCAATACTGTCATGGTAAATAAAATTATTATTCTCTTCCGATTCTTTTTCATTGCTTGTCCGCAAAATAATGAGAATCGGATTATAGCTAATTGAAGTGTAAAATAAAACCCAATAAAATTCACCATTTAAAATTACCCTGTAAATATTTGGGTGGTAGCTATTATTGGGGGAAATAGGTTTTGTCTAATACGTCCAGTTAAATATCACCCTAGGCTGCCATAGCGCACCGCCATAAGCTTCGCCCTGATCTTGATAGACCATCCTTGTCCAGACATTCATATTTGTGTGGGGGATTCGGTAAAGTAATGCAGCATCATATTCTGTAACTAGGTTCGGCTGTGAGCTATAGACTTGATTGACAAAAAACTGAGAGAAAGACAGATTAAATTTAAGTGAGTTATCCATAAACGTTGTACTATTACGTAGCGTATAGGCGAAGCCAGAGCCAAGCTCTGCTAATGATGTTAACGCTGGCGTAGTGTATAATGGATCAATTTCCATACCATAGGTATATGGTGTAACCATTCCACCGTTAAGATAAGATCCGCTACTTCCAAATATATTATTATAAGAAATGCTGGTGGTGTTATTGCCAATATTTAGTGCAAATTTACCTCCAACACCATTACTTGCGACAACTCCCGCGGGTGAAGTTTCTCCAGGCAGGCTTACCTGATTTGTTAGTCCAGACGCTGATGATGACTGCATAAATCCTTGCCCGCTAATATCAATACTGAATAAGGATGATAATCCAATATGATAGGAATTATCAAAATATACCATCTGGGCGTAATTATCAAAATTATAAAACCATAATTGTCCAGAATAGCTATCAACTGGGTTCCAGATCATTCCCAGACCGGCAGGTCCATTAGTTGGGCTGGAGCCAATTCCGGCTAATGGTCCACCCATGGTATTATAGTATGTCTGCTGGTTAAACCAGTTATTTGGATACTGCATATAATTCCAAGCATAGAATCCTGTAAGTAGTAAACTTGGAAGTGCCTGAATGCTTGCAATAACGCCTTGATATGGATTATTACCCATAGCATAGGTTGCCCCAGGGTTTGAGCCGAAGCTATTTACCCATGGTGTAGTTAATAAAATAGCCCCGCCAGTAATTTCTAGTTTATTACTATACTGATAATCAATATATGCTTGTGATAGGGTAAATACCGAAGTAGTACCAAAAGTATTTGGTTGCCCTGTTTGATTCATGTTTAATACGGCAGTTCCGCCAGCTCCAAGTGCAAACCCGCCAACTCTACTGGATTGCCCCAGATCTGGAAGATATCAGTATTATAAGCTCTATTTTGACCTTGAGTCGGAGAGTTGATATTACCTATGACACTTGTTCCCAAATGAAAAGTTTCTTTTGATTCTGTTCTAGTATCTGCTAACCCCATGTTTAAATCAATTGGATCTTGCAAGTGATTATATGGAGAAATAAAAGCATTTTTTAGAGCCTTAATTTCTGCTTCCTGTAGCTGTATGCTTGCATCATTATCAAAATAATCATCAGAACTACGGTATTTGCTTCCTGACTTGATTACGGCGCTTTCATCATCTTCATACTGGTAAATATCATCTGCCATACCATAACTAATTACCATACTAAGGGCTAGGAGTAATTTTTTTCTGAAAGTTATTTCTGATTTCTTCATGAGTCCTGCTTTATTAGGAAATTAAGATTTGCTACTAACCTTTTTATAAGAGATAGAAGAGCCGCAAATTAGTTAGTGTATTGCATAATCATCTATAATGGCAACCGAAAAAAATAGGGGTAAACTTTATCGAATATTAAAAGTAGTTCAAATTTAAATAAGACAAGCTTTTTATTTAAATCAACAGACAGTTTTTTAAAATTATAGTAAGAATAACTATGTTTTTAGCAGGAGCTTACTTAAAAAATAAAATTGATAGACTTATAAAGCCTATCAATTAAATATATCTTTGGAACTAGAGGGGCGTCATATGAGATTAATGTGAGTTAAATATAATTAACATTTGTTGTATTAAATCTTCAATATTAACCGGTTTTCCTATTACATAACCATTTTATTCATATTTAGAATTGGTAGCATAATACCTATTACGATCAGCATTACTACTGCACCCATGAATACAATCAACGCAGGTTCAAGAATACCTGTCAATAACTGGCTACGATGAGATAATTCAAGCTCTTGGTGACTACCTGCCTGAGCCAGTAAGTGATCAAGATTACCTGACTTCTCACCACTTGAGATCAGATGAATTACAACTGGGGGAAGGCATTCTGTGCTTTTAATGCAACGGCAAGACCAATACCTTCGCGCACCATACTAATTGCTTTATCGATAGATGTTTTTAGCATGAAGTTACTCAATGTATCGCGACTCGCTTCCAAAGCCTGTAGCATAGGCACGCCACTAGATAATAGCATGGAAAGTGTATTCGTAAATCGTGCCAAATCAATATTGACTAATAGCTTACCTGCAATTGGTAGGGTCAATAGTTTACGGTGAAATTTTATGCGGTTTTCTTTTTTCTTTAGTGATCTGGCAAAACTGAAACCAAATATGAGAATTACAATTAGCATGTAGATCCCGTAGTTGCGTAAGCCATTACTGGTTGCAATCATTCCTCTTGTAATTAATGGCAGGGTCTGCTTGGATGCTTCAAATACTTTTACAACTTGTGGAACTACAAATACCAGTAGGGCAATAATTACTAAAGTTGCAACGACTGTTACTACTAGTGGATAGAGTAATGCCATCATAATTTTACTGGTTAATTCACGCGTTTTATCACTATAATCAGCTAATTTGGTCATAACTTTAGCTAAACTACCTGATTGTTCACCTGCATTTACTAGGCTACAATATACAGCCGGGAATACTTTTGGATACATCTTTAGCGAAGCTGCTAATGAACGTCCACCTAAAACTTCACTTCTGACACCGCTCATAATTGCCTTTTGTTCCTGACTCTCAAGCTGATCAGATAATGCCGATAATGATTGTTCAACTGATAAACCAGAATTTAACAGGATTGAAAATTGCCTAGTGATTAATGATAGTTCTAGCGAAGAAATTGGTTTTTTAAACGATATTCCAACCGCTTTCTTGGATTTACGTTCTTGTTCAGATTCAAGATGCGTTGTAATTAGTCCTTGATTACGTAGTAATTGTCTAGCCTGTTTGGGGCTTTCCGCCTGTATAACCCCGGCTTTTTCTTTACCCGACTTATCAACTGCTTTATAGCTAAATGATTGCATGTTTATTCTTTAGTTAAAGTGATAACTTCTTCAAGCGAAGTTTTTCCATCCATTACCCAACGAAGGGCGTCCATCCGTAAAGTTCGCATCCCAAGTTTATTTATTGCGTATTTTTCGATTTCTGTTTCACCCGCATCATTATGAATTAGACGCTGAACTTCTTCATCAATTACTAGTAATTCGTGGATACCATTACGACCTTTATAGCCAGTACCGCTACAATGTTCACAACCCACAGGCTTATAGATTGTTACATCCTCAGGAATGCCAAATTCTGCACGCATAGCGCTATCTAATGCTAGATTTTCAGTTTTGCACTTAGGGCAAAGTAAACGAATTAGACGTTGAGCTAGAATCCCAATTACTGTTGAAGATAATAGGAATGATTCAACACCCATATCTATCATCCTAGTAATCGTTGACGCAGCAGAGTTAGTATGGAGTGTTGCCAGTACTAAGTGTCCGGTTAAGCTTGATTGTACCGCAATTTGTGCTGTTTCTAGATCACGAATCTCCCCAATCATTACCACATCCGGATCTTGACGGAGAATTGAACGTAGTGCACGGGCAAAAGTCATATCAATTTTAGCATTTACTTGAGTCTGGCTGATTCCTGGAATATCATACTCTACGGGATCTTCTACCGTCATGATATTTAATGCATTAGAGTCAATCCGGGCGAGGGCAGCATAAAGGGTAGTTGATTTACCCGAACCAGTTGGACCTGTAACAAGGAATATCCCATGTGGGCGGCTAATTAGGCTATCTATTCTACTACGTGTATCCTCTGCCATACCCAGACTTTCTAGTTGTAAGCGCTCTTTATTTTTGTCAAGTAACCGCATTACAATCCGTTCACCATGCCCAGTTGGAATGGTTGAAACCCGTAAATCAACCTCGCGTCCAGCTAGCCTTAGCGCAATACGTCCATCCTGTGGCAAGCGCTTTTCGGCAATATCTAGCTGTGCCATAATTTTAATCCGCGAAACTAATGCCGCATGTAACCCGGGATTAACATCAATTACTTTATGTAACACGCCATCGCGGCGAAATCTTACTAGTGAATTACGTTCGTAGGCATCAAGGTGCACATCCGATGCATCTTCCTTTACCGCCTGAGTTAAAAAAGCGTTGATGATTTTAATTACTGGTGCATCATTTTCTGATTCTAATAAATCTTCAGTTTTTTGCAGATTTTGCATTAAGTCAGAAATATCGATATCATCTTGAATATCATCAACTACTGCCGCTGCATTACCGCTAGAGTAAGCTTCAGCTAAGATTGCATCAAAAAGCTTTTCTTCAATTTTGTGAATCTGAATTGGCTGTTGTACCTTACGTTTTATCTCGGTTACAACTAAAGGATTCAAACTAGCGGTAGTTGCAATCTGTACATATTCATCGTCAGCAGCATAAATACAGACTTTATTGGCTCTGGCATAGGTATATGGTAGCCGCCTTGAGTATTTATTGGGTGAGAATTTTATATTTTCCATAAGCCTACGCCTGCTGCAATCTTATTAATTATTGTTATTAGTGATAGTTATACTATTAGGTGCGGTTTGAATAACTTTTGTTTGCCCATTAGAAGTATTGCTATTATTTGTAGATGCATTCCTAGCACTAGTTGTTGAGTTTTGTACCACTATTGGTGTTTGACCAGGAGAAGAATTTACTACTGATACGTTATTTGGACCTTTAGTTACATCCAAAATAGGTGTAGCTGGTACTGACGATGGCTGAGGAGGTACTTTATTATCATAAGGAACCTGATTTTCAATATTTACTGCATCAACATTTGGTAATAAGGCATTTCCTGTAGCCTTAATAGCATTTTGTTGTTGCATGATATAGCGGTAACGCTGATTAGTAAGAGCTTTCATTCCTTCTTCATTACGGATAATTACTGGACGGAGGAAAATTACCAGATTTTGCTTGGTATGTGTACGACTTTGCCAACTAAATAACCAACCTAAGTAAGGAATTGAACTTAATAATGGAATCCCCGCACTTTGCAGGCTTATTACATCTTGCGTCATTCCACCGAGAGCAATAATTTGCCCATCGTTTACCAAGATCTGAGTTTTTAAATTACGCTTGTTGATATTTGGACCATTTGCCTGTAGGTCGGCTTGGCTTTGTGATGCAGTGTCAACAATTGAATCCTCTTGGTAGACAGCCATTTGAATAATACCACTTTGAGTAACCAGTGGTTTTAGGCGTAACACAGTCCCCACATCTTGGCGGTTTACCTGACTTACGATATTTCCAGCTGCATTACCAGTGTTTTGAAATGAACCAGTTGGAATACCAATATTTTGTCCAACAAATATTGATGCTTCTTCGTTATCTAATGTTAATAAGGTCGGACGTCCCAAGATATTACCGGCATTATTCGAAGCCAGCATATCAGCAAGGGCTGAAATTCCAGGCACTGTTTGCCCACCAATCGTAGTTGTACCTGTAACTAATCCGACATAAACCTCACCCGGTACACTTAGCCCAGAGCCTGCAGCAGCAGCTCCACTCGTTCCACCATTAGCAACACCAGCGGCAGCAATAGCTGTCTGTGCTAGGCTACTAACACTGTTTCCATTCCCTGCATAATTAGAAAGAACTAAACCACCAACATTATTATTACCAGCTCCACCTAACCACTGAATACCAAAAGTACCAGTGTCATTAGTTGATACATCGGCAATCAGAGCTTCAATCATTACTTGTACCCGGCGTACATCCAACATATCAATTATTGCACGCATATTACGATAAACTGCGTCTGGTGCTTGAATAATTAACGAATTGGTAGAAGGTTCAGCCTGTACCAGAATTTTTGGTGCATTTTTATCATTATTTGGTGATGTGCTATTTGAGCTACCGCGATTTGCTGAAGTTGGAGGTTTACTACCACCGCTAGAACCACCACCAAAAGTGCTACCTCCACTTGAACCACTACTGCCACCACTACTCTGGAAGACTGAGCTGGTATCTGAAAGTGCTCGACTGGCAGCAGACGCTGTCATGTCTGGGTTGTCTTGACCACTTACAATTGTTTTTAAAACTTCAGCTACATGGGCTGCATCTGCATTACGAAGGTATACCACATGGAGATTGTTATTGCTGGAACTGGTGTCTTTATCAAGGCTTAATGCTAATGCTCGGAGTTCTTCGACTTTTGCCGCAACATTAGAGTTAATGATAACTGAGTTACTAGCCGGGTCAACAGTAATAGTTGTGGTTGGTCCATCATTAGCACCACCAGCGGCTCCGCCGCCACTTCCAGAACCCATACTACCTCCTCCGGCATAGCTTTGCAAGGTTTGGGCAACATCTGAGGCGTAAGCATATTTAAGCTTTACAATTGCGGGAGCAACTTTCTTAGCTTTTGTGGTGTTTAAGTCAGTAATGATTTTTGTTATTCTTGCCATGTTTGAAGAGTAGTCAGTTACGACCAACGCATTACTGTTTGGATAGACTGAAATTGCATTATTTGGCGATATCATTGGGCGTAATGCATTAGCTAGCTGGGTTGCTGAGCCATTGTCTATGATAAATATTTTAGTGACTAGCTGATCACCTGGATTACGCTTATTGCTCTGAGTCTCAGTTCGCATACCATAAGTACGAGCATCTGTTTCTGGTAGTACCTTGATTACACCATCAGCTTCCACCGTTGCAAAGCCCTGCATTCTGAGTGCTGATTCAAGAACCTTATAACTTTCAGCTTTGGAGATTGGTTTTTCAGATACTATGTTAACGGTACCTTTTACACGTGGATCAATAACAAAGTTTTTGCCAGATAGTTTGCTAATTGCTTTTATAACGGTTTGAATATCAGCATTTTCAAAATTAAGGACAACTTTATCTTCTGATGTTCCTGAGCTATTATTGGTACTAGTCGAGTTAGTTGCAGTATTCGTCTTAGAAGAAGCTGAGTTGTTGGGCGTTGATGTGCTAGTAGGAGCAGCTACAGCTTGTCCCAACATTGATACTCCACATAATATTACACCTAGCTGTTTTAGTTTCAAATTCATAAACATCCCTAATTAATTTTGTTGTTGTCCATTGTTATTGTTGTCATTACCATTTCCACCAGCATTCTGCTTCTGGAAAGCTTCAATCATTTTTCTACGCTTATCAGCAATTGAATCATTATCACTTCCTTGGGCTGCATTATTTTCGTTATTATTTGCTGGCTGGTTAGTACTGCTGTGATTCTGCGCATCTTGATTACTGCTATTATTTGGTGCTGTACTTGGAATATAGCCTGCACTACCGGAGTTTTGGTGGTTATTGTTTGAAGTGTTATTAGTGTTTGGCGTAGCATTTGATGAAGAAAGATTGATGGTAACATCTTGTTTGCCGGACAAGAAAATTACTCCATCGGGAGTAATTGCTTTAACTTTTGCATCAAGAACAGTATCCCCAATTACTGCAATGGAGTTTTTGCCGCTAACTGTAATAAATGCTACACTGTTATTCAGTCCTGCTGCATAAACCCCAACTACTTTTATCTGTTCGGCAATTGTAGGAACTGGTGCTTTTTCTTCAGTAACAACGCCGAATGGCGCACGATTAATGATTGTTTGGGCAAGCTTACTGGAATCAAAATTACGACTTACTATATTACTATAGGTATCATAACCCAAAGGGTTTGCCAGCCACCATACACTTTTTCCTAGCATGATCCCAGCAGATATTATTATCAAATAAATTGCTGCCGCACTTAGGAGGTTTATTGTCTGATTAATTGTAATGTTTTTCATTTTTAATTTAACTATATGTTATTGATGGTGGTAACCTAAAAACAAATCTGTATTTATCCAAAGCTCATGATTTTATCATGCTCCAATTTCAAACATTCAATTAATTGGTTTGCTCGTTTTTAGAATCTTACATTCAACGCAAAAGCCATATATATTCAATGTGTGATTATGTACTTCAAACTGATTTTGTTTTGCAATTTGCAGCTGTAATTCTTCAATTTCCTGATTGACAAATTCAATTACTTTGCCACACCCCATACATATGAGGTGGTCATGATGTTCATTGGCAACAGCCAGTTCGTAGTTAGCATGCTCATTTCCAAAGTTATGCTTAGTGATGATATTATGTTCTTCAAAACTGGCAAGAATTCGATAGATCGTTGCCAAGCTAATATCTATATTTTTGCTTTGAAATATTGTTAGAATTTTAAATGCGTCTAAATGTTTATGTTCGGAAAAAAGCGCAAGTATTGCTAATTTATGCTGAGTAATTTTTATTCCCGCATCCTTTAGCTGTTTTGTTAAATCCATGCTTATCCTGAATTAAAAGTGTTTTGTTTGAACCAAACTCTTATTTTAAGGTTAAAATAACGCTTAAAGCAAATTTTTTGATGTGGTATATGGGTTTTAGTATGATTCGACAGGTGTTGATGTGTTGTTTTGTAACAATTTTTCTGATTGGGTGCTCGGGAATTAATTTTTCAGAGTGGCGCTTTCCGTACATGTATCCGGTACAGCAGGGTAATTATATTAACCGGCAGCAGATGGCTCAATTGCGTGCCGGGATGACAAAAGAACAGGTTACTTTTGTTATTGGTCATCCAGTAACCCAGTTTATGTTTAATTCAAATCAGTGGCAATATGTTTATCAGGATTATAAAAATGATAAACTTAAAGATAGTTACATTGTAAACTTAAATTTTGATCCAACTACGCAAAAATTGATTCAAATTGAATCGGTTGGTGCTGTCAAGACAAAATAGTTTTAAAGGAATTCAAGCAATGCTTAAGCTGGCAATAAATGGTGCAAATGGTAAAATGGGGCAGAAGTTACTGGATCTTATATTGAAAAATCCTGAATTATATGAGCTAGTTCTAGCAAGAACTTTTCATCTAGAAAATAATGTCATCGCCTCAGATAGCTATTATTTGACATTGCCACATTCTACTACGGCAGAAGTGATGGTTGATTTTTCTAACCAAGAGCGAATTGAGGAAACTTTAAATTGGTGTTTGACTCATAAAATCCCATTGGTTATTGGAACTACAGGCTTTACAAGTGACCAGATGAGGAAGATAAAGGATGCAGCAGCTCAAATAGCTATTGTTCACTCTGCAAATATGAGTTTATCGGTTAATGTATTATTTGAAGCTGTAAAAATGGTGGCAAAAAAGCTAGCAGATTACGAAGTGGAAATAGTTGAGAGTCACCATCGTTATAAAAAAGATGCCCCTTCGGGGACTGCTCTTGAAATAGGGAAATTGATTGCTGGGGCTAGAGGAGATGATTTTGATCAGGTTGCCTGTTATAATCGTACTGGCAATAACAATCAGGTTCGAGCCTCAAGAGAGATTGGCTTTTCTGCCCTACGGGCTGGAGATATAGTTGGGCGGCATGTCGTTGACTTTATTAGTGATGGTGAAGAGTTGAGTATCATTAGCAACATTAATAATAGGCGGGGCTTTGCTCTTGGCGCATTGGCAGCGGCAAAGTTTATTGTTAAGCAGGCTCCGGGGCTATATTCAATGCAGGATGTCCTTGAAATATGAGACATCAATTCGACGCAGTAGTTTTAGGTAGTGGACTTGCTGGCTTGTCTGTAGCTTTGCGACTGGCAAATCACGGCAAAAAAGTAGCGCTTGTGACTAAAAAACAGCTTGCCGAGTGTAACTCTTTTTATGCTCAGGGTGGGATTGCTGCGGTAATTAATGATGATGACTCATTTGATAGCCATGTAAAGGATACTCTAATTGCTGGTGCTGGGTTGTGTAATGAAGAAGCAGTGCGGTATATTGTTGAACATGCACCTGATGCAATAAACTGGTTAATTGAGTTAGGAGTTGACTTTACCCGAGAAAAAACTCCAGTTAATCATATCCATTTAACTCGGGAGGGTGGACATAGTGCACGCAGGGTTCTTCATGTTGCTGATGCCACTGGTGCTGCCGTTATATCAACAGTAATTCAGCATGTTGTCAAACATCCTAATGTTTCTATTTTTGAAAATTATGTCGCGGTCGATTTGATTGTAAGTAAAGTTGGTGAATTAAAGCGGTGTGTTGGTGTTTATGCGCTAAATACAGTTAATGGACAAGTTGAGACATTTAACTCAGTTAGTGGCGTAATTCTTGCAACTGGCGGTGCTGGGAAATCATATTTGTATACAACAAACCCAGATGTAGCAACAGGTGATGGTATTGCAATGGCTTATCGAGCTGGTTGTCGTGTTGCTAATATGGAATTTATCCAGTTTCATCCAACCTGTTTATATCATCCGCAAGCTAAATCATTTTTAATCTCAGAAGCTGTTCGTGGTGAAGGAGGGGTGCTTACTCTACCTAATGGTGTTCGATTTATGAAGTTTCATGATGAGCGTTTGGAGCTTGCTCCACGAGATATTGTTGCCAGAGCCATTGATTACGAAATGAAAAAATCTGGGGTTGATCATGTTTGTCTTGATATATCTCATAAAGGCGAGGGTTTTATTTTGGAACATTTTCCAATGATACACGCAAAATGTAAATCATTAGGAATTGATATTTCTAAAGAACCAATTCCTGTTGTACCTGCAGCACATTATACGTGTGGTGGTGTAATTGCTGATTTGTATGGTGAAACTGATATTTCCGGACTTTACGCTGTTGGTGAGTGTGCGCATACTGGATTGCATGGGGCAAATCGCTTGGCTAGTAACTCCTTGCTTGAATGTCTGGTTGTTGGTAAGGGGTTAGTTGAAAAAATTTTGGATCATGATGGTACAAGAATCGTTATATCTAAAGACTGGGATGAGTCGCAGGTTACCAATGCAGATGAGGAAATTGTGATTGCCCATAATTGGGATGAACTTCGTAGATTAATGTGGGATTATGTTGGAATCGTTAGAACTACAAAGCGTCTTGAACGTGCAATTCACAGGATTAATCTTTTGAAAGAAGAAATACATGAGTATTATTCAAATTTTAGAATAAGTGCGGACTTAGTTGAGTTGCGTAATCTCGTATTGGTTGCTGAACTAGTGGTGAAAAGTGCTTTTAAACGTAAGGAAAGTCGTGGGTTACACTATAGTCTCGATTATCCCGCAATAAATTCAGTTGCTATGGATACAATCATTGGGCACAATGACTAAGTGAGCTAGAAGGCTTTATTTGCAGTACATTATTATTTATGATACAATTCGTGATTAAGTTATCAATTTTTATTAAAGATTTGAATTAAGGGCATTACTATGCAAAAAAAACGTCAGGGTTTTACACTTATCGAGATTATGGTGGTAATTGTAATTATGGGTATTATGGCTGCTTTGGTAGTACCTCGGGTAATGGGGAGTACTGATCAGGCACGTACTGCTGCTGCGAAGGCTGATATCCAGTCTGTTATGACTGCATTGAAGCTTTATAAGTTGGATAATATTAGATACCCAACACAGCAACAAGGTTTGGATGCCCTGGTAAATAAACCGTCAGTGGCACCAATTCCAAATAATTACAAGGCTGGTGGTTATCTTGAGAAGTTACCTAAAGATCCTTGGGGAAATGATTATCAGTATCAAAACCCAGGTAAACACGGTGAAGTTGATGTTTTCAGTTATGGTCCAGATGGAGCAACTTCTTCCGGGACAGATGGTCAGGCTGTAATTGGCAGCTGGCAATAGCGCGATTGAATCAGATTTCATTTCAAAATTAGAGTTGTTTTCAACTCTAATTTTTATTTTGTGGAGGCATTGTGCATAAGCCAAATGGCTTTACCTTAATTGAAATGATGCTGGTAGTGGTAATAATTGCGGTTATGACTACGATTGTTACCCTAAGTGTAAGTTCACCAAGTTTTGGTCGCTTCCTAGTTGGAGCTGAGCAGTTTTCAAGCACGTTATCTGTATTATCAGATGAGTCAATTTATAGTGGTGATGTTATTGCCTGTAAATTGGCTGCGACATCGATTAGTTGTAATCGATATCGGCAAGGTGATAATGAGTGGACTGAAATTGATATGCGTAAAGTAGTTTCATGGGGTTGGCCAAAAGGATTGAAGATACTAAAGGTTTTAGTTAATGGTGTTCCATTGAAAGATAATGAACCGATTAGATTTTTTCCTAGTGGTGATAACGCAAGTTTATCAATTCAAGTTGGTGATGATGAATACAGTGCTTGGATTGATAGTGATTTGGTTGGGCGCTATAAGGTATCCAGTTAATGAAAAATGCTAATTCTACTAGGGGTTTTACTCTTATTGAGTGTCTGGTAGCACTTTTTATTGTAGCTGTAGTTTTGGCGTCTGCAACTAGAGCAATTGGACTTATCATTAGTGATGTACATGATAGCTTTTTGCGCGAAGTGGCGACATGGGTTGCAGAAAATGAATTTAATCAGCTATATATAAACCAGCAATATCCGGATGTTGGTACTGTTAAAAAATCCCTCACTTCTGCAGGGGTGAAATTCAATGTTGTTGAAGTAGTGAGTAATACTCCCAATCCATATTTCAGAAGAGTTGAAATTTCTGTTAGCCAGTCAGATGATCCTGACTATACTATTTTTAAGACAATTAATTTTATAGCACAATACTAGAAAAATGAATATGGTTAATACCTCCAGACGGTTGGGATTTACTTTAATTGAGCTAATGGTTGCCATCGTTATTTTTGCAATCATTTCAACTGTTTCTTACCGCATGATTACAAGCTTGGTGAGAACCAAGGAAATTGCTGGTGAGGCGCAGGAAAAATGGGGTAATTTGTCACTGGCTATATCTAATTTTGGTATGAGCTGGAATAGGGTAATCCCTCTAGTTGTGCGGGATCAGAATGGAGGGCTATTGCCAGCGGTATATGGTAAAGCTAAATTAAATGGCATGTACGATTCCCAACTTGAAATGACACTCAGTGGTTTTTCTGGTGATAGAATTTATGGGACTGTTCCGCCAAAGCGTATTGGTTATCGTTATTATGGTAAAACACTATATCTTGTAACTTGGCCAGTATTAAATCGGGTTGTTACAACTCAGCCAGATATTGACGTTTTAATAGATAATGTAACTAAATTTGAAATAACTTTTTTATACCCAGATAATCAATGGCGAAATACTTGGCCACCACAGGGTGGAGATATAACATCTTTACCTCGTGCGGTTAAAGTAGTTATGGTGTTAGCTTCTGGTGAAACCGTTGAGAGAAGCTGGGCATTAACGTGATGATCAAAAGCAATCGAGGAGCAGCGCTAATTACTGTAATGGTAATAGTCTTTATTGTAATGACGATTATTGCTAGTCTCGCAACTACTAATTTCAGGATGTATAAAAGATTAGTTAATCGTCAGCTGCGAGAACAATCAACGACCATTGCGTATAGTGCACTTGATTTTGGACGGGCTGCTTTAGGAACGAGTGGTGCAACCTCCTCATTTGACTCGCTTCAGGATGTCTGGGCGCAGGGACTACCCAAAACCAAAGTTCTTGACGATATTTATATGAGTGGTTCTGTAGTTGACGAACAGAGTAAATTTAATATAAATGATCTTGTTAGCCAGGGAATCGTAAATCCGAATGTCTTAAATCAGTTTAGTCTGCTTTTGCAATATTTGAATATTCCTCCTTCACTAGCATATAATATTGCCTACTATATTGCAGCTCCCCAATATCAGGGAGACATAATGTCACAATATACAATGGGAAAACCTGCGTATAGTCCAGCCGGAAGACCATTTGTTGATTTGTCAGAATTAATTTTGGTTAAGGGTGTAAATCAGGACATTGTACAAAAATTGGTTAAATATGTTACAGCTGTCCCTGTTAATGGTAGCACCTTGCAAAATGAAAGTTCCATAGAAAGTGCTCCTAGTGGTGGATTTGGTTATGGTACAATTGTGAATGTTAATACAGCTTCGGCTGAAGTGATAGCTGCTAAAAGCGGTATTCCCTTACCTGTGGCGCAAAGAATGATTAGCTATCGTTCTGCCCAACCGTTTAATAATACTCAGGCAGTAACTACTTTTTTATCTCAGAATGGTGTGAATACAAGTAGTTCCCAGCCACAGCCAAACAGCAAAAATCAGCTTAATCTGGCTGGTTTGGGGGTTAGCTCCAGCTATTTTACAATTCATGCTGTTGTTGATGATCAGGGTGATGAATTTCGTTTCGTAGCATTTGTTTTTCGGCAAAATCGTAGTGGTCAATGGCCACAAATTTTATGGCAACATCCAGAATGACTTTATTACGTATATTTATAGAAAAAGAGGATTTAAGCGCGGTAAGCTGGCAGTCATTAAATGGCAGTGAGCTAACTGATTCAGGGGTTGCACCACTGGAAGAGCTGGTTGGTGAAAATCTGGATGCCATTGAGGTATATTTATCGCCGTACTTGGCAACAATAATTAAAACAAATCTTGGCGATGTAAGTGATAAAAGGATTAACGATGAATTCTTGCTTGGGGCAGTAGAAGATAATCTAGCTGAAGATATTGAAGAGTGTAAACCTATTTTAATGCGTATGTCTGATGGTGTCGATTATATTGCAATCCTAAATCGTGATTTTTATCTACTTTTGCTTAATAAATTAAGTAATCATGTAAAACAAGTGCGATTTATTCAGCCATTTCCATATACAACAGTCTTTGAAGAGGGTAGCTGGACAGTATATTTGGTAGGTAATAATAAATTTGTCCGAACTTCTTTATATGAGTATTTTATTCTGGATGATGCTGAACCAGTTCCGGAAACATTGCTTGATTTACTACAAACATATGAAAAAGATTCAATAATTGTTTATTCTGAGAGTAGCCAAGTGGTAGAGTTACTTTCTACTAAATATAAGCTAGATTGCAAGCAATATGCTGAATTGACATATGGTGTTGCTAACTGGAATTTTTATAATGAGAAAAGTAAGCGGTTTAACATAAAAATCAATGAAGACGCCAAAGCTAAATTGATTAGGCTTGGCAGATTTGTTGGGGTTTATGCTTCAATTTTTGCAGTTTTCTGGATCATAAATCTTGGATTTCTTATGGTTCAGAAAAATAACATCCAGTCACAGATTACCAAAGATTTAAGTGGTATCATCGACGGAATAAAGTTTACGCCAAATTTATGGTCGCAAGTTGATGAGAAAATTCTTGATTTACAGCATTCAAAGGGTATTTATGCTGATAGTGATGCATTGCGATTATTTAGTATTTTTCTAAAAACAATGCCGGAAGTAAATAATAATATGATTCAGGGAATACAGTATTCTGGATCGCAGTTGACGGTTTTTTTGAATAGTCAATTTGATCCATCTCAATTTCCTAATGATAGAAGTGTACTTGCTACTAAACGCATTCAAGCAGATATAACTGATTATAAAACCTATCAGGCAGAACAATCCGATGCTAATTCTAAAAATAATGGCGGCGGTGTTTTGTCGAATACTGATCCCAATTCGATGGGACATCTTCAAATTCTACAATGGCTGATGCTGCTTGGGTAATTAGCTTACAAATTATATCAAGAATGGATACAACTAATGATGGCAAGTTTTAAACCGTATATTGATAAATTAAGGGTTAAAATTGAACCGCAAATAAATAAATTAATTGCGCGTTGGGAACAGTTACAACCTCGTGAACAGAAGCTTGTTGGCGGGTTAGGGCTTTTTCTTGTATTGTCAATGCTCTTTCTTATAGTCAATGGCTTGATTACTTATAAAAATAATGTTGCGATTATGGTTGAGAATTTGAACCGGGTTACTGTTTTCTCTAAGCAGGCAGCAATTAATTATAAAAACATTAAATCAGTTGAAGCTAATACTTTTAATTCGGTAACTACTGATCAGATAAAAGGAGATGTATCACAGGTTCTTCAAACTAAAGAACCTAATATTCTTATTCAGGATGGTCAAATGACGATTAGTGTACCGAATGCACAATTTAATCAAGTAATGACATTGCTTGATCAATTACGCCGAAGTTATGCAATTTTTCCCTCTCAACTTACTATTACTCGTCAATCCAGAAGTGGTTTTGTATCATTTAGTGCTACATTCTGGGTCAAGCAATAGACTCTTTTGCATTAATAGTTTAATTTTTGGAGATTTCTGATACGCTAATTATTTTTGAGTATTCATTCACCAGCAATGATCACTTCCTCATCAATTTCATAACTTCCAATTTTAAGAAATTTGCGGGGAATTACTAGATGATAATCAAGGCTAATAGCTTTTTTAATTAACTGTTCTTTTGTCTGAACATTGAAAATGAACTTTAGATTTTCGAGATGGTCATTTACTCTATATTTAGATATTTTGTGTCCAAGTGTAGTAAGTATTTCTGATATTTCAGTGTTTGAATACTTATTTAGGTATAAAAATAACACCATGCTTTGTTTTTCATTAAGTTGATATTCTATAGGTAAGTCATTTTTTTGATCTTCCTCTACAAGAGCGATCTCATTTATCTTATAAATTGCTGCAAGAATATTCGGCATCGAATAAGGTCTAACTACTCCAGAAATTCCAACACAATTACCTGTATCTGGATTGACAATTGGTTTTTTACGTACAAAGCCAATCCTGTTATAGGTATCAATATAGATAAAATTTGCTGATTTCAAAGATGATCTAATTATATTATCTTGCTCATATGCCTGTAACTTAATTTTTGCATGTAGTTCTTTCATCTCAGCTGTCAAGTTTGTTTCATCTGCGACAAAATATGCATTTTTTCCTATATGCTTTCTATGTCCAAGTGACAGATAGCGGAAATTATGATGGATATCTTTTATGTACATGATTTCATTTTCTTCATGTCCGAACATAATATCAGCACATTGACAATAAAAATCTAAAAACTCTTTGTCTGTTTTAATTTTATTCATAGTTTAAATAATCCTAGAATTCTATCAAAGACCTTACAATAAAGTAGTATAGCAGAAGGATGCTTTATAATTTATGTTTATTTCTGTCTTTTTCAAAAGATACAATTTTGAAAATAATTAGTATTTTTTATCAAAATATAATATGATTTCGGCATATAATAGTTAGTTGATTTTATTTCCCCAGAGAGTAGTTTAATATTTTTAAGAAATCTATGGATATTTTGCAAAAGAACAATATGGCGGATGAGAATTTTTTCAAGACCTACTGCGAAAGTGCAAAAGTTCTTTATAATAGTGGAGAAAAAGAAAAGGTTCTTATTAAAAATAAAAATCTTGAAATTGTTTATATTTCAATCGGATATGAAGATACTTATGGCGTAACACTTGAGTCCTTAACAGGAGGCAAGCTTTCTGAAGAGAAGAAGATAATCTATGAAAAAGAGAGGATTACTGCACTAGAACAAGATAAGATTATTCGTGATACAAGGCAGGCAAGAGAATTTATTTTTATTGATGCGTATTATCATATAAGTCATGTTTATAAACGTCCAATTATAAATCCGGCTACCAATAATTTTGTTGGAATTTTTGTCTATATTCATAATTACGTTCATCCTAACTTACTAAAGCTAATTTATAAAATTAATGGAGTTAATTCTGGACTTAGCAACATAAAAACTGAATCATTAAAATATAAGTTGACTAAAAAACAAAATATGATACTTTTTCTTTATCTAAATAGATTTTCAAATTCAGAAATTTCTGAAATAATGACCACTTTGGGACACAAAATCTCAAAAGCACGGGTAAATGATCATCTTGAAAATCTCAAACTGATCTTTCATGCTCGTTCAAAAAATGAATTAATCGAAAAAGCAGTCGCTTTAAATTATCACTTATTGATACCAAGAGCCTTCCTCAAATCTGGCAGTTATGAATTTGACAGTAATATGATAATATCAGGTTAAGAAATCAAATTACAATATAATGATCTATATTATCTTACTCTTATGATGCAATTAAACTCCTATAATTGCTTACCATGTCCCGGACATATCTCTATAAATACATTTATTTTTATTTAGATTATTTATACATCTATTGCTATACTTTTGTATTTATTGATTTGTATGTGCATTCTAATCTCCCTTAAAAATACCCACCAAAAAAAATAGGTAGTAAAGTATTTGTGTACTGATCTTGGGTTCCAATACTCGTTATGTTTACTTATAATACGCTCCGTATATAAGATAAGCCAGCATACTTTGGTTTGTTGAGTTTGCAAAACATAATTTATAAATAAAGGGATATACATGAAGAAAAAAATAAACTTTCTAGCATTGGTAAGTAGTGCAGTAATTTTCAGTGGCTGCGGTGGGGCTGGTAATAATGCCACAGGTGGTGGAGTTAACCCAATACTTGAAGATGTGGCAGGTAGTATTTACCTAGATCAATTAGCAGTAGTTCCTGTGAAGAATAGTTATAAATCAAGCTATTTATTACGGATAAATAACAGTAGCAATCAAAGTTATAAAATTGAATCAGTACAAATAACAGATGCTAGTGGCAAAAAAGATTTATCAAATGCTGTTAAAGTGGTAGCGCAAGTAGGTGAGGATATATCGATAAATGGAAGTAGTAGCATCCAGTTTACTCCACAGATAGCACATTCGGAAGCGGTATTGCTAAGCGTGAAGTTAAAAGCTCAGGATGGACATAGTGAAGTATTGCACCAAATGATTCGGATGAGTGATAAGGTTGGTAGCAAAGCTGGTCTTGCTGCGATAAATGACATTAATCAGATTTATACTAAAGATGGTAATTATAGTTTATCAGTACCTGTAATTCTTACCGAAGACTTTGATAATGTTAGTAGTAAAAACGGTAGTATCTTATGTAGTGCAGCAGGGTTTAAAAAAGGTAATAGCTGTACATTATTACTAAAAGGTAAGGGTTTATCCGAGCATACTATTGTAAATACAAGAGTATCAGGATATCGTAATGGTCAAGAAGTTGCCTTTAGTGATGGTAGTGTAGCGGTTGAAAAAGCAGCTGGATCAAACTTGCTGATCCAGCATGGAATTACAATGAAAGCTGATGGTAAAGAACAAGTACGTATCAGCGTATTTAATGCGGGGAATGAGGATATTAAGGATAAGCTGAATTTGCTTGGGGATAATAGTAAAGTCCTGGGAGCACCAAGTAATCCAGAGGATGAAGATTGTCTTGTTTCCTCTTCTCTTAACGCGGGTGATAGTTGTAGTTTTGTGTTTACTGCACGTAAGCAGGATGTAAGCGGTAATCATCCATTTACAGTTGGCTATGACAAAGATAAAAAAGTTACGACAAATCTTGAGTATATAGCCGAAGATCCCCAAATGTCAATATTAGAAGTAGATCGTAATGGAGACTTACAAAGTACGTTGATAAATGATGGTGGTAGTCACGCAACAATAACGATAAAGAATACTTCAAATCGAGATTTATCTGAGATAAAGATTACTCCTGCGGCAGCAGCAGAAGGCTTTAATGTAAAATCACAAGAGGCAGGATCAGGTGAGAACCCTATTCCTTGTAGTGGAAAAATAGATCAAGAATGTGATATTAGTATTAACTATGAACCTACTAAACCTGCAAAAGGTGATCTATGGTTAAATATCACAGGTAAATATACTTCAGTAGATGGTTTACAGAAACAATACCTAAGTAGTATTAGTATTCCTTATTCTGCAATTTTGAGTAAAGATGTACTAACCATTAATTCAGAGGATACAGGAAACCTGCATACAATAGTTGGTCAGCCTGGAGCTGCTAATTTTACGCTTCATAATAATGCTAAAAAATTAGCTACGCCACTAACTAAAATAGCATTAAACACGACAGTCGCAGGTCTTAGTCTTGATCTGAGTAACTGTGGTGGCAATAAATTAAATACCCTTAATGCTGGTACAAATTGTAATACTAAAGTAAATTATGCTGCTCAAACAGACATCAAGGGAAAAGAAACGAATAGGTTAAATGTTGAATATACAGTAAATGGAGAGAAAGTTACGACTAATTCAGAGGAATTCATAACAGAGGTAAGTGGCGGTGATCGAGCATATATTACAACAGCCATTAACCTGACTGGTACGCCAACAACATTAAGCGGAAATGGTCTAACCAATAATCCATATAAGTTTACTGCACTGAGTAATAATCGGTTGAAGCTGCAATATACATTTACTAATGTAGGCGAGCAAGCAGCGACTGGATTTAATATCAAAGGTATTCCTGTATATGCAGAAGTAGAAAAATCTGGAACTAGTTGTGCGGTTGGATTAGCTAATGGTGGGGCAACAAACTTTACGACAGACCTAGATAAAAAAACAGGTAGTTGTACTCTTGAGTTATCGGTACCATCAATGTCATTCCTAAATAAGGAAGCCTCTTTTGAAAATAATAATCTATTAATGGCAAACATTGATTTGGGGCTAAGCTATAGCTATCATGATCAGGCAAACTCAGCGCCTACTCCTGCTCACATCACAGCGATCAAGCGTCAGATAAGTTTTAACCGTCAATGGGCTACGCCAAGTTTACTTAAACAAACAACAAAACTGATAAAAGATCCAGTAAATGGTGATTATTGGCAGGTAGCTTATAAGGTAGGTGTATCGATAGCCGATAAGGATCTGGTTAATTACCCGGTAACTGTAACACCAAAGCTAAATTATGCCGGGACTAATGGTATCAATCTTGTCGCATGTACTATCAATGAAGCAGATGTAGCAAAAGAATGTGATGCAATAGCTGAATTCAAATTAGCTAATATCGGTGAAAACATTCTAAAAATGGATCTTGAATTAAGTGCAGCGGGGGTAGGTGAAAAAGATAAGCTTACTTATCCAGCCTATGCAAGCTTAAATGCGAACCCAGTAGAAGCTAGTCTTCTAGAAGGCATCAAGGTGAATACTAGAAGTTTGGTACCATACGATCGTTATAAAGGTAAGATAATCTATGCCCATATGGAGAGTTATCCATTCGAGCTACAGGTAACTAAGCCAAATGGTGATGGTAAGTATCCGATTAGTGATATAAAGATTAACAACAATTTTCTTTTACCCGCGGGATACAGTATAAGCCAGAGTAGTACTGATTGTACGGATGATAATGGCTTACAAAGTAAGAGTTTATGTACGATAAAAGGAAACTTGCAGCTAACATTACCAAGTGGAGTAAACTGGAAAGAATTAGCAACTACTAATTTGAATATAGGATTAAGTTATAACCGAGATGGTAATACATTTTATACAGATCCGGTAAACTTGGAAGTTGAAAGTGGAGTATTGGTGGGGACAAGTAACTTTAAATATTCTGATACTGATTATCAGCGTAAAAGTATTCAATTTAGTGGACAAACATATAATATGGATTATCTGGTAATCAATCCAAAGATTAGCGGCGTACCAGCTAATGTAGATACCGGAGTATTAACAGCACCGACTAATAAGAAAGTTACAGCTATAACTTCATGTGCTAATAATTCTAGTGGTGCTTCAAATACTTTGTTACTAGCTGCTGAAGATGCTAACGGTAATAAACATGATCTGACTGTATATGCCCAAAGATATAATGGTGGTTTCTTGTGTCACCTGTGGGATGAAAATGTTAGTCAGGCTTATTTCTCATCTGTTAATATTTGGCTCGACTTCAGGAAAATTGGCTATGACAGAATGTGGGACTATACTGGTGATAACTTTATTGCTCGTGCAGAGGCTCAAGTACTAAATGATAACTTACCAACTGGTAAATATAAGGCTTTCTTTTATCTTTTGGGGCGAAAATCTGGTAACTATTCGGTAAGGAAAGTAAATATCGAATACGATCATACCCAGAAACAACCATAATACTTTTTTAGCTATTAATTACAAAAAAAGATACTACAAATGTAGTATCTTTTTCTTACTGCTTTATATTGGCTAGCTTAGCTAATAATAAAGGTAGGCATTATCTTTTTTATTTATTCTATTAAATACTTGAGGGGAATTTAATGAGTTTTATTTCAGATGAGGAGTACTTTAATCAGTATCTTAAATCTTTTACTTTATTTCATGATGGTGCTCCAGATATTATAAGCTTCATCAAAGACAATCAATTTGCTTACCGTGGGATAAGTAAAGGATTTAATCAGTTTATTACTGTAAATAATGTTACTATCGAAATTGGTCAGACAGATTTGCAGCTAAATCTTGCTAAAGAACATCCAACAATTATACAGACTATTCATGACTATAATTGCCAGATTAGAGATTTAAGGGTTGTAAAAACCTTTATTTATATCACAAAGCTAAGTAATCTTCATGTAGTGAGAAAATATCCAATAATTAATCCTGCTACAAATAATTTTCTTGGTATTTATGCCTGTTTTTCCAAATACGTATCACCGCACCCAGTAAAATCAATCTTTATGATCAATGAGGGTAAAGCTCTTATTAACATTAAAAAAGATCAGAAAAAAATTAATTTTGAATTATCCGAACGGCAAAAAATGGTGCTTTATTTTTATTTACATCGTTATTCGTATGCCGATATATCGAAAATAATGAGTTCATTGGGGCATGTGATTTCAGCATCTCGAGTAAATGATCATCTTTCAAATTTAAAATATATTTTTTCGGTAAGAAGTAAACAGGAGTTGTTGGATAAAGCTTTTGCACTTAATTATCATTTGTGTATTCCACGAACTCTTCTAAAATTAGGAGTTTTTGAGATAAATGAGGAAATCATTGTACAATGATCAAGTTTATTTGAAGCTATTAATTGTGATTAATTTACCCATAATTCCACAAGTGGCAAATGAAAATAATGCAAAAGCACCTGTCATAAATGCAGCCACAGTTGCCGAAAGTTTTGGAAATAAAGTTGGCGAATGAACAAATAAATTTGAAAATATCACCGAAGCTATAAATGAACTCTCCCTACCGCAGAGTACTGGGGAGAGTTCATTTACAATATATGTCTATGAAAACGCCTAGTACAAATTTGCTCAAGATTGGAGTGTGTCATAAATTTTGGTGCGTCCAGCAAAGGCTGGCATATTCAGTGAGAGATAAACTCACCAAGGTAAAAGTTCAAGCCTTGTAACTCGGATAGCAATGTAAAGAAAAATCGATATGTTGAAGCCTACCGACAAATCTGTTATAAGGACAGGTGTGAGATAGCAGGTCATAACGTGAGTGAACCCAGATACGGCTTCGATAGTGACTAGACTAAAGGCTGAGCTCGCTAAGCAGCTGGAGAGATCCTCCTTGCTTTAATGCAGAAATGTATTAGTAATAGTAAGCTTTATAAGTGATAACCATGAAATAAGCTGAAGGCAAGAGGAAGTCGGATGGGATAATAGTAGTAATGAAGTATGGTAACTCGTACAGAGCGAAGGCAGAAACAGAGTGGAAATTTGGGGGCTTATACGTACATGTATGTAAACTTGAGGTATTGCAAGAATCCTATCGACAGGCAAAACTAAATAATGGTGCGCCAGGGATAGATAACGTAAGCTTCTATAAAATAGAGGAATACGGAGTTAACAAATATCTCCAGGAAATACAAAGTGAACTAATAGGCAGAAGTTATTATCCATTAAGGAACCGCTTAAAAGAAATACCTAAGGCAAATGGAACTAGAACCTTGGCAATTTCGGCAGTTCGCGACAGGGATAGTACAAGGAGCGCTTAAACTGATATTGGAACCTATATTCGAAGCTGATTTCCAGGACGGTTCATTTGGATACAGACCTAAACGAACTGCTCAGGCGGCAGTAGATAGAGTGGCGGTAGCAATAGTTAAGGAACACACAAAGGTCATTGATATTGATCTGAAAGCGTATTTTAACAATGTACGACATCATATTCTATTAGAGAAGATAGCTAAACGCATGGAGGATACTGATTTTTTAAAGATTTAACTTTTTAATCGTATTGAAATAACAGGAAATTGATTACTTTAAATTAATATTTATTTGTAGATTTTCGGTTGCGACGAAAAATTGTGCGGCATCAAAAGATGATTTGCTTGTATTACTAAAGCCAAACTGCTCAGTCGGTTCGCCATTATCATTCCGGCTAATTTTACCATCACGATCTTCATCATGAATTACAGCGACAGCGTAAGTGCCAGATGGAATATTATTAAAGCTGGTGGTAATAGTTGCTGCAGTTATTGGGTAAACTATAATTGCACGGTATTCTTTACCTTCAATCGGAAATGAAGCTTTATTATTGTATAAACTAATGATCATTTGCCCTTTTTTATCTATTATATTACTGACTGTGACAGTCAGATTAGCAGCAGAAACTAGTTTAATTGAGAGTAGCAGAATAAATAAAATTATCTTATTCATCTTATTGACATCTTAATAAATCATTAGCTAATAAAAATCCCCGAAATATTATATATCGGGGATTTAACTTTAATTATTCATCTGTAACACAACCAAGGCTGGCTGATTTTACGTTTTTGATAAATTTATACAAAGTACCACGGGTAGAGCGGTAAGGAGGTGCTTGCCAGTTTTTACGACGGTTAGCAAATTCTTCATCACTTACTTCAGCATTGATAGTGTTATTTTCAGCATCAATTGCAATAATATCATTATCTTTAATTAATGCAATATTACCGCCAACTTGGGCTTCAGGGGTAATATGACCCACGATAAAACCATGTGAACCACCGGAAAAACGTCCATCGGTAATTAGTGCGACGTCTTTACCAAGTCCTGCACCTACGATTGCGGAAGTTGGTTTTAACATTTCTGGCATACCTGGTCCACCTTTAGGTCCTTGGAAGCGAATGACAATTACATCGCCTTTTTGAATTTTACCTTGTGCTAGAGCTTCTACCATTGCTTCTTCGGTATCAAAGCAGCGTGCAGGTCCTTTAAAGTAAGTACCTTCTTTACCAGTAATTTTAGCTGCCGAACCTTCAGTTGCTAGATTACCATATAATATCTGAATATGTCCGGTAGCCTTAATTGGAGCGCTAAATGGTTGAACCAAATCCTGATCGGCAGGTAGCCCAGGTAAATCAGCAAGATTTTCCGCCATAGTTTTACCCGTAACCGTTAGGCAATCACCATGAAGCATGCCATTTTCGAGTAATAGTTTTAATACCGCTGGAGTTCCACCTAACGCATGTAAATCAGCCATTACATATTTACCACTTGGTTTAAAATCAGCCAACATCGGAGTTTTATCACTAATTTTTTGAATATCTTCAAGTGTGAAATCAATATTAGCAGTACGTGCCATTGCGATTAAATGAAGTACAGCATTGGTTGAGCCACCCAAAACGGTAACTAGCGTAAATGCATTTTCAAAGGATTTTTTACTAAGTATATCGCTAGGTTTAATATCTTTTTCTAATAGATGATGAATTGCCGTACCAGCATGATGACACTCAGCAATTTTAGCTACATGGGTTGCTGCTATTGATGAGCTATATGGTAGAGATAAACCAAGAGCCTCAATTGCACAAGCCATAGTATTAGCCGTGTACATTCCACCACAGGCACCAGCTCCCGGACATGAATTACGTACGATTCCTTGGCGTTCTTCTTCAGTTATTTTACCTGCTAGAAATTCACCATATGCCTGAAATGCTGATACGATATCCAGAATCTTGCCATTGTATTCACCTGCCTTGATCGTGCCACCATAAATCATAATGCTTGGGCGATTTAGGCGAATCATCGCCATTACGCAGCCCGGCATATTTTTATCACAACCAGGAATAGTGATTAATCCGTCATACCATTGCGCACCAGTAATAGTTTCAATCGAATCAGCAATGATTTCACGAGATTGTAATGAGTAGCGCATACCATTTGTACCCATAGAGATACCATCGCTAACACCAATTGTATTAAAACGCATTCCTACTAGTCCTGCCGCTTTAACCCCTTTTTTTACTTCTTCGGCAAGGTTTAATAAATGCATATTACATGGATTACCTTCGTACCATACGCTACCAATCCCAACTTGGGCTTTATGCATATCTTCTTCTTTAAGTCCAGTGGCATAAAGCATGGCTTGTGAAGCCCCTTGCGAGATGTCTTCAGTAATTACACTACTTACTTTATTGATTTTAATCATATTTATTCCAATACTAACTATTATTAATTAAACATTAAACCCATTATAAGCTTCGGCAAATGCTTCAATTGATGCCTGAATTATATCTGGAGAGGTACCACTACCAATCGAAGAACCATTATCTTTTTGTAGCTTCATTTCTACATATACGTTGGCATCAGTTCCTTGTCCACGAATTTCTACTTTATAGTCAACTAGTTTGAATAATAAAGTTTCATGACAGGCATGAGTAAGCGCCTTAATTACTGCATCAACCGGACCAGTTCCTTCTGCTGAGCCAGCATATTCTGTATTATTGATTTTTACTTTTACTTTCGCATTAGCTTTTTTATCTTTTGCGGTATCAACAAAAAAGTCAACTACTGAAAACACATCAGCCTTAATGTGGCGTGGTGATTCTAGTACACCCTGAATACTATCTTGGAAGTCAGAAATAGTAATGGTTTTACCTTTTTGTACCATTTTATTTAGTGATAACTCAATTTTGTCAACATACTCATCACTATAGTGTGCTGCAAATAGATTTTGTAACTCACGGGTAATATCCGCTTTGCTTGGTGAATTAGCAAATAGGGTATCGGTTTTTTCAACAAATACCATGCTTTTACCATCAAAAAAACCATTTTCATAAAGGCTAAGGAAATCTTTGGTTTGTGGATAAATAGTTGGTGGTTTAATTGCCGCTTTCAGTACTACTTGCGGATCTTTTAGACCATCACCAGTTAGTACACAAAGTACTTTTTTGTGGGCTTCGATTTTATCCTGTTCAATCAATTTTTGAATACCAGCTATTGTTGCTGCAGCTGAGCTTTCAGCAAAAATTCCTTCTTCTTTAGCTAAGCGATGTTGTGCTGCCAAAATCTCGTTATCAGTAACGGAGATTGCATAACCATTGGTGCTATTGATTGCTTCTAATGCTTTTAATCCATCAAGTGGATTAGATACACAGATGGCAGAAGCCAAAGTATTTACACTAGCTAGAGTTTCGATTTTATTTGTTTTTTGCTCAAAGCTATTTACAACAGCTTGAGCTCCAGCAGCCTGAACTCCGATAATCCTTGGCAATTTATCAATTAATCCAAGTCGGTAATAGTCCATGAAGCCTTTATAATAACCACCAATATTGGTACCACAACCAATTGGTACTACTAGATAATCAGGAACTTGAAATAGCATTTGATCGATGATTTCGAAAGCAGCAGTTTTAGCACCTTCTAAGCGAAAAGCATAATCACCAGCTAGATAAAAGCCCATTTCTTCAGCAATTTTGTAAGCTAGATCGGCAGCATCATTATAAGTGCCTTTAACTTGAACAATATGTCCGCCAAAAGCTAATACTTGCGAAAGTTTACCCGGTGGGACACCTTCCGGTACCATGATGAAACAGGGGATACCAGCAGCAGCAGCATAGCATGCACAGGAAGCTGCCATATTTCCGGTAGAGGCAAGGATAATTGCCTTGGCGCCTTTTTCGCGGGCAACTGAGATTTCAACCGCTGTACCACGATCTTTAAATGATCCGGTCGGATTTTTACCTTCTACTTTCAGGTATAGCTCAACTCCAAGATTACGTCCAAGCTTGCGGCTTTTTAGTAATGGTGTTGCTGCTTCACGAAGTGTAATAAATTCAGCTTGCTTTTCAATTGGTAGCAGTGGTAAATATTTCAATAAATTAGGTGGAGCTTGGCGGAAATAATCCAGATTCATCTTACTTTTGATGGAGTCAAGATCCATTACAACTTCCCACGGGGTTGTTTCTCCAGTAAATACTAGATTATCTGGATGAACTGGCTCTTTACTAACAAAGTCGCGTAAATAATACATAACGATAGATTCTCTATAATTTATTTAAGGCAAACCATTATTATACCAGTAAATTGTTGACTAAAATTAATCAATTGTTTTAGAGCTAATTGCCAGGTAGCGCCTGATAAATAAACTGTCAATTCTTTTGTGGTCTTTAATATTTTATAGTGCAGTGTTTATTTGCTAATTAAACTAAAAGATTAGTTGATTACATTTACCGCATGCCTTCAGAAAATTACTGAAAGTACAAATATGTAAAATATAAATCATGAATGTGGCAAAAGTTTGCTAGAATACAATCTATTGAAATTTTAGATATTTGGCTGAGATATGAGAAAAACAGGAATAAGTTATTATAAATATGTTATTTTGCTTGGATTTTGCTTGTTAGGAAGTAGCTACGCAAATGATATTGATGCACAGGTTAAAGCAGCTATAACTGGTAAGATCAATAGTAGTGGTGGTGCAAGCCGAATTATGTGTGCTAATAAATTGCGCTGTAGTTTGGCATTAACTACTCAACAATATAATCAGGAAAGTTCAACCATTTTATGGTCACATAATGGGAAGATTCTTCCGAATGCAAATCAGTTAATCGAGATTTTACAAAATTCCTACAAAGATGCCTTATACCCCGAGGACTACCATCTTTCAATAATAAACCAGTTAACTCAGCAAGTATCTTCTGCACCGATGATGCAGCCACCAATAGCAGCATTGGCTGATCTTGATACTACACTTACCGATGCTTTTTTGCTCTACGCTAAGCATATGGCAACAGGTAGAGTTGATAATCTGGCTGTTTATCCTACGTGGACAATTAGTAAGCGTGCGGTAAATTTACCTGACTTGCTACAAAAAGCTACTCATGGTGGAAATGTAACTCAAGTTTTAAATGGACTTACTCCAACCTATCCCGGGTATTTGGAGTTAAAAAGCCAGTTAGAGAAGTACCAGAATATTGCTTCTAATGGTGGTTGGGGACAAATTGCGGCAGGAGCTTCATTAAAAATCGGCTCTAAAGGTACAAGGGTTTCGCAATTACAAAAACGGTTGGCTATAACTGGGGAATACACTACCACAGAAAAAACCACTATTTTTGATAAAGCTCTCAAACAGGCAGTCATGAAATTTCAAGCTCATCACGGCTTAAAAGCAAACGGCATAGTTGACAAGCAGACATTACAGGCACTTAATGTTTCGGTTAATCAAATTATTAAGCTTATTGAACTTAATATGGATCGCTTACGCTGGCTACCATTACAAACATCTAAGCAATACTTATTAGTTAATATTCCAAACTTCTCCCTCGATGTCATGGAAAGTGGTCAGTCTATACTTAATATGCCAGTGATTGTTGGGAAAGGTGCGAACCGTAGTTGCGTTTTAAGTAGTAAGATCAGTTATATTGAAATAAATCCGTACTGGAGTGTGCCTGATAGCATTGGACGCAAGGAGATTTTACCTAAATTACAACAGGATCCCAATTATCTTGCCAAAGAGCAAATGAATGTTTATAATGGAAGTTTTGCCAATCCGCCAATTGATCCTTCAAGAATTGACTGGAAGAAAGTTAATCCAAACAATATGCCATATAAATTCAGGCAAATGCCAGGTGAGAAGAATGCTTTAGGTAATATCAAATTTATTTTTCCAAATGTTTGTGGCATCTATTTGCATGATACCCCAACGCGTAATTTATTTGGTAGAAATCGTCGTGATTTCAGCCACGGGTGCATTCGTGTTGGTAAGCCAGTTGAGTTGGCTGATTATCTATTATCAGATAAACCAAACTGGGATGGTGACCGGGTTGAGAGCCAGATTAAATCAGGCAAACGGCAGATCGTCTATCTTGCTGAACCAATGGATGTAAATATTATCTATGGAACAGTTTGGGTCGATAATAATGGTGAACTACAATTTAGGAATGATATTTATCAGATCGATAATGTTGATTATCCAGTTTATCTACCTAAGGAATCGATAACAGAGACGGAAAGTGACGATAATGAATAAAATTATTGCTAAAGATATCAGTCTTGATCGAGGAGAAAAGCAGCTATTAAAAAATATCTCATTTAGTATTGCTAGTGGTGAACAGGTTTTTCTAACTGGAAGCGCTGGTTCGGGTAAGACTAGTCTTGCGATGGCTTTAGCCGGACAGACTTATGTAAGTGGAAGTATAGATAGTTCTTATGATAGTGATTCGGTGTTTTTGCCTAAAACTATACTTGTTTCGCAACATTTTAGCTTTAAAAATAAATTTGGATTGTCGGAGTTTTATTATCAACAGCGTTATAATAGTTATGATTCAGAAGATAGTCTCACGCTTCTTGAGGTAATCAATAATGAATCACAGGATGCCGCTCAGGTTAATAAACTTATTGCAATCATGCATATAGAGCATCGGATAAATGCACCGCTGATTCAGTTATCTAGCGGTGAACGCAAAAAATTGCAGCTTATTTTGGCTTTTCTTAAGCCTGCACAAATAATGATTTTAGATAACCCATATATCGGGCTTGATGTTGATTCGGTTACTAAGCTAAATCTTTTTATACATGAATTATGCAATTTAGGTGTAACATTTATTTTAATCAGTGATAGTTCAGAGATCCCTAATTTTATAACTCATGTCGCTGAAATTACTCAAAAACAAATATCTTTTATGCCCAAAGCTGAGTACCTGTCAACTCAAGTAGATAGTAATACCAGTGAGATTACAATTTCATATGATGCGGTAAAATCCTTATTGATGCCTATTACCAGTTTGTCAGGTGATGAGATCGTCAGGATGGAAAATGTTAGCATAAAATATGGTGAAAAAACTGTTCTTAATCAGGTAAATTGGTTGGTTGAAAAAGGTGATAAATGGCTACTTTCTGGGCATAATGGAGCAGGGAAATCAACCTTACTTAGCCTAGTGACAGGTGATAATCCACAAGCATACGCTAATCAGTTATTCTTATTTGGCAAGAAACGCGGCAGTGGTGAAACAATCTGGGATATTAAACGTAATATTGGTTATATTTCACCTGAATTACATTGGAATTTCACGACAAATTTAAGCTGTCTGGATACCATTATTTCCGGTTTCTTTGATACGCCGGGTTTATATGGCAAAGCTAATGTTGAACAAACCAAAATAGCTAGCGAATGGCTTGAGGTACTTAATCTGGACGAATATAGCAATACAAAATTTGGTCAAGTATCACATGGTACACAACGTATGCTTTTACTGCTTCGAGCATTAGTTAAGAACCCACCACTTTTTATCTTTGATGAGCCGTGTCAGGGGCTGGATGAATTCCATACTCGACAATTCACTCGCCTTGTTGATGCATTATTTGCAGATTCAGAGCATACCATAATCTATATCAGCCATCGGTCTGATCAGATACCCACTTGTGTAAACAAAAAAATAAGACTGGTAAATGGCTGTGTGGTCAATGATTAAATAGCTTCTCGACTTCCCCCGCAAAAACGCGGTTTAAATTTTTATCTGGTTAAAATATAATCGCTCCATCAATAAAACGATATAAGGGAAGCGTTATATGAAATCTGTTAATTCAATCAATTTGTTAGTGGCTGGGCTAGTAAGTGTGTTTTTGGTAGCATGTAATAGTGGTGGTTCATCACAAGCACAAAATACTCAGTCTATTTCTGCGACAGTCTCTACCGAGCCTCAGTCGAAATCTACCTCAAGCTTGAAAAGTACTGCCAGCGGTGTTGTTAGCAACGCGCCTGATAAGGGAAATGGTGTTTGGGACTATAGTGTTGCTACAGATTATTATTATGGTATGCAAGGTAATGGACTTGCTCCTTCATTAAGATATGATTTAAACCAGTTACATAATTCTGATATTTCTTATGTTTTTGCAGATATGGGTAATTTAATTGGTGGTTCAATAAAAGGCAATCCAATTCTTGAATCGGCAAATTCAAGCTGTTTGCCGATCAATCCCGATGGTAGTGCACCGATAGATTATGCTGCGTTTCATTACTATGCTATGCCTCAGCTTAGTGATGAAGTTGTAAGCGGAGCATCGTCAAAACTTGGTTCGTGCGTAAACGGTAACGATGTTACAAACTATTATAAAAATGTAGTTGGCATCAAGCATGTTGTACCACAAATTGATTTTAGTGCCAGCTTCCTGCAACAAATCGTTACCCTTAATAATAATGATAAGGGACAGGCAGCAACCAATGCTTATCTGGTAGGTATTGCGGATTTAATTGCCAATACGATTAATAATGATCAAAATACTTATGGCGTAGCAATTGATAATGAACCTTCAATTAATGAGCAGTTTCCAAATGATCCTATTGGCGAATCATATGAGGTGGTATTTTTTGGTGAAATAGCCAAGCAGTTGCAAATTCACAATAAATTTTTATTTTTATTTGCAGCTCCGGCAAGCGGCAATCAGCTTTATGCCACTTTTAGTAATATAGTTCTTTTACCAGCCTTATATGATATTAATCCGAATGGAACAGATCCTAATCCGGTTCCATTAAATACCTATACAGATGAAGTAAATAGTTTTATTAAAAGTCAGTTAAATAGCCCGCTTTCTAATGCGCCATTGATGTTTGTGTTACCTGCTAGTGCGACTGATAGTACTTGGAGTAATTTGCAGGAGTATAATAGCCAAAGTTCTCATAAATCACCAATTTTACCAACGGGACAAGTAAATCAGGGTGAGTGTGATTCAAAAGAAGCACTAGCAGTAGGAAGTATTGATAATTATGTTCTGGAAAATTTTCTTTGTGCCGCAAATGGTAATTGTAGCCCTCAGTTAGCTAATGTTGAAAATTTTCTTGGAAGTTCCAATTGTACAAATTACGTGAATAGTGGTGCTCAAACAATAGACTACTTTCAGCAAGCGACAAAAAGCTTAGCATCAGTGGTGCCAGCAAATAATTCTTCTAGATATTTTGGCGCAATTTTATATGCTTGGAGAATTAGTGAGTATAATGACATTGCTGGAGCCGTTGGTTATTATAATCAGGATGGTGAATCAGATTTATACAAGCTTGATTCACTACAGTTTCCCGCAGAAGTATCTTCAAATGTGTGGAGCGCTTTTGATAGTTGGACATGGGGTAATAATGTAGTGAATATGAAGCTTAATTAAAATACTTAAAAGATAACTACTCATACTATATAAACCCTGTAGCGACAGGAATATCTAATAAGAGCAAGGAGCCTTGCCGCGCAGCTATTGCGAGATATTATGAGTAGTTACGTTAAAAGCTATTGATAGTAATGAGAGGAGGGGTGTACGATCAAAATTTGGGTTAGTTGTCTAGTACTCATATGCTATAATAATGCGGAGATTTGTTAGCTGCTTATACAAGCTTATGATATTCCAAGATTTTGATAAGTAGAACCAGCTAAGTTATTTACTGATAAAAAATTGATAGGCTAGTCGTAGGGTTTATAAAATGAATTGCTTTTTTGATTATAGTAAGTGTATCGAATGCGCGTAGATTTTTAAGCGAGGGGGATAATTCCCCCTCTTTTTTATTGTTTTTTCTTATATGAGAGTAATTGGTGACTAAATATATTTTTATTACAGGTGGTGTGGTTTCTTCTTTGGGTAAGGGGATTGCCGCGGCTTCAACTGCGTCGATTCTTGAATCACGAGGCTTAAAAGTAACCATGTTAAAGCTTGACCCATATCTGAATGTTGATCCGGGTACAATGAGTCCATTTCAGCACGGTGAAGTCTTTGTAACTGAAGATGGGGCAGAAACTGATCTTGATCTAGGACATTATGAGCGATTTATTTCAGCTAAGATGTCGAAAAAAAATAATTTTACTTCTGGTCAAATCTACGAAAGCGTAATTCGTAAAGAACGGCGTGGTGACTATCTAGGTAAAACAGTTCAGGTAATTCCACATATTACTAATGAAATCAAGGATAGGATAATCGAAGGTGCCGAAGGTTATGATGTAGCGATGATTGAAGTCGGTGGAACTGTTGGTGATATCGAATCGCAGCCTTTTTTAGAAGCGATACGCCAAATGCGCCGCGAACTTGGGCGGGCAAATACTCTTTTCATGCATCTGACTTTGGTGCCATATATTGCTAGTGCCGGAGAGTTAAAAACCAAGCCAACTCAACACTCAGTAAAAGAGATGCTACAAAACGGGATTCAGCCGGATATTCTTATTTGTCGGATGGATCGAGAGTTACCTCTTGATGAAAAACAGAAAATAGCCTTATTTTGTAATCTTGAAGAAAAAGCAGTAATTGGTTGTTATGATTCAGATAGTATCTATAAAGTTCCACATATGCTACATAAACAGGAAATTGATGATATAATCTGTGAGAAATTACAAATTACGACAGCTCCTGCTAATTTTACAGTTTGGGATAATATCGTAAATAGTCTAGAGCATCCTGATGGCAGTATTGAAATTGCAATGGTCGGTAAATATGTTGATCTTACCGAGTCATATAAGTCATTGAATGAGGCGTTAATTCATGCTGGGATTCATACAAATACACAGGTGAATATCAGTTATGTTGATGCCGAAGAGATTGAAAATGGTGATTTATCGGCAATTATGAATGCCGATGCGATTCTGGTACCAGGTGGCTTTGGTAAACGTGGTGTCGAAGGAAAAATTCGGGCAATCGAATATGCGCGCACCCACAATATTCCATTTTTAGGAATCTGTCTTGGTATGCAGCTTGCTGTTGTTGAATATGCGCGGAATGTGTGCGGTTTTAATGATGCAAACTCAACTGAATTTAACCAAAGCTCATCTTTCCCTATTATTGCCATGATTGATGAATGGGTTGATAAGTCAGGAAAAGTTGAAACCCGTGATGAAAATACTGATCTTGGCGGTACAATGCGTTTGGGTTCACAAACGGCAGTTCTTTCTGCGGGAAGCCGTGCGAGTCAGATTTATGGTGCAACAGAAGTAAATGAGCGTCATCGTCATCGGTATGAAGTGAATAATGAATTAATTAGTAAACTGATAGAAAAAGGCTTAGTAGTTAGCGGTATTTCTAAAGGAAGTGAAAAATTGGTAGAAACAATTGAGTTACCTAAACTTGATTGGTTTTTTGCTTGTCAGTTCCATCCTGAATTTACCTCGAATCCGCGTGATGGACATCCGCTATTTACTGCATTTATCGAAGCAGCAATCAGGCAGCAAAAATTATCTGAAAGGAAAGAAGGCTAATGGAAAATAAATCTTGGAAATTACTTGATTTTGAAGTTGGGCTTCGTCAGCCATTATTTTTGATAGCCGGACCATGTGTAATTGAATCTGAGCAGCTAGCGATTGATACTGCTGGATATTTAAAAGAAATAACCAGTAAGCTTGGTATAAATTTTATTTATAAGTCAAGCTTTGATAAAGCTAATCGTAGCTCGGATAAGACTTTTCGCGGTCCGGGGATTGATGAAGGGTTGCGTATTTTATCTGAGGTTAAACGTCAGCTTGGCTTACCAATATTGACTGATATTCATGAGGTTGAACAGATTGATCAGGTTGCATCAGTAGTTGATATTTTGCAAACGCCTGCTTTTTTATGCCGTCAGACTAATTTTATCAAAGCAGTTGCCGCTTCCGGTAAAGCAGTTAATATCAAGAAAGGGCAGTTTCTGGCACCTTGGGATATGAAAAATGTTACCGATAAAGCAAAAAGCGTTGAAGGTCATGGCTTAATCATGGCATGTGAACGCGGTGTAAGTTTTGGTTATAATAATCTGATTTCAGATATGACTTCATTGGTTATCATGCGTGATACTGATTGTCCGGTTGTGTTTGATGCTACGCATTCGGTTCAATTGCCAGGTGGGCAAGGACATGCATCAGGCGGTCGCCGTGAATTTGTCCCAGTTTTAACTCGTGCCGCGGTTGCTGTTGGAATAAGTGGGCTATTTATGGAAACTCATCCACGCCCGGATGAAGCTAAATCGGATGGGCCAAATTCGTTTCCGATGTATGAAATAGAAAATTTCCTAACCGAAATTATGGCTATTGACCAGCTAGTTAAAAAATATTAATAACCGTATAGTGTAAAGAAAAATGGGCACAAATTATAGTCATACTTACGATATTTATGATAAAAGCGAGCTAGAGAATAAAGTTAGCAAAATAAAAAGTCGGCTATCGGCGACTAAAAGTTTTGCTTCAAGCTTATCTTTGGAAACTTTATTTGAATTATTAGATGGACTTCAAGGATTTGCTTTGGGGCGCTTTTTAATCATGAATGGTGGCATTAATGGTTACTGGACAGATTATGTTATTAATTTCCCGCGTGAGCAAGTTAACTCTTTATCATTTGTTGAAAAAATTATCCTTAACTCATATGTAATGCTAGCAACCCATAATCGGCATCAGATTTTTAAAAAAGAAAATCAGAAAGCCGTTGCAGATAATGCTGTGTTGGCAGCAATCCCTAGTGGTGTAATGAGTGAGTTACTCGATTTAGACTTCTCCTGTGTTAAGAATTGTAATATTTTCGCGGTAGATTTGGATAAAAATGCACATTTAGATTCAAAAAATAAATATCCTTCCTTATTTGAGTCATTATCAATTCAACAAAAAGTAGAAGATGCGCTACTATTAGATTATCAGGAGCAATTTGATTTAATTTCCTCAAATGGTTTAACTATTTATATTGAAGATGATGAACTTGTTAAGCAAATTTTTCATAATTTTTATCGTGCACTAAAACCTGGTGCTAAATTGGTTACTAGTTATCTAACCTATCCTCAAAAATATACTGAAAAAACTGAGCAATCATATTTAGTTGATTTTGAAAAATTAAACCTTGAAATTGCAGTCATGATTGATATTTTACAAGTGAAGTGGAGTGCTTACCGAACTACAGAGCAGATGTTACTTTTGTTAAAAACAGCTGGATTTAGAGATATCCGTATTATTCCAGATGATAGAAATATATTTCCTACTGTTGTAGCACTTAAGTAAGAAAAATAAAGCAAGTTTTTGATAATTAAAATTTTTAGGAGTGTTATATGTCAGCTATTGTCGATATTATTGCCCGTGAAATCCTTGATTCACGTGGATTTCCAACTGTTGAAGTTGATGTTATTCTTGAGTCTGGAGCTTTTGGGCGCGCAGCAGTACCAAGTGGTGCATCAACTGGTTCGCGTGAGGCTTTGGAATTAAGAGATGGTGATAAAAGCCGTTTTGGTGGTAAAGGTGTATTAAAAGCTGTAGAAAATGTTAATGGTCCAATTACTGAAGCTTTATTGGGCTTAGATGCGCTTGATCAAACAGCTATTGATCAGACTATGTTGGAACTTGATGGTACCGAGTTTAAATCAAACCTTGGTGCAAATGCAATTTTGGCGGTGTCAGTAGCTACGGCGCGGGCAGCTGCAGATGAACTGGGTGTTCCACTTTTCAAATACATTGGTGGAGTTGGTAAAAAAATGCTACCAGTGCCAATGATGAATGTTATTAATGGTGGAGCACACGCCAATAATAATCTTGATGCTCAAGAATTTATGATTATGCCAGTTGGTGCACCTAGTCTTAAAGAAGCTATCCGTTACGGTTCTGAGACATTCCAAGCTCTAAAATCTATTTGTAATGAGCGTGGCTTTCCAACTTCGGTGGGTGATGAAGGTGGTTTTGCACCAAATCTAAATAGCAATAAAGAAGCTTTGGAAATGATTATCCAAGCGATTGAAAAAGCTGGCTATGTTCCGGGCAAAGATATTATGATTGCTCTTGATCCTGCCGCTTCAGAATTTTATAAAGATGGTCATTACGTTTTATCTGCCGAAGGGCTTAAATTAACCTCAGATCAGATGATTGACTATTGGGAAAATCTAATTGATAATTATCCGATTATTTCTTTGGAAGATGGTTTGTCTGAAGAAGATAAAGCTGGTTGGACTAAAATGCGAGAACGTTTGGGAACTAAGGTTCAGTTAGTTGGTGACGATGTATTTGTTACTAATCCGAAGATTCTAGCTAATGGTATTAAAAATAAAATGGCAAATGCTCTGCTAGTTAAGATCAATCAAATTGGTACCTTAACAGAAACAATTGAAGCAGTTGAAATGGCTAAAACTGCTGGCTGGACTACGGTTATGTCACATCGTTCTGGTGAGACTGAAGATTCAGTGATTGCTGATTTGGCAGTTGGTCTAAATACTGGACAAATCAAAACTGGTTCTATGTCACGTTCAGATCGGATTGCCAAGTATAATCAATTAATCAGAATTGAGGAAATGCTAGGTGAAAATGCGTATTTCCCTGGTTTGACTGCATTCTATAATATTAAATGATTTCTTGATGCGTTAACAAAATAGCACCATTACTGATCTGCTCCCTATAAAGTAGACAAGTATAAAGAAAGCCCTTTATACTTAACTACTCGTAGGGAGTTTTTTTATGTACACACAAAATAAACATCGCAAAACATATACCCGAGAATTTAAATTGCTTATTGTTAATAAGTATCTAAATGAGGGTAAAACAGGTCCCCAACTTTCTGTAGAATATGAATTAGAGATAAGCATAATAAAAGATTGGATAAGGAAGTTTCGACTTTATGGTGCTTCAGGTTTAGAAGATGGTCGTGGCAAGCATAACAACCATAGCTCTCACGGCCGACCAAAGAAAGAAAGATTTAATTCAGAAGTTGAGGCGTTGCGTCATGAAAATATGAGGCTAAAAGGAGAGCTATTTCTACTAAAAAAGTTGAAGGAGCTAAGAGACAAACAGGAAAAATAAAATCTCTGTCTTTTAGTGTTATTGAGAGCTATATTTCTACATCTGGTTTGTCTATTATATCTGCTTGCAAATTTTTTGGTGTATCCCGGAGCGGATATTACAAATATTTATTAGCCAACCGTAATAAAGCTGTGTTAACAGAAACTATGGTAATGGATAGTATCAAAGCTATCTACATTAAAAGTAAAGGTCGCTATGGTTACCGTAGAATACGTGATACTTTAACATCAAAGCAAGGTATGGTAATAAGTTATAAGAAGGTTTTACGCTTAATGCGCAAACTTGGCCTAAAGTCTAGGATTAGAAAGAAGCGTAATTTTTTTGGAAATGAAAATTTACTGGCAGCTAATATTCTAAACCGGAAGTTTCAAAGCAATTTACCTAATAGAAAATTAGTTACTGATATTACTTATTTAAAGGTTAGAGGAGTAAATTATTATCTCTCCGTAATTTATGATTTATTTAACAATGAAGTAAAATCATATGAGCTAAGTAAATACAATGATAATCCGCTAGTAATAGAGACTATCAAACGAGCATTCCCAAGTATGAGTAATGATCAGCTTATTCTACATAGTGATCAAGGTTCACAGTACACATCTATTGCCTACACATCTTTATTAAAATCACTAGGTATAACAAAGAGCATGTCCAGGAGAGGTAATTGTTTGGATAATGCATGTATTGAGAGTTTCTTTGGACATTTGAAAAGTGAGAGTATTTATTTAGAGCAAATAAGTACTTACGAAGAATTAAAATTATTAATTGATGAGTATATCTATTTTTATAATAATGATAGAATACAGCGCAAATTAAGAAAAATGGCTCCGATTGAATATCGAAACCATTTTGAATCTACCAGAGGCTTTTTATAATCTGTCCACTATTTGGGGAGCAGATCATTACTGGTGCTATTTTTATTTAGAAACTTGATTTGTAATTATTTATTTACATGGCGAGATTCTAGCAGTAGGTGCATAATTTACAACAGGGTACAATAATAGGGGGTGTTTTACGGGGTAATCAATCCGGGTCTGATTAATTTTGTCAATAAACCTTGATAATCTGAATTCGTGATGAGCAGTAAGCATTTAATTAGCAAAGTTATGATTATCTGCTGGTGATTTAAATAAAAGTAGTGTGAGTTGACAAAAAAGAATTAAAAGTTGTTACTACCTTTTGTTATTATTGCATATATTATCGAGCTTAACATAAATAGTCTTTACATTAAATATGATTTGATTGTCTAGCCCTTATCTGTGTATATAGGCTATATGGTTTTCTATGAGTTTGATTGTTAAATTAGTAAATCCAGATAATTATGCAAACCGCCATAAACTAATTATAAATAGAAGAAAACTAATTACTGGGAAAAACAACAGCTTGGCATATAAATTACTTGCAAAATTAATCTTTGGAAATTTCTTCGTTGCAAACAAAAATGCATTGATCGGTATTAGCGGCACCACGATATACATCATAAGATAGAAATATTCGATGTACATGATGGCTGAAGTAATTTTATTCCGTAAGCTAACATGGGTGAAAACAATTGTAAAGAGCATTCCGCTACTTGCACTTAAAATACTATTTACTTTAAATTCGATAGATTTATTTCCCTTTTTACTTATCGTAAGCATGGTTACAAAAAGAATCATTATAATTACCATCGGCGGAATGACTGTGGTAATTACTGCATCACCAAAAGTCGCCCCGATAAGGATATTAAAGGTTAGTGCGGGTAAGTCAATGGCTGAATACGAATTAACATTATTTACCATGCGGGATGAATCATTTTGATAATTGAAATAACTACCACGAATGTACCAGCCAGGAATAATGAGATTACGTGCAACACCATTTGCTGCATTGATATCAGTTAATCCATTATAGTATGAGAAATCAGGTGTGAATAATAGGTTTTTATATTGATTAACTGGGCTAACTGCAAGCCAGATACTACCATGATTAAATGGATAATGTGTATAATCAAAGTTCTCCCGGATTTTTACCTGAAACGACCATGTTACATGATCATAACGGTTTGTTTTTTGTACCCCGGTCTGGGTAATTTTAGCATCAAATCCATCATTAAACTTCACTCCCCACGCATCTTCGCTATTTTTGGGGTAACGTTGCATTATATGCCCGGAAAGTTGGATATTATATGAATTAAGAAACTCAGCTGAATCGATAATAATTGCGGTGGGTATTTTTATGATTGATTCGGTGCGCTTTAACTGACTAGCTGCATCGTATTGCTTGATATAGCTATCAAGTATGGTCTGATTGATTATCGCTTTTGAGGTATCTCTGTAGTACAGATGATTAGAAATTTTCCAGACATATACTATCCCACAAACAAGTATCAGACTAACAAGAGCCGATAATTGCCAGAGTGTCTTAAATGTTCTTTTTTTACTCATCCGGTATAAATTTACTAAAACTACCAGTAAAAGCAGAGAGATTACCCAGAAACCAATATTTAGCATGGTTAATGAGTTATCGGATTCTCGGTTTAAACTTCCAAGTTGCTGAGTGGTATAATCAGCAAAAATAGTCCATGGCAATTTTTTTAATGACTGGTAAAGGATAAGATGTTTTTCTGAATTATCAGATAATGCTAGGCTACAAACTTGATTACAGTGGTTTTTATTTATATACTGATATGTTTGTGCTTCAATAGAATTTTTATTGGTTATTTTGCTCAAAGATACCTGATTTAATACCTTATCGGTATTATCCGTATATATGTATGCTCCATCATCTCGGCTGATAATTGATGTATATTTTTGCCCGATATTTTGCGATACAATACTATCAATAAACTGTGAATCAAAGTCAACTACCAATACGGCAATAATATTTTTATGTGTGACATCATAGACGGGTGCTGAGTAACTAAAAATAAACTCACGTAAAGAATTATCATAGTATGATCTAGACCATTGTGGTTTCTGGTTTTTGAGCGTATCATTGAACCAAGCATTTTCCTGAGTGTTTAAGGTATAATTATTAGAGTCTTGTTGCGACTCAAATCTTGTAGTAAGATTTAGCCAGTAATTTCGATGAAAATGCTTACGTCCATTACTCCTTAATTTAGGAACTTCTGCAATTCCAACGCCAACTATTCCATAGTTTAACCATAATTTCTCATTACTTAACTCAGATTCAAATTCTGGCATAGAAATCTTGCCTGTACTTAATAACATCGCATAAGTATCCAGCTTATCCGCCATCAAGCCAAGCTTTTTGTCTAGTTTATCAGTCGTAGTTGCCAAAAAAAGTTTCTGATTGGAAATGGTTGTCAGCATCCGGTTATTATCATTTTGCTTTAGACAGATCTGTGTGTAAACTAACCCAAGGAGGCTAATTAGAAATAAAGCAATAATAAACGATACTAATTTTTTATTTGTTTGATTTTGACTCATTGAGATCTGACTTCACCATAAAGTTGCACTTACGCTACAATATTAAACTATGTAAAACCATAATTGTAACAAAAAATCTGCTAAATACCTTTATTTTATGTGCGATATCTACACAATATATAATACAATAACTCTATATCCGATAAACTGACTAAGGTATTATAATGAAAAAAAGAGTAATGTTTACATTATGCGCTAGCATCCTGTTTGCTGGTTGTAATTCAGGAACTACCGTTAATAATAATGCGGCACCAGCATGTACCATTCCAGCATTTAACAAACAAACAGCAGAACAAATGCTCACTAACTGGGGGAATGGATTACAACTATATAACGTTAACACTATTTCTGATGTATATCTTGGTGCTGGGTATTTTACAATGACTTATTATACACCAGATGCGATATTGCAACCGACTGTTAGTCCGGTACAAAGAGAAGGTACCCAAGAAATTTATAATTATTTTACCCATTTTTTGGTTACAAATCCTATTATGAGTATACCATCTCCAGAGTCTAATGTAGCGATGGATTTAGGTTGTGGATATGGTGGCTATGTCGGTTATTATGATTTCTTACAGTATGCGGGAACGGATAAACAGAAAACAACCAATGCCAGATTTACTTTTATGTATAAATATATGGAAACGAGTTTTACCTCAAGTTTTATAGTTGAGTCTGGTTCGCAGGCAGGGCAAACTATAAGTCAAACCAATCAACCCGGCTGGTATATTTATCAGCAACAATCGTCTGCTTTACCAATTGAATAGTTGGATCAATAAACAAAAAGGGGGTATGAAAATACTCCCTTTTTGACATTTGTATTTAAATTTTAATTCATTAGTTGGTTTGGTGAGAATTTTTTAGTACGATAGAATCATGACTATGCTTTTTGGCAAATATGAGTCCAAAAGCAGCAATAACTGCAATTGCAATTAGGTAGATTATTGGAGTGCTATAGATACCGCCAAAACCTGATTTAATTGAACTACTAATGATGATGGGCGCTAATCCACCAAAAATAGTAAAGCCAATATTGTAAGACATTGCTACTCCAGTTAGCCTGATTTTTGCCGGAAATAGACTTGTGATTAGCAGCGGAATAATCATGGCTGCAATCCCCTCTAAGATGCCAAGAATAATAACACCAGAAGATATAAAGCTATTGGCAATTAGCCAGTAACTTACTGGGGTTAATAGGACGGTCGCAATTAGCAAATATTTAAGAATCGAATAAGACGAAACGTGATTGGCAATTTTCCCAGTGCAATAAATGGTAATAACATTAAAAATCATTGCAACTGGCATAATGTGGCTAATTGTTTTACTATCAACTTTGATGATCTCGTGAAGGTAGGTTGGCATAAATACTATTGCTGCAACTACCAAGCCAGACATGATTGCAGTAGCAGCTGTACCAGCTAATAACTGCTTTGGATTATTCTTAAATAGATAAACTAATGGGAAATCTGGTTTATCATGAATGCGCTGAAACGCATTTGTCTCTTGTAGTGTTTTACGAATCTTGTAACTAATCAAGCATAAAGCACCACCAAAAATAAATGGTAACCGCCATCCATAATCAGCTAGTTCTGCTGGGGTTAAGATGGTATTCATTAGCTGATTAATTAGCATCCCAAGTAGTAAGCCAGAATTAACACCTGTCATGGTAATGCCAAATCCTGAACCCTTTTTATGTGGCATAGTTTCACTAATATACACATAAGTACTGGGTAATTCACCTCCAAGTGCTAATCCCTGTGTCAGACGTAATAGCAGTAATAAGATCGGAGCGGCTACACCAATTTGTGAATAGGTTGGTAAAATACCAATTCCAAGAGAAGATAAGCCCATCAAGATGATGGTGATGATCAAGACTTTTTTCCGTCCATGTTCATCGCCTACATGGCTAAATATCATTCCACCAATGGGTCTAGCGATATAACCTAGTACAAATACCACGTAGCTTTCAATAACTGAAAGTAGCTGATTGTCGCCAGGAAAAAATTGATGAGCAAAATAAACAGAAAATATTCCATAAATAATAAAATCGTAAAATTCAAGCATACCACCTAATGCCGCCAGCCCTACGATTTTCTTTTCTTGTGCTGTTAGTGCCAAATCTTTACTCATTAAAGTAACCTTTTTGTTTAATTAAATTAACATGATTTTAACAACAATGACTCAAAAGTTCAGGTTTTGTTTAATTTAAATAAATCATTTGTGATAAGATTAAAATATTATTTGACTTTGGTTCTTATACAATCATACGGAATTTAATTAACATGCAACTCAACAAACAAACTGATTACGCACTAAGAATACTGATTTATCTTGCGATGATGGAAGGCAATCATCTGGTAACTGTTGAAGAGCTTAGCCGGAAACTAAATATCGCTCGTAATCACCTTACAAAAATCGTGAGTAAGCTCTCAAAACTACGTTATATCTATACTTTTCGTGGTACTCGTGGTGGAATGAAAATTCATCCCAGAGCGTATGAACACGATATTGCACGGATTATCGCTGAATTTGAACCAACTTTTACTGTTGTTGAATGTAACACCTCTGATTGCAAGATGACCGGGTTATGTGAATTTAAAAATATTTTGGATAAAGCTAGCAATCAATTTATCAAGACACTTCGTCAATATACACTTAGTGATTTATTGCCTAAAGATAAAAATGTTAGTGAAATATTATTTGAACGTTTTGCCAAATTGTAGTAGTGGTAGTAGGTATTGAGAAGCTAATATTAGCCTTTTATTCTTACACTATTCATTTTATTTTGAAATTTTTCACTTTTCGAGTTTCTTCATTAGTTTATCAATCTTCTTGCTTTGTTCCTTTATGGCTACCTTTTCTGTATCATCATTTTTGGACGGTACACAAATCTTCCAATTACATATACAATCCATGATGAAGCAATTAGTTTGGAAGAGATACCATGCTCAAGAAAATAGCAGATCTTTTAAAGTCGTATTTTAAGTTTATTTCGAAAAATGCAGAAGCAGAATGTTTGGCTTATTTAAGTATATCAAGAATATTTAATCGTGAAAATAAAACCAAGTAGTTTTGAGCTTTAATATGCCAATAGATCAATAGATAAAATGTCTATTGATGGTTATTATGTCAAAATAGTATCATAATGGTATCAAAAATAACATTCAGGGGATCATAATGAAAAACACTCAAAATACCGAAAATAAAATTTATCCAGCAATTCTTAATTGTATTCCAGACGGTGAAACAATGATATCTAATGCAGAATCAGCAATAAAAGAAACATTAATTAGAGCTTGGGATGCGTATGCTAATTTTAGTAAGCTAATTGCTGGTATTTATTCGCTTAACTATACAAATCTGACAAAATAAATTCATTATAGTACGGACAACCTTTTCAAATTAAACCAAAGCTGTTATTTAAAAACAGTTACTAATGGTTTACCATCAAAGCATAAAGTAAAAAGAAGAGCATACCAGAGTGTGTATGCACTTAAAGTGGAACCTTGCAGCATCTTTTTTATCTTACTTACTGTGGGCATGACTCATTGAGTTATGAGATATATTAAAATCCCCAAACTGTGAAGTAGGATTATTCGCAAATACGCTAAAGCTAAGACTTATGAGGGTAATAATGAATAATTTTCTCATGGTGACTATTCCTAAAATTGTTATCCTGATAAGATAGAATTATAATTAATCATGGAATAATTCAGTACCGTCCAAAATTGTTATTTGTTACTAGTAGTTTTACCAAAGCCAATAATTTACATATTTATATCGGGGGCAGTTAATTCGTATTCAAAAGTATGCTAAAACTAAAATTAAAGAAATTATGAAGTAGTTTGTCGCAAGTTTAGCAGTAACGCAAATAGCTATTTTATTTGTACCTATGACAGCTAATTGAAAAAATAGTTAATTTTAGGGAAAAGAAGATAATAAAATAATCGTATGGCTGTTTACATTGTAAGTGGTGGTGGAGCCAAGGAGGATCGAACTCCTGACCTCTACAATGCCATTGTAGCGCTCTCCCAGCTGAGCTATGACCCCATTATGAAGCAAGTCAAAATTTTAACATATGCTATAATTTATCGTATAACAAAAACTGTCCTAACAATTTAAAATGGTGCAATCATGAGTGATTTGATAAAAACATTTTTTAGTTCTGCTGCATACGCGGTAGCTGGTGTTTCAGCTAATCCTGAAAAGTATGGTAATAAAGTTTTCCGTTGTCTTTTAAGCCATTATACTAAAGTATATCCGATTCACCCGGTTTTAAAAGAAGTTGAAGGTATTTCTTGTTTACAGTCAATTTCAGAATTGCCTATAAATGTAGAAAGTTTGTCGATAATAACTCCAGCAATAGTTACTGAAAAACTAGTTGATGAAGCATATAAACAAGGTATCAAAAATATCTGGATGCAACCTGGTGCTGAAAGTCAGACTGCTATTCATAAATGTCATCAGTATGGAATAAATGTGATTGCTGGTGGTCCATGCATACTTGTAAAATTGGGATGGTTTGATCATTGATGATTTTGCTAGGTTTTATAATTGGTTTATACTCAATCAGATTGAAGATTCATGGTAGGTGCGAGCGACGCAGCCTACAAGTAGTTGGTAAGAAGCGAAGCAACAACCCAGGAACTTTAAATAGTTTGAGTATAGTACAAGATAGATACTATTAAGGTGTGCAGGTATGAAGTTTTTGGTGTGTCCGGATTCATTTAAAGATTCAATGCGTTCTACTGTAGTCTGTGCACAGATAATAAATGCCATTACAACAGTAATACCTCAGGCAATAGCTGTAGGCATTCCTTTATCTGATGGTGGGCAAGGGTTTTTGGATGCTATTGCTACGGCACTACCAGCTACCTCAGTCACTTGTCAAGTGACTGGCGCATTAGTTAATAATCAGGTCGAGGCAAAATATCTATTGATAGACAATAATGAAACTGCCATTTTTGAGTTGGCTACTGTAGCTGGGCTAGAGTTACTTGCTAGTGATCAGCGAAACCCATTATTTACGACAACTTATGGAATGGGAGAATTAATTCTGCATGCAATTAATCATTATCCGCTTAAAAAAATTATTATCGGTTTAGGGGGTAGTGCTACCAATGATGGTGGTGTTGGAATGTTACAAGCTTTGGGTGTGAAATTTACTAATATCAACAACCATGAAATTGGCTTTGGTGGCAGGGCTTTGGCAGAAATTAAACATATTGATTTATCAGGTATTGATAAACGTATTTTTGAACTTAGCATTGAAATTGCTTGTGATGTTACAAATCCATTGCTTGGGGTAAATGGTGCAACCTATGTTTATGGAAGGCAAAAAGGTGCAGATACCGCCGCTATTTATGAACTTGAAAATGCATTGACTAACTATTCTCAAGTGCTATTTAAACTAACAGCACAGGATTATAGCAATTATCCGGGGGCTGGTGCTGCAGGTGGAACAGCTACTGGGTTATTACTCTTAAATGGTAAAATTACTCCCGGGGCTGAGGTTATCGCCAGATATACCGAGCTGGAGAAACAAATTTCGATAGCAGACTATGTCATCAGTGGAGAAGGTTCGGTGGATGAGCAGACACTTTATGGTAAAACAATTAATCGGATAGCGCAACTTTGTACAAAATATGATAAACCTTTACTGATATTTTGTGGCCGTAGTAGTGGTCGCATAGACTATTTATACCAAAATGGTGTTACTGCAATTTTCCCTATAAGTAATGGAGCAGATGATTTATCCAATTCATTGTTAAAAGGTCGTGAAAATCTGTACAATTGTGTTATTAATGTATGCCGATTACTTCATCAGGTCTATAATAAGCGCTTGACTTTGGTTAATCTTAAATAATAGGTTTTAATAATTGAAAGAAAATTTATGAATCATGTTGATGGGAAATTCTGGATCAATCGCTGGGAAAATAATGAAATAGGGTTTCATCGTGATAAACCAAACTATTTTCTTACCAAGTATTTTAGTGAACTTAATTTGGCTGAGAGTCCAAAAGTATTGGTACCTTTATGTGGTAAGAGTCTTGATATGTTATGGCTAACTGATGTTGGTTGTCAAGTTATTGGTTGTGAGCTTAGTAATCTTGCCTGTCAACAGTTTTATAGTGAAAACTATCTTCAATATACCCTTACTGAAACTGATAAATTTGTACAATATACCGGGGATGACATTTCCATTTATTGTGGTGATTTTTTTGCTGTGACTGGCGAAGATCTAGGTAAAATAGATTTCTGTTATGATCGGGCAGCCTTAGTTGCTTTGCCTAGGCAATTAAGAATTAATTATGCAAAAAAAATTGCTGAATTACTTCCAACTGGTTCTAGGTATCTTCTAGAAATTAAAACTTATCAATGTAATAGTGAAATAGGTCCGCCTTTTTCGGTTAGTAAAAGTGAGGTAAAAGAGTTATTTACTAATTATTTCTCAATTACCTTTCTTGAAGAACAGAGTGAAATGATCCAGCCAGACTCAAATATAAGGGCACATGGAGCAGTGGAATTAACTAATACTGCATGCTTATTAATTCGTAACTGAATCATTAGATCTGAGAATTAATAAAAAATAATAAAAAAACAGGTAATTTACCTGCTTTTATCAGTTAAATATGATTTCACCATTACTAGCTTCAACCATAATTGCCTGTTCTGGAGCATATTTGCCATTTAGGATAGATTTAGCTAGCGGATTTTCAATATATTGTTGGATCGCCCGTTTTAGTGGACGAGCACCATAGACTGGGTCAAAGCCAACATTTGCCAGTAAATCCAGTGCCTCAGTACTAACCTGTAAATGTAACTGCATTTTAGCCAGTCTTTCTTCCAAGCGTTTAAGCTGGATCTTGGCAATGCTGCGTATTTGCTCCTGATTTAGTCCATGGAAAACAACGACTTCATCAACCCGATTGACAAATTCTGGTCTGAAGAAATGTTTTAATTCCTCCATTACCGTAGCCTTGATTGCTTCATATGGCTCATGTGCCATGCTTTGAATCTGCTGTGAACCAATATTTGAAGTCATTACAACGACTGTATTACTAAAATCAACCGTACGTCCCTGTCCATCAGTCAAACGCCCATCATCAAGTACTTGCAGTAGAATATTAAATACATCTGGATGAGCTTTTTCAACTTCATCAAGGAGAATTACACTATATGGTTTACGGCGAACCTGTTCGGTTAGATAACCACCTTCTTCATAACCAACATATCCTGGAGGGGCACCTACCAAACGTGAAACGCTGTGTTTTTCCATATATTCTGACATATCAATCCTGATTAAGTGTTCTTCACTATCAAAAAGAAATCCTGCCAAAGCCTTGCAAAGCTCAGTTTTACCAACTCCAGTTGGACCAAGAAACAAGAATGAACCATATGGTTTATTTGGATCAGATAAACCAGAGCGCGATCTACGAATTGCATCCGCAATCGCCTCTACTGCTTGAGATTGCCCAATTACTTTTTCATGTAGTTTATCTTCCATTTTAAGTAATTTGTCTTTTTCCCCTTGCATCATTTTAGCAACTGGTATGCCCGTTGCTCTTGATACAACTTCGGCAATCTCTTCAGCACCAACTTCAGTACGTAATAATTTTAGCTGCTTATGTTCTCCTTTTTCCGCCTGTCCCAAACGTGCGGTTAATTCGGGCAGCTTTCCGTACTCAAGTTCAGCAACTTTTTGCCAATCACCTTTGCGTTTAAAGCTTTCAATCTCAGACTTGAGTTTGTCAATCTCATCCTTAATTGATTGCGCTCCTTGAACCATGGCTTTTTCATTATTCCATACTTCTTCGAGATCAGCAAATTCTTTTTCTAACTCATTTATTTCGCTTTCAATAATTTCCAAGCGTTTTTTACTCGCATCATCAGTCTCTTTCTTAACTGCTTCACGCTCAATTTTTAACTGAATTATTCTACGCTCCAGTTTATCCATTGATTCTGGTTTGGAGTCAATCTCCATCTTAATTCGTGAAGCTGCTTCATCAATTAAATCAATTGCCTTATCCGGTAAAAAACGGTCGGTAATATAGCGTTGTGATAATTCTGCTGCAGCAACAATCGCTGGGTCGGTAATTTCAACACCATGATGAATTTCGTATTTTTCCTGTAAGCCACGTAAAATCGCAATCGTATCTTCTACCGTTGGTTCTCCAACAAGTACTTTCTGAAACCGACGTTCCAAAGCAGGATCTTTTTCAATATATTTACGGTATTCATCAAGCGTAGTAGCTCCAATACAGTGTAATTCACCGCGTGCAAGAGCTGGTTTTAGCATATTCCCGGCATCAATAGCACCTTCAGCCTTACCTGCACCTACCAGAGTATGAATCTCATCAATAAAAATCAGAGTTTGACCTTCATCCTGAGCTAATTCATTCAATACTGCTTTAAGCCGCTCTTCAAATTCGCCACGATATTTAGCACCCGCCAATAAAGATGCTAGATCAAGAACTAAAAGCCGTTTATTTTTAAGCCCTTCAGGAACTTCACCATTTATAATTCGTTGCGCGAGTCCTTCAACGATTGCGGTTTTACCAACACCTGGCTCTCCGATTAAGACTGGATTATTTTTTGTCCGCCGTTGGAGTACCTGAATTGCCCGCCGAATCTCGTCGTCTCGTCCAATTACCGGATCTAGTTTACCGATTCGTGCCCGTTCAGTTAAATCAACGGTATATTTTTTTAGTGCTTCCCGTTGAGCCTCCGAATCTTGGCTATCTACCATCTGTCCGCCACGGATATCCATAATTACCTTATTTACATCAGTATGTTTGACGTTAAATTTTTTTAATATCTGCCCAGTTTCACCTTTATCTTCTAATGCAGCAAGGAGGAACAACTCCGAAGCAATGAAATTATCCTGTAGTTTCATAGCAATTTTTTCAGTTATATTTAACAGATTTGCCAAATCACGAGAAACATTTATTTCCCCACCAGAGCCAGATACTTTTGGTAGCCTAGCAATATTACTATTTAATTCAACTTTAAGCGGAGTAATATTTACACCTATTTTGGCTAGAATGCTTGCTACCGTTGAATTTTCTTCATTTAACATAGCTAGTAGTAGATGCTGTGGTTCAATATACGGATTATCATTTGCAAGCGCAAGACTTTGAGCCTCTTGCATTGCTGATTGAAATTTAGTTGTTAGTTTATCAAAACGCATTTTATTCTCCTTTTTGCGTAAGCTTCCTATTCCTTATATAGGGTAGGGTTATTGTATTTCAATAATTTAGTTTAAATATATTTCTTGAGAAATTGTGTGTCATGTTAAAATTCCAAGTAATATTTGTATTTTAATGGAGGTTACAGTGCGGAAAATTAAAACAGGGTTATTGGCATTTTTGATTTCAGGTGGGATACTAGCAGCAAATGCTGCCACAGCAATTCAGCTACCAACAATGAATGCAGCAACATTAAAAAATTATGATGGTAAAAATGGTCATAAAGCATACGTAGCGCTTAATGGCTATGTTTATGACGTTAGTAATGTTAGTGCCTGGAAGGGTGGTAAACATTATAAAGGAATGGTTGCTGGTACCGATTTGACTTCACATATTGACGAATCACCACATGGTCCGAATGTAGTTAAACAGCTAAAATTGAATCCGGTTGCTATTTATAAATAAACCATAGTTTATAGAGTAGAGATTACCTATCTAATAATCTAATAACTTATTTGCAAACAAAAAGGTGTATATATATTAAACACCTTTTTTATTTTATGCATTATTTAGCAAATAATTCTACTAGATGAGACTGAAGTATTTATACTTTATGAACTAGATTTATTCTGACTATTTTGAGTTATTAATCTATCGTCATTAATAAAGTAAATAAACTTGCATTGTTAGTATAATAGAACTATGCTAAAATCATAAAAAATATAAATGGGTAAAAATCATGGATGCTTTATTATCAACTGATACTTTTTATGGCATGATTATGTCTGGTGCTAAGCAGGTAATCAACGACGAAAATAAATTGAATGAACTAAATGTATTTCCTGTCGCAGATAAAGATACAGGCACTAACCTTGCTTCAATGATGAGATATATAGTTGATAATTTATCAGTAACTAAAGATACTCCTGAATTGTTGCATCAGCTTGCCCAACACGGGTTAGTTGGTTGTTCGGGTAATTCTGGATTAATATTTTCTCAGTTTTTTTATGGACTCACACAACATAGCCTTACAGAAAAAACTCTTATTAAACTTCACGATTTTGTCGAGATGATTTCTAAGGGTTATCAAAGTGCTTACGCATCAGTAAGTAATCCAAAGCCTGGAACAATATTGACTGTTATGGAAAAGTGGGTGGAGAGCTATCGTGACCTTCTTAAAAATGCGGGAATAAATCTTGCTGATAGCTTTAAAAGTAGTGTTGAAAAATCTAAGGTAGCACTTAGGGAAACAATGAATCAATTAGAGGTGCTACGTAATAATAATGTCGTGGATGCTGGAGCTCAGGGCTTTGTAACTTTCCTTGAGGGAATGCTTGGTTATCTTGTTGGTAGCAAGGATGAAAGAGAGAAAATTCTTGCTGGAAGTGCCGATATAGAAAATACTGCAAAGTTATCACATGAGTTTGAAGATGTAACCGAAATCCCAGATTTAAGATATTGTTTTGAAACTGTTGTTCGTACTACAAAAACTGATTTTTCAGATGAAGAAAGAAAAAAACTTGATAGGTTGGGTGATAGCATAGTTGTAGGTAAAGGACCCCAAATGCTTAAGCTCCATATTCATACCAATGAACCAGATACTGTAACCTCTTTATTGGCGGAAACTGGAGATATTCTTTATCAAAAGATTGATGATATGATGCTTCAATATAATATTGCACATAATCATTCTGCTGGGAATAAGATTGCTTTAGTCGTTGATACCATGGCGGATCTACCTCTTGAATTTATCCAGTCAAATAATATCTATAGAATTCCATTACAGGTAAAAGTAAATAATCATTCTTTTCTTGATCAAATTTCAATAAACTATCATCAGATTTTAGATTATCTTAATGATAATGACAATAAAATTGGAACTGCAGCACCTTCGGCTGCGATTGTTTCAAGAGCGTTACACTTTCTTGAGCAATTTTATGATTCAATTATCATTATTACTGTTGGTAGTAGTCTTAGTTCTACCTACGATGTCATTGCCAATCAGGCAGCTAAATTTAAACATAAAAAAATTAGTGTGATTGATTCAAAACTTAATTCAGCTCCATTATCATTACTGGTTACACTGGCGGCACAGATGATAAAAGATGGTAGTTCTCATGATGCTATTGTTAAATCATTAGATGAAGCCAAGGCTAATGCTAATATATTGATTGTTTTAAACTCGCTAAAAGGATTGATTCGATCGGGTAGATTATCCAAGTCTATGGGAATGCTTGCAGGGCTATTTCGCCTCAAGCCAATTATTCAAATAGATGTTAATACTGGTAAGCCAAAAGTAATTGGTGCAAGTTTTTCTAAGCGTGGTGGTTGGAAGAAGATTTGTAAAAAGTTAAATGAATTAAAGATTAAAGAGCAACTAAAATCAATTGCCGTTGTTCACTCTGATTCTGATGAGCGAGCAAAATTCTTTGGTAAATATATTAATCGTAAAACGAATATGACACCTTTATTTATTACTGAAGTATCTAGTGTTTCTGGTATTCATACCGATAAAGATAGCTATGCTATTGGTTATATAAATGAGCCAATTCGTCAGTTAGAATATTGAATCTTAGCGGATTGATTATTCGGTTAGCGTAAATCTAATTTTATTAGTTTATAGCAGCAAGAAATTGTCACATTATTCGCTTTGTTTGTTAAATATTATTAAGCAAAAGTAGCAGATGGCTGTTACTGAAATTAAAAATATTGCGGGTGCAGCTATATAGTGTGTAAAAATTTCGGTAAATAATGATAGTAGCAAAAAAGTAAATGAAGCAAATATAAGAAAACTATTTCGGTAGCATGAGACTATTGCTACCTGACGAATATTGATTTCAAATAATTTATTAAGGATTAATGGGCAACATAAAGCAAAAAGACTTTGAAAAATGATTAATATAGCAATACCAAGAAAAGGGATGACTTTAAAAAATAGTAAAGAATAACTAATCAAACTCCCAATAATCAAACCCACTAATCCATTTCGAACAATACTTATATGATTATAATTGTGAACATATTTGTCAACAATAAAGCATAGTGAAAGAGCTAGAAAGCTTGATGTTAATATAATATCATTGGCAATTCTTGGCAAGAAGTGCAAGCTACCTATTAAATAAATCGGCATATAAATTACACTTATTATACAAAGACTACTTCTGACTCCAACAATGCTAAATGCAGTTAAGGTATCTTTTAAATTATGTTTTAGCATTAATGAAAAGCTCTTGGCTGCGGTAGACTTGACTTGCTGTACATTTATCTGATTTAATTCCTGATAATTGAAAGCAAAATAAATTGCGATTATTAGCCATAATAGGTTAATAAATAAGATAAACGTAATAATTGAATTTGTAATTGATAATTGAAATAATAATAAGGTTTTATAACCAACGATGCTGATTAATACACTTAATTCTAGACTATTTAGTATCAAGGATATAAAATCATCTGAAAGCTCTTTTGTATTCAGTAAAAATTCATAGGTATCATGTATGATTATAGCTAATGCTAGTTGATATATGAGCCGGGCAAAGAAAAAATAAATTAGCAGTGAAGTAACAAGCTTATTACAATATGAGAATAAAATCAGTGCTTGAAGTGAGAAAGAGCAGATGATTACGATTGAGGAGACTATTACTAGCGTTGCATTATCGTATTTTTTTTGTAGATATTCAAGTAATTTACCCGCAATTGACTTGGCAAGGAAGTTTGCAAGCCATAAAATCATGAATAGTATAAAAATGCCAAGTCCACGGCTTACCGATTTTGATAAATATAGATCAGTTAAAACCCGCGCATTTTTAATATAGATAATTAAATCAAGATATTCAAGGCATAAAATAGCGGTGATAATAAAAATATATTTCTTATGTATTGAATTTATCCGTGATCTACCCAATAAAAAGGAAAGCTTGATAAGTTTCATTGAAGCTTACTTTCTATAAATCCATTTGGGTAGCATTCTGGTTAATACATGATTCTTATCAATAAAATGATGCTTTAATGCCGCCAGAATATGATATACAATTAGCGTCAAAAAAATTAATGCGAGGGACTGATGAATATTAAGAATCTTTTTTGCTTCTGCTGTAGATTGCTTAATTATAAATTGAGGTAACTCAATTTGTAAAAAATAGACTTTTTCTCCAATGCTTTGAAAAAAAAGCATTCCACTAACTGGCACAGCTATCATCAATATATATAATAAAAGATGGCTAAAATATGCCAAGATTTTTTCACTGTTTGGGATAATATTGGTGAGGCTTGGATATTTATGAGTTAAGCGCCAAAATATTCTAAGTATTGCTAGGGTAAGAATGATTATTCCAGTTCTCGTATGTAGCTCTATGACAATAGGCAAATCAAGAATTTCATAATGTTTTAGTAGTCCGCCAAGAATATTTAAAATAATAAGAATTGCCATTGACCAATGAAAAAGCATTGCAACTTTAAAATAACGAATAGTTCTTTTACTTTTAGCCATAACAAATCCAATGATAGTTTGAGAAATTTATATGTATTGAAAATCTTGAGCCATTTAATCAATCGTCAAAATTAATTCTGGAATGGTACTCAATTAAAATTAGCTTTTACTAAAATAGCGTTTGCCATTTTATCATCTATTGATTAATTAAATTAGCTTTTTGGTCGTACTTTTTATAGGTTTTGCTTGGGGTAATTATTCGCTAGGAGAAAGTATTAACCAATAATTAATACCAGCCCGTTATATAAAAAACTCCAATGGCAACAAAAACTGCAAGAGTTTTGATAATGGTTATTACAAAAATATCTTTATATGCTTCTTTATGGGTTAAACCAGTTACTGCGAGAAGGGTTATCACTGCTCCATTATGGGGTAGGGTATCCATCCCGCCTGATGCCATTGCGGCAATCCGATGTAAGACCTCTAATGGAATATGTAGCTGGTTTGCCATATTTATAAACTGGCTTGACATTGTTGCTAATGCAATACTCATTCCGCCTGATGCTGAACCAGTTATACCTGCTAGCGTAGTTACAGTAATTGCCTCATTAACTAATGGATTTGGGATTTTTTCTAGACTACCCGCGATAGCAGTAAACCCGGGTAATAAGGCGATAACTGCACCAAAACCATATTCGGAAGCCGTATTTAATGAAGCAAGTAATGCACCACCAACTGCGGCTTTGCTTCCTTCAGCAAAATTACGCAATACTCTTCTAAATGCAAAAATAAATACCGTTAAGATTCCAGTTATTAATGCTAGTTCCACTGCCCAGATGGCAATTAGCTTACCACTTTCGACGATAATGGGCTTAGCTCCCAGTGAAATAGTAAATTCTTTGCCGTAATAAAAAGGAATCAGTCGAGTGAAAATCAGATTACTGATACCAACAACTAATAATGGCAAGATTGCAACTAGTGGATTAATATTTAATTCTTCGTTTGGCGTTGCTGGCTCGTTCAGTAGTTTAACTCCATAACCTTCTTTCGCATTTATTGCAAGTTTACGGCAGCGATTAAGATATAAAAGACCGCAAATTAGAATAAAAATACTACCAATCACTCCAAGAGTCGGTGCTGCCCAGGTAGTTGTATTAAAAAATGTAGTTGGGATAATATTTTGGATCTGTGGTGTGCCGGGTAATGAATCCATCGTAAAAGTAAAGGCACCTAGAGCAATTGTTGCTGGTATTAAGCGCTTTGGAATCTCACCAGCTTTAAATAGCTCGCTGGCAAACGGATAGACGGCAAAGACTACTACAAATAATGAAACTCCGCCATAGGTTAGAATTGCGCAGACCACAACTATTGCCAAAATTGAGCGCTCTTTGCCAATCAAATTAATTGCTGCTTTGACAATTGCTTTGGAAAATCCTGAGAGTTCAATAACCTTCCCAAAAATAGCACCAAGGACAAAAACCGGGAAATATAATTTTACAAAGTCAACCATCTTAGGCATAAAGACCCCGGAAAATACTGGAGCAACCAGTTTAGGATCAGTAATCAGCACTGCTAATAAAGCTGCAATTGGGGCAAATAAAATTACGCTATAGCCACGATAGGCAATGAACATTAGAAAAATCAGAGCAAAAATAACGATTAGAATGCTCATAATATTGCCCCTTGATAATAATGATAAAACTTACTTACCCGCTTGCTTGAGGGATTATTCTAAGTGTATGCGTTTTATTGGAATTTTAAAAAAGATTAATAAGTAAATAAAAAAGGTGCACTAGGCACCTCTTTTATTATTTGTATTGAGCTTCAACACAAGCTAATGCAACCATATTTACAATCCGTCGAACGGTAGAAATTGGGCTTAAAATATGCGCAGGCTTATTCATTCCCATCAGGATTGGACCAACCGTTACACCATCAGAAGAAGATACTCGCATTAGATTATACGAAATACTTGCTGCTTCAATATTTGGCATAACTAGTAAATTAGCCGGACCAACCAGTGGAGAATCTGGAATTGTACGATTTCTAATATCTGGAATCATTGCTGCATCAGCATGCATCTCACCATCAATCATCAAATCTGGTTCGCGAGCCTGTACCATTTCCAGTACTTTACGCATTTTTATTGCACTTGGAGATTCCATATGTGAACCAAAACTACTATGTGATACCAATGCAACACGAGGTTCTAAGCCAAAATGACGGATGATTTTAGCCCCCATTTGTGTAATTTCAGCCAATTCTTCAGCATTTGGATTTTCATTTACATGAGTATCGGTGATAAATAGGCTACTTTCTTGTAGAATCAATGCATTCATTGCCGCAGAAATTTTACCTGGATTATCATAGCCAATCACATCGCGAATAATCTCAAAATGGTTTCGGTATTTACCAACTAGTCCACAAATCATGGCATCAGCGTCACCATTAAGTATCAGCATTGATCCAATTAGAGTATGGCGGGTTAACATATGGTCGCGAGCTGTATCTTCGGTGATGCCTTTACGTTTCATCATTTGATAATAACGCTGCCATAATGATTTATAGCGATGGTCATTTTCGATATTTACTAGCTCAAAATGGACACCAGCTTCGATTTTTAATCCAAGTTTCTGGATTCGTTTTTCAATCACGAATGGACGCCCAATTAGGATTGGCTTAGCTAATTTAAGTTCATTGATCTCAGATACCGCTAATAATGCACGCTCCTCTTCACCTTCACATAAAATTATGCGCTGTGGTTTGATTTTTGCCGCATTCATTACCGGACGCATAAACATGCTTGAACGGTAGATGTATTTATTTAATCCTTGGGTATAAGCAGCAAAATCATTGATATTGCGAGTCGCAACACCACTTTCCATTGCTGCTTTAGCAACCGCAGGAGCAATAACTTGAATCAAACGTGGATCTAGAGGTTTTGGAATCAGATATTCACGACCAAAACGTAGTTCTTGTCCTCCATAAGCTTTAGCCACAACTTCATTTGGTTCTAGTGTAGCCAATTCAGCAATTGCATTTACTGTTGCAACTTTCATGGCTTCATTGATCGCGGTTGCACCAACATCTAATGCACCACGGAAAATATATGGGAAGCATAAGGCATTATTTACTTGATTAGGGTAATCGCTACGACCTGTAGCCATAATTGCATCTGGACGAACTTCACGTACTAGTTCTGGCATAATTTCTGGCGTTGGATTTGCTAAGGCAAAAACTAACGGATCACGTGCCATTTTTTTAATCATTTCCTGAGTTGCTGTACCAGGACCTGACAATCCAAGGAAGATATCTGCATTTTCCATCGCATCTTCAAGAGTACGATAATGTGTAGTTTGGCAATATTGTTGTTTCGAAGCATCTAATTTACCTTCACGTTCACTGTGGATAACTCCTTTGGAGTCGCAAACATAAATATTTTTCTTGGAAGCGCCGATACTTACTAGCAAATTAAGACAGGCGATTGCCGCTGCACCAGCTCCAGAAACAACAATTTTTACATCTTCAATTTTTTTATTGACAATTTTAAGTCCATTAATTGTACCCGCAGCTACAACGATTGCTGTACCATGTTGATCATCATGGAACACTGGAATTGCTAGTCGTTCTTTTAGTTTGCGTTCGATTTCGAAACACTCTGGAGCTTTGATATCTTCAAGATTGATACCACCAAAAGTTGGCTCTAAGGCAGCTACTACCTCAACAAATTTATCAATATCTGTTTCGTTGACTTCGATATCAAATACATCAATCCCAGCAAATTTTTTGAATAAGATTCCCTTACCTTCCATTACTGGCTTTCCAGCTAGTGCGCCAATATTACCAAGCCCGAGAACTGCCGTTCCATTACTGATTACTGCTACTAGGTTACCTTTGTTGGTATATTCGTATGCGGTAGCTGGATCTTTTTCTATTTCCAGACATGGAGCAGCTACTCCAGGAGAGTACGCTAGCGATAAATCGCGTTGGGTTGCAACCGGTTTGGTCGATACAACTTGGGTTTTTCCAGGTTTGGGTGAACGGTGATATTCTAGTGCGTCTTTGGTCAATTGTTCAGGTAATTGAAATTTCTCACTCATATTTATGCTCCAAAAGCAAAATTACAAAATAGTTTTTAGCAATGTATTTTACTATGCTTGAATTTTTGTTCTTGCTAAATTTATACTGCGCTGCATTATTGGCTGTAGTTTGACTTGGTGGGTAATGCTTTGTTATAATGGCTACCTTACATTGTAAGATATTTCATTTTGGATGTCTTGCTAAGTATGACTAAGTCAGCTGTTTTTTTACCTATATTTTATTCATTTTAAGACGCTAAAATTGAATTTATTCAGGATAAAGCAGCCTTGTTGGAATGTGTAAATTTAATCTAATAATTTTTAGAAGGATCATTTTCGTTCATTTGTATTACAAATAAAGATACTAATGAAGTTGCTAAATTAATGAAGAGGGTTTAAATTATGTTAAACTATACCAAACGCAAAATACTTAAATATATTGAAATTAATAATCCTAACTCTACCTATCTTGAGCTAGTTATGCTCATTTTCTTCTCAGAGATTTATCTAGTCATTAAATAATTCTGATTTTTCTTCGGCGTTACAGTTTTGCAATATAGCCATTATATTTACTTAAAGATGGCTGTAGTAGTTATTTCATGACTTGACGTACTTTACGCGATCTGTAATTAGTCTGTTTCTTGCTGTAATTAAATTATATCAATATTGCAATTGCATAACGACAGCCAAGTAAAGCCTCACTAAGCTTTTATTTTATTCTTGAATGTATTTAATAGAGCTTTAATGTCTCTTATTTTTTGCTGCACGTATACTATTTCAATTAACTGATGTTACGCAGTAAGTCTAGTAAGTTGTGTAAAATTTAGTCAAATAAATATTAAGACGAATCACTAATGGATATTTTTGACCTTTACACAGATTATTTACAAATAACACCCGGTCTGGCAACAGCTACGGGATTATCCAGTATACTGGATAAAGCAGTATCCCATGATCAGGTAACCCGTATGTTAGCTAATCATGAATCTGACAGTAAAGCCTTATGGCACACTGTTAAATCACTGGTTAGAGCACATGAACATATTGACGGTTGCCTAATATTTGATGACACCATTTTACATAAGCCTCATACTGATGAGAATGAGGTTATATGCTGGCATCATGACCATGCTACTGGTAAAAGCGTAAAAGGTATAAACCTGCTTACAACTTTTTACTATAGCCAGAATGGTGAACAACCATTAAAAATACCTGTTGCCTTTGATATCATAGCTAAGGATAGCTACTGTGAGATCAAGAGCAAATCTGAAGTATGCAAAAGCCCAATAACCAAGAATGAGCTAATGCGTAAGCAGATATTACAGTCACTAAAGAATCAGATCAAGTTCAGTTATGTTCTTGCTGATTCCTGGTATTCTTCCGTTGAAAATATGAAGTTCATACACCAGAGGAAGAAATACTTTATATTTGATTTAAAATCCAATCGCCTAGCAACCTTTGGCGATAGGAATAAACCTAACTGGACAAATATCAGTCAATTAGATTTGCAAGCATTCAAGCCAGAACGTATTTGGTTAAAAGATGTTGAATTACCGATACTTTTAATTAAACAGGTCTTTACAAACAAAGACAACTCAACTGGCATCAGATACCTTGCTACTAATAATCTGAATTTAACTAGTGATGACTTCCTTAACATCTATAAAAAACGATGGAGTGTCGAGGAATACCATAAGAGTTTTAAACAGAATACTTCGATTACCAAATCACCGACAAAAACTGTTAAAACTCAATGTACACACATATTTGCTGCAATTGTTTCTTATACCAAACTGGAGAGATACAAATTCAGCACTAAACTAAATCATTTTGCTCTAAAGAGCAAGTTATTCCTAAATGCAGCCAAGGCCGCTTTTAGGGAATTAGAATTAATTAAAAAGCAGCATGCCGAATTTGAAAGATCCAGCATGGCTGCGTAACATCAGTCAATTAATAACTAATGATTATTAGCACGTTATCTACGATAAAAACAACTATTTGTAAATTATTCAAATTTCACGCACAAATCGATTGTCGTTGAAAGGAGTACAAAATGTTTAAAAAAATTCTGATTCAGAATGGATTAACCCGCGATATGGGTGACTTTATTAAATCTTCATTTGGAAATATCATTGAATGGTACGATTTTACTATTTATGGACTTTTTGCATTACAGATTGCTAAAAGCTTTTTTCCTAACGATAATCGACTTATTTCATTAATCCTTATTTTCGCAACGTTTGCTATAGGTTTTTTAGCTAGGCCTCTAGGTTCGCTTATTTTTGGTATCTTGGGCGATAACTATGGTAAGTCATATGCAGTCAATCTCTCTATTTGGCTTATGGCGATACCAACAATGCTTATTGGGGTTTTACCTTCATATCAGCAAATTGGTATTTTGGCACCAGTATTACTTGTCGTGCTGCGTATCTGCCAAGGGATTTCAGCAGGTGGGCAATTTTCAGGTTTAATTACGATTGCTGTTGAAAAGTACAGTTCCAATCGTTCTTTGCTTGTCAGCTTAGTTTATTCGATTTCGGTAATAGGGTGCTTTGCTGCTTCTTTAATTGGTTATTTATCAATCACCATTATTAATCTATTCACTCCTGAGTCGCTATTTATTAAGTCACTTATTTGGCGAGTTCCATTTGTTTTAAGTATTGTTTTGTTTTATTTTTATCATAAAATGGTACCGCATATTGAAAAGGAACTGGTAGCGGAAAAAATTAGTTTCAAGTTTACTGATATTATGAAAGAACAGCCTTCGAGATTTTTTTGCATGCTTGTTTTAAGTCTATCAACAGGTATGATTTATTATACTTTATTTACCTATCTTGTTACCTATATGCAGTTACATGCTGGATTAAGTAAGCAAATGGCATTTTTTGTTATGAATGGTATTTTAGCCATTTCAGTAATACTTTACCCAACTTTTGGTTATTTGGCAAATAATTCAATAAACCGGGTACAAGTTGCTCAGCGCTACTGCTTATGCCTCTTAGTTGCCGGAGTTTTATTTAATCTCCATGTATTAAACCCATATTATGGACTAATGAGTATTGTCCTTATGGTGATTTTCTTTTGTGCCGTAACTTCTTATACAACAAGCTATTTTGCTGAAGTTTTTGCCAAAAAGTATCGAATGACTGCTTGCTCCCTTAGTTTTAATGGAGGTATGTCGATTGCTGGTTGCGCTCCTTTGCTGGCTGAACTATTTAGCTCTCAATCAAGATTTGGTTTATCTTATTTTATTGTGATCATTAGCTGTTTCATGTTTGCTACTCTCTTAGCTCTCCGTAAAATAATGAAGCCTAGAATAGTTTTGGTGTCCCATAATGCGAAATAAGGCAGGTTTTTTATTTATTTTAATAGTACTTTTTATTCATAGTTGTGTATATGCGGATGAAAAAGTAGATTTACAGAATGAGTCGATGGATTATAATTATTATATGTTTCAACTATATCAAAGTCAGGCAAATTTATATAAAAGCCAGATTTTTGAGCCTGAGTCAGGAGTAGTAATAAATAGTTCGGAATCTACCCCGTATAACCCATGGCATGGGAGTCAATTTGCTTTTGGAGCTGGGGGAACTACAGGAGATAGTAATACCAGTAATGCACAGATTAATACACTTATCAATTATAAGCCATCTGAAGGGGAGATTGGCTGGAATTTTAATACAATTGAGCAATATAACTATATTTATTCGACCAATTCGACAGACAATAAGAATCGTCTGTATATTCAGCAAAATGGTAGTTATATGTTTGATACTCATAATGGGGTTTTTGCTCAAGTATCGTATTTGAATGATGCCAATGATGGATATTTTTATGTCTGGAATCAAAATGCTGGTTATCAATTGCAGTTATTTGCAAATAAAAATAATAATTTGTTATTTAGTTTTGGTCCCGGGGTGCAGGAAAGGCAGGTTGTAGTAAATAGTAATGTTGAAATAAAACCATCGTGGTTAACTCAAATTACTTATAATCTTAACCTGAATAAAATTGTATCATTTAGTGAGCAGCTACAGAATGTTGCAACTACTGATAATAACTCAAGTTATTTGATAACCACTTTGACACTTGAGGTTTTCAATGGTTTTGGTATTAACTTTAATTATCAAGTAACCTATAATTCACAACCTGAGCCGGGTAAAGCAAAGCTAAATACTATTAGTGGGGTTAATTTTGTTTATGCAATTGATTAGAAGAATGATCTAGCCTAGATAGAAAAGGAACATATATGAATGAATTTTTATTAATAAATAGCAATAATATAGCTGATTTGATTAGTATCGGCGGAGTAGTTCAGCTTAGTTTGGCTGTGGTTTCAGTTATACTGGCGTATATTTTTGCCTGTGCCGTGAAGCGAAAGATTACTCGTTCTGTTGTCAGACTTGGGATTTTTTGGTTTGGAATGCTTGATAAGACGATTCGACCATTGATATTTTCAATTATTACGGTCATGGCAGGCGGAGTTACAATGTTTTTCTACAACTCTGCTTCAACCTTACTTTATAGTCTTGCAATAATTGGAATTATAATTCTTTTTATAAAAGCTACAGTATATACTCTTGATTATGCTCTTAAGAATAATAAATACCGAAAGCACATAAAAATGCTGGTTAAACTAGCATTGGTAATGGTGATTATTTTCTGGACAACAAATCTGGATGTGATTTTGGCGGATCAGTTGGGTAAAGTAGTGTTACATTTTGGCAAGAGTCAGCTTTCATTGTGGGACTTTATCCGAGAGGTGATTGTAATTGTTTTTGCAATTGGTGTAATGATTATTGCTACACTGGTACTTGATGGATGGATAAAAAACCTACATGATATTGATGGAAACCTGAAGCAACTTCTACTTCGCATTTCAAAGATTTTGGTAGTAGTTATTGGCGTTTTTATGGTTTTGCCAAGCCTTGGCTTTGATCTAACCGCGCTTTCAGTATTGGGTGGTGCAGTTGGGGTTGGTATTGGTTTTGGTTTACAAAAGATTGCTAGTAATTTTCTCAGCGGTTTTATTATTCTTCTTGATAAATCAATCAAGATTGGTGATCGGATTATCATTAATAACATCACCGGAACTGTTACCAGAATTACCACGCGTTATGTTGTGATGCAGGGGTTTGATGGTTCTGAAATGCTTATCCCCAATGAAAAATTCATTACTGATCCGGTAATTAACCAGACTTATTCAAATAGTAATATTGGGATTGAAATGGTAATTTCAGTTGGCTACTCCTCAGATATGGTGTTAGTTATTGATACACTCAGAGAGTGTATTGCTTCTGTTCCAGAAATTAATCAGAATATGGAACCTTCTGTGTATATTCAAAAATTGAATGAGTCTGGGATTGATGTTTTTATCAGGGTCTGGCCACTTGATGGATTAAACCATGGATCTGTAGTACGTAATAAACTAAATATTGCTATAATTGAGTCATTCCGTAAGAAAAATATTGAAATCCCGTTTCCTAAACGCGATGTTACGGTTTTAAAATAAACGGAATCTGATTTGATAGGTATGTATGCAGATTTTAGGCATAGATCCGGGGCTTAGAAACACCGGGTTTGGGATTATTGATGAAATAAGTTCAAGTAATCTGAATTATATTGCATCTGGCGTTATTGAGACTGACGCTTCAAATAGTCTTCCCGAGCGAATAAGGACAATTCTAACCTCTATTGACCTTATAATTAAAGAGTACAAGCCTGACGTTGTAAGTATTGAAAAGGTGTTTGTCAATGTCAATCCGCAGTCAACATTAATGCTTGGACAGGCTCGTGGCGCCGCAATTTCGGGCTGTGTTTTACATGATTTACCTGTTTTTGAATATACGGCATTACAGGTGAAACAGGCGGTAGTTGGGTATGGGCATGCCGATAAAGAACAAATAAAAAAGATGGTAATGCATATGCTTAGCTTAAATGCTGCTCCACGATCAGATGCGGCGGATGCTCTTGCTTGTGCACTCGCACATAGTCATTATAAGCGGATCGGTCAGATTTTTAATATGGCATCAGTAAAAAAAGGCAGAATTCGTGAAAGGTAAAATATATCCATGAAATATGCAGAAATTAAGGAAGAATTCAGTTTTCAGTTTTTGGTGCTATGTGTTGTTGTTGGCGCTGCTAGTGCCGCATTTTCTTATGCAGTCGAATTTGCCGACTGGCTTTGTCATTTTCTTTATGCAACTACTAGCTGGACAATGTATGTTTATACTCCGCTTACCTTTGTAGTAATAGTTTTTCTTTTAAAAAAATATTTCCCACATGCCGATGGGAGTGGATTACCACAGGGGTATGCGGTAGATATTTTTGAGGAAGAAAAGTTAAATAAAATTTATTCCATAAACTCGCTGATTGGTAAAGTTATTCTTACTTTTATGAGTATTGCTAGTGGTGCTTCATTAGGTAAAGAAGGACCTACCATTCAAATTTGCTCTTCTTTATTTGCCCAGATCAGAAATATCAGTGATAAGAAAAAACGGATGCTTATAAAACTTGGTGCAGGGGTAGGCGTTGCTGCTGCCTTTAATGCGCCAATCGGTGGGATGGTATTTACGATTGAAGAATATGTTAAAAAAATTAGTCCAAAAATTGCTTCAATCCTTGTTGGTGCTACTCTAATTGCTGTATTTGTTTCTAATGCACTACTTGGTGGTAGTAAGCCTTATATGGGTTCGGTAAACCCAGTTGACTTACATCATGGTGTTAGTATTGCTATTTGGGGGATTATTATTGGTGCTTTATGTGGGTTATCTGGGGCTGCTTTTACTAAATTAATGGTATTTATGTCTGTCAATAAAACCTGGGTTGTTAATCGCTGGCGTAAGCAACATTATCTGGTTAATGCCGTAGTCTTTGGTCTAATTGTAGCTTTTATTGGACATTTGACAAATGGGTTATCATTTGGTAATGGATCAGGTTCAACTAGTATTTTTCTTGATACTGCAACAAATGCACCATGGTATTACGCTATTGGTAAATTTTTTGGGGCAATTGCCTCTGTTTCTGCTGGGGTGCCTGGTGGATATTTTTCTACTGCGTTATCTATTGGAGCAGGGATAGGTGATTTATTGCATCATTTTGTTTCAGGTGTGCCGTTAGTTCAGTTTTACCTACTTGGGATGGCAGGATTTCTTGCTGCGATTACTCAATCACCAATTACTGCGGTAGCTATGGTAGTTGAATTAAGCGATTCAAGTCAGTTTAGTTTACCAATTTTGTTAGCATGCTTTATTGCCAGTATAATTTCCGAACAGTTTGGAGATAGCGTCTATCATCAGCAGGTACTTAATTATATTGAACCAGAACGTTATAAGGAAACAGTTTAAAAATTATGAGTGACAATAATCTTTATAGCAAGGCGGCCAAAACCCTCCATTGGTTAATTGCCGCCGTGATTTTTCTGGAGTATTTTATCGGTATCACACTGGATGCTACTCATCTAAAATGGTTACATATTCAGCTTGGCTGTTTCTTATTAATTTTAGTGATAGTTCGGATTATCTGGCGGATTACTCATCAGTATCCTGACTTCCCTTTGCAAATAACAGGAATCAACAAATTGCTTGCTAAGATTGGGCATTTGATTCTATATTTTCTTATGTTGGCTATTCCTATGACTGGTTTGGTTTTAATCATTACTAAAGGGGTTACTATTAATATCTTTGGTATTGATATTCCACCATTGATGAAGGGAATGGCAAAGCCGGAACGCCACATAATCAAATCAGTTCACTGGTATCTGGCAACAATGATTTTTTATTTTGCAGTTTTTCATGGTTTAATCGCATTTATGCATGAGTTTTTAAATAAAACTCCAAGCCTTAGCCGAATGTTGCCCGAGTGCCTGGCGAAATATATACGGGATAGTAAATAATGGCTAAATCGACCAATCTGTTACGTTCATTACTCAATGTAAGCGGAATGACACTTATTTCGCGAATTCTTGGTTTTCTGCGTGATATGTTACAAGCGATTTATTTTGGCGCTGGTGCCTATACTGATGCATTTAATGTGGCATTTAAATTACCGAATTTGCTACGGCGAATTTTTGCTGAAGGTGCCTTTTCACAAGCTTTTGTACCTGTGCTTGCCGAACATAAGAATACTAAAACTCATCAGGAAACAAGAGAGTTCGTCGCATCAATAATGGGTGTGCTCGCTACAGTGCTATTAATTGTTACATTATTAGGGATGACTTTTGCTGCGGTTGTTATTTGGGTTACTGCTCCGGGTTTTACTAACGACCCTAATAAATTTGCATTAACAGTTAGCTTATTAAGAATAACTTTTCCGTATATTTTATTTATTTCGATAGCTTCATTAATCGGTGGGGTTCTCAATACTTGGGGTTTGTTTTCGATTCCATCGTTTACACCAACCATTTTAAACATCAGCTTTATTGTTTTTATTCTCTGTTTTCGTCATTATTTTGAGCCATCAATTCTTACGCTTGCTTGGGCAACTTTTGTTGGCGGTTTACTTCAGCTACTTTTTCAATTACCGTACCTAAAGAAAATTGATATGCTAGTTAGACCAAAATTGGATTGGCGTAATCCAGCGGTGCGAAAAGTAGTTAAGCTAATGGGTCCTGCTATTTTTGCAGTTTCAATTGCGCAAATCAGTTTGGTAATTAACACCATTTATGCATCATTTTTACCAACTGGTAGTATTTCATGGATGTATTACGCGGATCGTTTGATGGAGTTTCCAACTGGAGTTCTTGGTGTCGCATTAGGTACTATTCTCTTACCAAGTTTATCACGCCATGCCAGTTCAGGGAATAAGGAAAGCTTCTCAAAGCTTTTGGATTGGGGAATACGGCTATGCCTTCTTTTGGCATTACCTGCAACTGTTGGATTAGGATTATTAGCCAAGCCATTGACAATGACCTTATTTATGCATGGTAAATTTAATCTTCACGATGTTACGATGACTAGTTATGCACTAATTGCCTATTCTATTGGTTTACTTGGCTTGATTTTGGTAAAGGTACTTGCCCCTGGTTTTTATGCCAATCAGGATATAAAAACCCCAGTGAAAATTGCTATTTTTGTCCTTTGTTGTACTCAATTAATGAATCTGGTTTTTATTGGACCACTAAAGCATGCTGGACTTTCATTGTCAATCGGACTAAGTGCCTGTATTAACGCTGCTAATTTATGCTACTTTCTTATTAAAAAGGGGCTTTACCAACCGCAATCTGGATGGTGGAATTTTCTCTTCAGATTAGTTGTTGCAATTTTATTAATGGCGTTGACAATTGAGTTAGTTTTATATTTTACCCCTGTTGATTTTAGCGGACATATGCTAAAACGGGTAATTTCACTTGCTAGTGTGATCATAGTTGCTGCCATTAGTTACTTCGGCGGGCTTTTTCTATTAGGCTTCAGAGTTCGCGATTTTAAACATAAAGATAAATTTTAACTTGCGCTATGGCTGCTATTTATGCTAAAATCTCGCAATTATTTTTTGGAAAGAACACTTCATGAAACAAACTATTCATCCTAATTACAAGGAAGTGTCAGTAACTTGCAGTTGTGGTAATACTTTTGTAACTAAGTCAACTTTGGCAAAAGAAGCACTTCATATTGAAGTTTGCTCAGCTTGTCATCCGTTTTATTCTGGTAAACAACGTCTAGTAGATAGTGCTGGTCGCGTGGATAAATTCCGTCAGAAATACGGTGCATTTAGCAAAAGAACTGCAGCCAAGTAATTGCGGCATTTTGTTCTATGATAAAATAGGTAGCTTAATTAGCTACCTATTTTTATTTGGTGTCATATGCTTACTTATTCTTCTATTGCTGTAAAACCAAAGCGTAAAGATCGTCCTTGGTTACTTTTTGTTATGGTTCTTATCTGGATCAGTGGGGCAACCTTCTTCCATTCGCCTTGGGAGCCGTATGAGCCTTATGTGGTGGCAATTGTTAAAAGTATAGTCAAAACTAATTCATGGCTTGTTCCATATATTTCACCGGATACTCCATATCTAGATTTACAGCCATTTTATTTTTGGCTATACGCACTAGTTATCAAAATTTTTAACTTTACTGATGTTGCCAATGCCATTCGGTTGATGAATACCGGAATTATTCTTTTGACACTTTATATTTTAGGTAAGGTTGGTTCTGGGCTTTCTGCCTTCAAAAATGGTCGTAGTGTGGTAATGATCATGATTAGCACGATAGGATTTATCAATAATGCATATCAATTATCACCTAACCTTATAATTTTGCTTGGCTTTTCTTTATATTTCTGGTCGTTGCAAAATTCAATTAAAATGCCCGGAATCTCTGGGGGAGTCCTTGCTGTTGGATTAATGCTTATTTCAATTAATTTTACAGCGGAATATTTATTAATTGCTTTGATTATGCTGATGTTATTACCTATAATTGATAGGCAATGGAAACAGTCGGCATACTTTCTAACACTGATTACTGGGTTTGCTATATTTGCAATGATTTTTGGTTCGTATGGCTGGCAATTAAATAAGGTAAATCATGAATTTTTTATCGAGTGGGTTAGCAAATATTCTCAAATAGCTAATTTTGATTCCTCAGTCTTTACCAATATAGTTTTTTATTTTCAAACCTTAGTGTGGTATCTTATTCCGGGATGGATACTTGCATTTTGGACTTTATATAAACGGCGAGGGCAAATATTAAAAGATCCAATCTTGAAACTTAGTCTTGCTTTTATTGGCTTACTTTTTTTCTTTGCTATTATTAGCGGACACCATGACGAGTCAGTAATTTTTCCAATAATTATTCCTTTTGTGTTTATCGCATCTGTTGAAATTGATACAATTCGAATTAGTATTGTTTCTTGGTTGAACTGGTTTAGTATTTTTGCCTTTGGTGCTGGTGGGCTTGCAGTAATAATCCTTTACTTTACTTTAAATTCCGGGTATCCTCAGGATTTACTTGCTAAAGCTCAATTTTATGCTCCAGGCTATGTGTTTGACTTTAATTTTTGGCAGGTTCTTCTTGGCGTTTTGATAACTACGATCTGGATTTTTATGGTTACGCGTAAACATATTCGTGGGCGTGAAATGGTGTCTAATTGGGCAAGTGGTACTACATTCTGTTTGGTATTATTTATTTCGTTATGTTTGCCATGGTTTGATTCAGTATTAAGTTTCAAGGATATAGTAGATAGTAGCCGACCTTATTTAGATCATTCAAAGAATTCCTGTATCGCAACTAATGAAGTAAATCGCGTACAGTCTGCTATTTGGTACTATTTTGCTGATATTCGTCTCCAGCCAGATAGAGACTTTGCTACTAATTCGAGGTGTAATCAGGCCTTAATCTCTGTTTATCGTGATAGTAGCACTAATTATCCCGGATGGCATGTGATCTGGAGTAATAAGCGTCCAGTTGATTTTAAGCGTTATATGTTACTTGAACGGAATTAAGCCTAATGTTAACGGGTTCTTAGATTAGAAAAAAACTTTAGAAACTGAGGGGCGTAGATAAGGATAAAAAATTGTGTAAAAGTACCATACCATGGTACTTTTACACCTGTTAAGGTTTATTTACCTGGGCGAAGACTGCGTACAGTTTTACCAGCTTGCCACATTTCGCTATCGCGAATTTCAGCCAGTTCAGCCTCAAGTTTTACACGATAGTCAGGCTGTGAGTTAGTGTCGATTGAACGTTGCGCTTCTTCACCAGCTTTAACACGTGCATATAGCTCTTCAAATACTGGAGCAGTTGCATCACGGAATGGCTTTCTCCAATCTAGTGCACCACGTTGCGCTGTAGTTGAAGTATTAGCATACATCCAATCCATACCATTTTCACCAACTAATTTAATTAATGATTCAGTCAATTCTTCAACTGTTTCATTAAATGCTTCTGAAGGAGAGTGTCCATTTTTACGAAGTACATTGTATTGAGCTTCCATAACCCCAGCTAATGCACCCATCAGGATACCACGTTCACCAGTTAAATCAGAATACACTTCATTTTTGAATGTGGTTTCAAATAAATAACCAGAACCAATTCCAATACCCAATGCCAATGCACGTTCTTTAGCACGCCCAGTAGCATCTTGGAATATAGCATAAGATGAATTTAAACCTTTACCTTCAAGGAATAGGCGACGTAATGAAGTACCAGAGCCTTTAGGCGCAACCAAGAATACATCAACATCACTTGGGGGAACGATACCGGTACGATCTTTGTAAGTAACACCAAAACCATGTGAGAAATATAAAGCTTTCCCTTTAGTTAGATGTTTTTGAACTGTAGGCCACATAGCAATCTGTGCTGCATCGCTTAATAGATACATAATTACCGTAGCTTTTTCTAAAGCTTCTTCTGGTGAGAATAGCGTTACACCCGGTACAAAACCATCAGCAACTGCTTTATCATAAGATTTAGAAGGTGAGCGTTGACCAACAATCACTTTAAATCCGTTGTCTTTTAAGTTTAATGCTTGACCTGGGCCTTGTACACCATAGCCAATAACAGCAATAGTTTCACTTGCTAAAATCTCGCGAGCTTTTGCTAGAGGGAACTCTTCACGAGTAACTACATCTTCTTTAACGCCACCAAAATCCATGATTGCCATGTTTTTTCCTTAAAAAATTAAAATTATAATTCATATTAAAACTATTTGGATTTGAGACAAGGACAAGGCAGATTACGCCGCCGTGTATAAATTATACACAAGAAGTAATCTAACACAGTCATTGTTTCATAGATAAATAGTTGTTAAAAGTGTTTATGATTTAAGATGCGCACATCACACACCTCAACTATTTTATGTAACTGATTAGTCAGCTTCTGTACCGAATGATCATCACTATAAACAATCACCGAAAAATAAGATAACCCATCATGTCCACTAAAAATACTCATCTGGTCAATATTCACACTATAACGTGAAAATAAACCAGAAATTCGTTGTAAAACGCGTAAAGAATTGCGGGTTACAATATTAATTATATGCATATCATCTGAACGTTTTGTCATTGTAACTCTCCTTCCTACGACAATCTAATTTCATCAACAGCAGAACCTTGAGGCATCATCGGGAACACTTTTTCTCGTTTCTCAACGATTACCTCTAGGAAGTAAGCTTCTTTTGAATTTAACATTTCATCAACTGCTGCTTCCAGTTGCGCTGGATCTGATACAGTTGAGCCTTTGATTCCATAAGCTTTTGCAATCCCAATGAAATCGGGGTTATGTAAGTCAACGAATGAATAACGTTCTTCGTGGAACATTTCTTGCCATTGTCTTACCATACCAAGGTAGTTGTTATTTAGTAATAATATTTTTACTGGCAGTTTTTCCTGTGAAATTACTGCTAGCTCTTGAATATTCATCTGGATACCACCATCACCAGAAACACAGATAACTTCGCGATCTGGATTTGCCATTTTAGCGCCAATTGCCGCTGGTAGGGCAAAGCCCATCGTGCCAAGACCACCCGAGCTAATATGTGATTTTGACTGTTTAAATTTATAGTAACGCATTGCAACCATTTGATTTTGACCAACATCAGATACTACAATGGCTTTACCATCAGTTTTTTCTGATACCATATTAACTGCTTGCGACATCCGGATGGTATCTTTTTGCATGGTTAATTCTGGTACGATAACCTGCTCATGTTCTTCCTGATGTAATTTTAGGAAGAGTTCACGCCATGCTTGATGCTTGTTTGGCTGGACATAGCGTAACAAGTTAGTCAATGCATACTTAGCATCTGCATGTACATGCATATATGATTTAACATTTTTGTTAATTTCAGCGTGATCAATATCGATATGGATGATTTTAGCTTGCTTAGCATATTTAGTAAGATTACCAGTAACTCGGTCATCAAAACGCATACCTACCGCCAGAATCACATCTGCACGATTAGTCATGATGTTTGGAGCATAATTTCCATGCATCCCGAGTAAACCAACAAATAGTTCATGGTTACTTGGGAAATTATGTAAACCATGTAAAGTACAAGCAACAGGTATAGTTGCTTTATCAACTAGCTTTAATAGTTCATCTTCAGCACCAGCAATCCCAACCCCATTTCCAGCAAGAATCAGTGGGCGTTCAGCATTATTTAAAATATCAGCAATTTCGATAAATTTCATATCTGAACATTTTAGAACTTTTTCTTTACGTGGCTGATGAAGCTGGTATGCAAAGTCTTCTTCTAGTAATCCAAGCTGAGCATCTTTAGTTATATCAACCACTACTGGACCTGGGCGTCCCTCACGGGCATAATAAAATGCCTTAGCCATTGCTGCTGGTATATCTTCAGCACGTGTAACTTGAACATTCCACTTCGTAATTGGAAGAGTAATCCCAATAATATCAGCTTCCTGAAAGGCATCAGTTCCAATCAGTGTACTATAAACCTGTCCAGTCACACAAACTAATGGTACTGAATCAAGCATTGCATCAGCAATCCCGGTTACCAGATTAGTTGCGCCTGGACCCGAAGTTGCAAAACATACTCCAACTTTACCACTAGATTTGGCATAACCCTCAGCAGCAATGACGGCTCCTTGCTCATGACGGACTAATACATGATGAATTTTATCGCGATAGCCATATAATGCATCATAGACGGGTAGAATTGCGCCACCAGGGTAGCCAAATACCACATCTACATTTTCCGCTAGCAATGATTCAAGCATTGCCTGAGCACCGTTTATTTTCATAGTTTTGCTCTCTTAATTATTATTAAACTCTAAAATTTGTCTCGATATACGCATTATTCACAGCATCAATAAATGCTTTTAATGCAGAAATTTCAATATCCTCATCTTCAGCTTGACCATTATAGCGGTTTCCATTTACATCAATAATGATTGATGAAATGCATAATGCATCAACTGTACTTCCCTTGGAGTGTGAATTATAATCTACAACCGTAGTATTTGCCAAGTGATTATTAACGGCTTTATTTAATGCACTTAAAGCGGAACCGCGTCCCTGGTAGTCGATTACCAGATCTTTTTCAGCAAAAAATTCACCATGGAATGTTACTCTAGTTTTGCCACCATCTTCTTTGGCATAAGTTAGATGCTCGAGTTTGATTGGTGAACGATAGTATTTATATGCTTGCAATAACTCTTCATCGGTCACACCCTTACGTCTATCCGCATAAAAATCTTTGATCGATTGAGTAACAGCTACTTTTTCATTATCATCACAACGGTATTTGAATTTATGGATAATCTGCTGCGCGTGATTACTACCACTTAATGGGCCAAAGACAAAAGTAATTTCACTTCCAATATCACGTGGATCAAATGGTTGATAAGCCAATGGATTTTTCAGGATCGCATTAATATGTCCACCTGAGGTATGGCTCGCTGAATTTTTACCAACGACAGGTGAGTGTGGTTGGCGCGGTAACATTCGTTCAGCGATAAAATCCGAGATTTCTTTTAAGTGTGAGATATCAATATTGGTATGGTATTTCTCAGGTAAATGCGCGCCATGTCCAAATTGGCGAATTACCATAATACATTGCTCAAGCGATACATTTCCTGCACGTTCGCCAACACCATTTATACAGCCTTCAATCTGACGAGCTACACCACTAAATACACCATATAGGCTATTATCTAGGGCTGTTCCGAAGTCATTATGACAATGCATTGACCAGATAATATCTTTATCAGGAAATTCTGTTTCAATTATCTGCTTATGTTTTGCCATTTTATGGACGAAATACTCTTCACCTTGATATTGTGAAGCGCCACCAATGGTATCTGGGCAATTAATTGTAGTTGCGCCTGCTTTTACCGCATTTCGGATTAAATCAGTTACAAAATCAAAGTTTTCACGCTGACGTGAGTATCCTTCCGGGCTAAATTCAACTTCAAAGCCAGCATCTGCCATCATTTTAATCAGGCGATAGGTGGTTGTAATAATAGCGGGCTTATCTTCGGCAAATTTACCTAATGAAGCAGGCATTAATTCTGGATCTACCGGCACATAAATATGAATCCGTGCTTTGCCGATTGCAAGACTAGGTGCTAGTGCTTCCATGGTGCGGATAACTTGTTCTTCACGCAGTTGGCATAATGCTGAAATGCGCATTGCTGAATTAATTGCTGCCATATTTTTTGAAATCTGGTTTACGATAGCAAAGTCAGTATTACTTGCAGATGGGAATCCGGCTTCCAAAATATCAATCCGTAATTTATGCGCGAGTTCAGCATACTGGAGATTGTCTTCAAAAGACATCCCGGCACCAGGTGATTGTTGTCCATCACGTAGGGTGGTATCCAATATGTAAACTTGTTTGCTTGACATTATACGTCCTTATCTCACATAAAATTAAATATTACAGATTACCTGATCGGTAAATTCTTTAGTCCCGACAATCTTTTCACCTGCTTGTCCGCTGGCTAGATCACCTGTGCGGTAACCTGCAACAATAGCTGCTTTAACTGCATTATTAATCGCGCTAGCTTCTTGATGTAGATTGAATGAATAGGCTAGCATCATTGCTGCCGATAAAATCTGCGCAATTGGATTGGCAATGTTTTTACCCGCAATATCCGGAGCTGAACCACCTGCTGGTTCATACAGTGCAAAGCCAGAATTACTAAAACTTGCCGATGGCATCATACCTAATGAACCGGATAATACCGATAATTCATCGGATAAGATATCACCAAATAGGTTAGACGTAACAATTACATCAAATTGCGCAGGGTTTTTAATAATCTGCATAGCACAGTTATCAACTAGCATATCAGAGTATTCAATCTCTGGATGTTCTTTTGCTACTTCATTAGCAACTTGGCGCCATAATTTTGACATCGCCATAACATTAGCTTTATCCACCGAGACAATTTTTTTACCCCGGGTTTTGGCAACATTAAAGGCATATTGAACGATAGATTTAACCTGATCTTCATCATAGGCACCGCTATCAAAAGCATAACGCTTACCATCTTTTTCGCTTAGCGTATGTTCACCAAAATAAACATCACCAAGTAACTCACGGAAAATAACGATATCCAGACCATTTTTTAATAGTTCAGGTTTTAGCGGCGATAAACTAGCAATTTCTGGGAAAATAGTCATTTTACGCAGGTTAATATTGAAATTAAACGCTTTACGTAAGGCTAAAATTGATTTTGCTTCACAATTTGCCCATTTTGCTTCGTGTTGCAAATGAACTGGGCCTCCAACTGAACCAAAAAGTATTGCATCGTTGTTCTTACAAATATCAATTGTTGCCTGTGGTAGATGATCTTGATATTCATCATAAGCAGCTCCACCAGCCAGTGCGTGAGTGTAGGTAAACTGATGATTAAATTTGTTTGCTACAGTATCCAATACTCGGATCGCTTCAGCCATTACCTCTGGACCAATACCATCTCCAGCTAATACTGCAATATTATGCTTTGCCATGATGTTCCTCATATTTATTTATTTCGCTGGCATGTGACATTAGATAATCTAGATCATCAAGTCCATTAATCAGGCAATGCTTACGGAAACCATCATAGTCGAAATGATAACCTTTACCATTATAGCTAATTGATTGGTTCGGTAAATCAACCGTCATTACTGCTGTTGAGTCTTGTTCTGCAATTGCTAGCATCTCATTAATAACTTCAAGTGGCTGGGTTATCAATAATAAACCATTCTTGGCTGAATTATTAAAAAAGATGTCTGAAAATGAATTACAAATTACTGTTTCGATTCCATATTGTTGGATTGCCCAAACGGCATGTTCGCGAGATGAACCGCAACCAAAGTTTTCTTTAGAAACTAAGATTTTACCAGTATTATATTGTGGTTTATTCAATACAAAATCAGGATACATGCTTCTTAATGCGGAGAAAACATTTTCGCCATAACCTTCTTTACTGACACTTTTTAAGTGTTGTGCAGGAATAATCATGTCCGTGTCAACATTATCAATTGCTAATGGAATAATATGGCTATTTAATGTTGTGAATTTTTTCATGCTAAATGCTCCTGTCCAGCAATCTTGCCTAAAACAGCACTCGCAGCTACCGTTTGTGGTGAAGCTAGGTGAGTAATACTATTTGGACCTTGACGCCCGATAAAATTTCGGTTAGTAGTACTGATACAGCGTTTGCCTTCCGGTACTTTATCCGGATTCATAGCTAGACACATTGAACAACCGGGCATACGGAAATCAGCACCAGCTGCAGCAAATATTTTATCTAAGCCTTCAGCCTGCGCCATTTCCATAACTTGCTCTGATCCTGGTACGATATACATGGTTACATTATTAGCTACTTTGCGTCCATCAAGAATCTTAGCAACGGCACGTAAATCTTCGATCCGACCATTGGTGCAACTACCAACAAAGGCAAAGTCAATTGCAGTACCGATTAATGATTGTCCCGGCTGTAACTGAGTATAGGCATAAGCTTTTTCTAACGTAGCTTTATCACCACCAGCATTTATAGCTGGTGTAGTTTCATTAAGTGCAATTGCATGTTCAGGATTTATACCCCAAGTAATCATTGGTCCAGCACCGCTAATATCAATAGTGATGCTATAGTCGTAATCAGCACCTTCATCACTGGCTAGAGCTAACCATTCCTGTTTAGCTTGTTCCCAGTCTGCACCTTTTGGCGCATATTCACGACCTTCAAGATAGCTTAATGTTGTTGCATCCGGAGCAATTAATCCCGCACGTGCGCCACATTCAATCGACATATTGCAGATTGTCATGCGTGCTTCCATACTAAGTGAACGAATGTATTCACCAACGTATTCAATTACACAGCCTTTACCACCACCGATACCGATTTCAGCAATCAACTTTAAGATCGCATCTTTGGCAGTGAAGTACTGATTTGGCATACCTTTAAATTCAACTTTATAAGTCTTTGGCTTATCTTGTAAAATACAGCTACTTGCCATAGCATGGGTGATTTCTGATGTACCAACCCCAAACGCCAATGCGCCAAATGCGCCATGAGTTGAAGTATGCGAATCGCCACAAATGATAGTTTTACCTGGTAGGGTAAAGCCTAATTCTGGGCCAACGACATGCACAATACCTTGATGGTGACTATCTATATCATAAATAGTTATGCCTGTTTCTTTACAATTAGCACGTAGAGTATCAACCTGTTTGCGAGCAATTTCATCGGCTATCACAATTCGGTTCTTGTCAGTTGGGATACTATGATCAACCGTTGCGATAATGTTATGTTTATTTCTAATCGGAATATTGCGGTTTTTTAATTCGGCAAATGCCTGAGCTGAAGTTACTTCATGCAATAAAATGCGGTCAATGTAAAGCATTTCAGGAAATCCTGCTTTACTATGTACCAGATGCGTGTTCCAAATTTTATTGATAATATTCTGTTTCATTGTTATTTTACCGGAGTTAAATAATGATTATATTTAGGGTTTTGCCCACGACAGATTTTTAGATATTCTGTTTTCAAGTGTTTCGTAATCGGACCTTCTTCGCCGTTACCAATGGTTTTATCATTGATAGTACCTGCGGCACGAACTTCTACTGCGGTTCCGGTAAAGAATACTTCATCAGCAGTATATAATTCTTCTGGTTTGATTTTGGTTTCAACTACTTTATAACCAAGATCTTGTGCTAGACCAATTACGATTTGACGGGTAATCCCGGTCAAAATAGTACCCAATTCAGGCGTGTAAACAACTTTGTCTTTTACCATGAATAGATTATCTGAACTACCTTCAGCTACATAACCTTCATAATCAAGCATGATTAATTCGTTATATTTAGTACCACTGATTTGTAATAACGCCTGTAGGCTATTAACATAGTGTCCACAGATTTTGGCACCAACCGCAGTTGATTGTGGATGTAAACGGATGAAATCACTGATCTTAACATCCAAAGCAACATCTGGCAAATAATCACCCATGTCGTAAGAATATACAATTACCTCAATCGGTGTTTTAGGATCAGGGCGTACGCGCACTTTAGTTGGTGGTAAACCATAATATGCAAGTGGACGGATATAGCAAGATTTCAATTCATTGGCTTTTACAGTTGCAACTACTGCTGCGCAAACTTCTTCACGAGTGTATGGGATTTTCATCGCGATTGGGTCTGCTGAGACAAACATTCTTTCAATGTGCTCTTTAAGTGCCAATACTGCAATTGTTCCATCTGCCTGTTCGTAAGCACGAATCCCCTCAAAAACTCCTGTGCCATAGTGTAAGGCGTGTGACATAACGTGAGTTGTTGCTTGTTCAAACGGTTTTAGGGCTCCATTTTGCCAAATTAAGTTTGCCATTTCAAATTCCTGAATATATAAAATTGGGTTAAGTCGTTGCTACGTCTATACAAATTAGCTTTTATTGCTGCGCTGCCGCAATTGGTTTTGGTAAAACCTTAATTTTAACAGTTTTGATGGTATTCAGTCAAGGCATGAATGTTGTATTTCAATAGCATATAAAGTTATTCTAATTGTTACTAGATATTTCTTTTGCGTACAATCATTCTGAGTCTGACATAATCAGCAACCCAGGCATTGCCATTGAATAATTTTGCTCGTGCATAATTTTCAACATGGCTAAAAAATTCTTCGATTTGTGTTTCGGATAAGCTTTCTAAAATTCCGCCACGAAACATTTTTATCCAATTTCTAAGTCCATTTTCTCCTGATAACGGGGTTGGTCTTTGGTAAAGCTCTGCAAAAGTAACGCTAAAGCCATTTTTTTCAAGTAGTGATGCATATTCGGCGATCGTTGGAAAGTAATTTACCCGAGCCCTGTCTTTAAGCTCAAGTTTACTTGCAGCAGCATTAATAGCATCAATAATAGTTTGGATATTTCCATGTCCACCCATCTCAAAAACAAAGCGTCCATCAGGCTTTAATGCATTATATACGCACTGGATTGGTTTTTCCGGCTCTAACATCCAATGGAGTGCTGCATTGGAAAATACTGCATCATAATCAGTGCCAACTGAAAAATTATGACCATCTTCTACCTGAAAACGTAGCTCTGGATATTTTTTTTGAGCCTCATTTATCATGTTTTCTGAATAATCAATTCCAGTAATGCTTTTACATTGGCTTGCAATTTGATGGGTTAAATCACCTGTACCACAGCCCAGATCAAGGATGTTCTCACCTGCTTGTGGTGCTAGTAGTGGAATTAGAGATTCGCCATGCTTGCTTACAAAGTTATGATTTGTATCGTAAAATTTAGAATTCCAGTTTATATTTTTTTCTTTCATATTAATGCCTTTTAGCAGTTAATTGATATGCATCAACTATTTTATTGGTTTCTTAGATAAATAACAACCGAACTTTTGTGCTGGATTTAAGGTGTGCCTTTTTACAACTAAATTGTGTTTGATTAATACATTGTTATTAAATGATATTTTGTGGATCTTTCAAAAAAGCTTATTTTTGATTGAAGGTTTGATTGTTTTTATCTGAAGTAATGGAATATAATCAAATCTGATTCAAGTGCTTATCACGGTGTAGTTTATATTTTATCTGGTTTGAGGTTTTATTTTTAACTAGATAAATTTTTACAGTAAATCATCGCTCTACGTGCTTGTAATTGCGGCTAATTAATAAATAAAAATAATAAATACAATAAACCTTGTACAATAAAATTTTGGCAGACCTTTAAGTGGATAAATGTTATGAAGAAATTAACCTGTTTGATTCTGGCTTCTTGCTCCAGTATTCTTGCCTATGCTGATGATAGCGAATCAGCCCCACCAGTTGTAAATATTAATTCCCAGTATATTGATCGTTGGGCATATTCACAAGACCCTTACATCGGACTTCCTAGTCTGGTTGGTAAACAGATCGTGAGTGAAAGTCAGATGGCAAATCAAAATATTGCGGAGCGATGGTTTGCTGATGGTACTTGGAATGTCTATTCTGCTGCTACTGCATCCTACAGTGGTTTTGATTCAGCTCAGGGATTCCCCAATGGTAATGGTTATCCCATCTATGCCTATGGTACTAATCTTTTTGGGCAAACTGGTTATGTAGCAGGTTTTTCATTTGGTGGTATGGTTTCGGTGGCCAATCCCATTGGTGCAGGGAATATGAATGGTTATCATGAAAATGGAAACCCATTTGTTCCGGCCAATGCAATTGCTTCAATTCCAGAGGCTTTTGTTGAATATATGTATGGCAATATTGTACAGGTTGATGTTGGTTACATTGGGATAACCAACAGCCCATGGCTTGGTGGTACGTACTATAATAACCAGATTACGCCATTTGCAACTTATCAAGGTGCAATGGTCAATGTTTATCCTGGTGCTGGGTGGTTGTTAACTGCGATTGCGTTTAATGCTGCGCAATTTTCGGGTAATCTGGGCTTTAATAGTCAGACCTTATATAATAAAGGTGTTTATGATGGTTATAGCGGTCTTATTTCAAATGCTAATGTGCATGATGGTAGCTCGGCTGGTACGGTAGCCTTAGGTGCTAATTATATGGGCTGGAATAATAACTATAACCTGCGTTTGTGGGGTTATCAGTTTGAAAACTATGGAACGTTACTTTATGCTGATAATAGTTTGAAGCTGGCAGCAAATAAAAATTTATCGTTTAACTTTGCTGCACAGGGTGGTACTGATAATCAGGTTGGTGGTAATACCAATGCTTTAGTGAATAATGGGTTAGGGCAAATTTCAAGTAATTTTGTCGGAGCTCAGGTTGGTGCTACATTGGATTGGGCTAGCTTAAATGTTTCATTTGATACTATTTGGGGTCCACAATCATCCTATGGAGGTGGTGGAATTGTGTCACCATATACTTATGCGGATGGTTTGGATCCTTTATACGCCGAGGGTTGGATTACCAATATGGTAAATATGGGGATCTCGGGGACAATTTATAAAATTAATCCATCGTTTAGCTTTCTGGATAATAACTTAACAATTTCTCCTGCGTTTACAACATTAGTTACAGGTAATTACCAGTGGACAGGAACTAATGAAGCATTTGCAACAGTTAGCTATTCTTTACCGCAAGTGCGTGGGTTGACCCTCTGGGCATACTATGCTTATCAGTGGGTACCAGTGCAAAATACTATCGGTGATAATTGGGGAACCCAGTTCTTTGTGAGTTATAATTACTAGTTGAAATTATTGAAAAGGACATACAATGAAAAAAATGTTGATAACTTTACTTTTATCAAGTTCTAGTCTATGTTATGCAATGCAGACTGTGAATTTTCAGACGCAATCTTATACCTGTAATGGCAAAAAAATAACTAAAACTACAAGCGAATCTACTCTTCTTGCGAACTGTAAGGGTGCAAAAGTTCGGAATGCTTCAGTGGTTGTGGGTGCTCCACCACAGAAAAATGCTGGTGGCGGTGGTAATGCAGTTGCTTTGCCAAGTCAGGGTGAAGATGACGAGGATGGTGATGACGCTAATATGGAACGGGTAAAATTCTATGCCGATGATGGCACTTATATGAAGTGTTTTTATAAAAACGGTGCTTTATTTAAATGTAAGGCTAAAGTTACTAAACCAGCTGCTTCAGCTTCGAGTAATAGCTAGTTTTAAGTAATGATGTTAAGTATATTAGATTATACACTCTCATAAATGAACAGTGACGAATAGCACATTTGTTACTGTTCATTTGAGTATGCTTATTAATGAATAATAAAAAGTGGTTAGAATACTATATACAATGTTTGCAAGTGGTGAGTGCTGACAAAGCTGTTGCTGTATATAGTTTTGACTTTAAATTCTTGTATGCGAGCGAGCTATATTTAAGGTTAAGCGGTGCGACTACTGAAATAATTGGCAAAAGGTTTCAGGATTCAAGTGCTCCTGGGGTTGAGTTGGCTGGTGAGCTGTATCAAATATCCCAAATAGTTAATGAAACTGGTAAAAAAGCCAAATTTATTTTGGTCTATCCATCACCAATTGATCAAATAAAAAAATGCTTCAGGTTTGAAACTTATAGGGTTTACAATCCTTATAATGGTGAGCCAATTTGTCGAGTTGGTGAAATCTATGAGTTAAATCTGGAAGCGGTTAATCAATTGTTCAACGTAACAAATCTTGTGTCAAATCTTAATTTGAGCGATCTAAGTAATGAATTAAACTCAGTGGAACTAAGCTCTCGAGAGCAGGAAATTTTATTTCTTCTGCTTCTTGGAAAGTCCTATAAAGAGATAGCCTCAATTTTAATGAAAGTACACAAAAAACCATATTCTGCTTCAACTGTTAGCTCTATTACAATGCGTCAGCTGCTGCCAAAATTTTCTGCACATTCTGTTCGAAACATGTTAGCCAAAGTTAGCCAATCCAGAATACTTACAACAATTCCTCCTTCATTGCTATTCATAGAAAATGGCATTCATTTATTGGAGTTTACTGAAGAGTAAGACATAATTATTATGCTTTACTTTTTTAATTTAGTTTATTAGAATTCCAAATATTTTTCTGCTTGAATTTATGCAATCTTTATGCACAGCTAGGGAAATTATTTTTATTTGAGAAAACTGCCAGTCTGACTATAGAAACAAAAGTTGGCTATTAAATTATAGAAAGTAGAAATAATCGCTAATGAAAATCAATAGAATAACCGTTATTTCTATAACATTATTGACTAGTGGCTTAATATTAAGTAGTGGATGCAGCAATAGTGGAGGTAATACAGATTCTGGAGGTGGCAAGAATAATGGTGATATAAGTAAGCTACAGATTACCTCACCGAAGATAATCTATAGTCACACAGGTACTCCTGGTTCTGGTTATGTAGTCATTAATAATTCTGGTTCACAAGTAGTACAAAATATCAGCTATCATTTGACTAATTTTGTCGGTAGTGGCAAAAATGTTGCTATAGATGAAAATAGCGCAGCTAACTGTGCAATTATAGCTGGCTATAGCCAATGTAATATAAAGCTAATTGTTGAGTCAGGTGCTGTTGCAGGGAGTTTTGGCTTTAATGTGAGTAATGATACTAGTTTATCCACCCAATTAACTAAAGGATCGAAAGCCAGTAGTTCTGTAACACAGGTAATCGGCATTGAACAATCATTTTATAATAATCTAAGCGGGGCAGATGGAGTAAGCTTGAGTTATTACCAGACGGTAATTAATGGCACTTCTTTTGTACTGGTAAGTGGACTAGTTGCATCTGCAAATGCAGGAAATTTCAATGATATTGTGCTGGTAGATGGAAATGGTAATATGATACCAAACCAGCAATTAATTAGTGAGGTAAGTAATTATACCCAAGGATCAACATTTAGTATTCTATTACCTATCCCTTTGGGAAGTAATCTAAGTCAGACAATAAAGGTACAGACAAGGCAAATTGCATCAGATGGTAGTATAACGATAATATCGACAGCAAAAAGTAGTGGTACTCTGACCACTGCGAGTAATATAGGAATAGCTGATATATTACCAGCGGCAGTATATCTGACGAAAATAGGTACGGAACAATATATTACATTTAGTAATACAGGAGATGCAATCGCGCAGCTTCAGAAATTAGCCGTAAATAATCCGAATATTGAAGTAGTTTTTGACCCGGTGAGTTTGGCTTCAGGAGCAACCGCAACTGCAGTTTTAAAATTGAAAGATTCATCAGGGTCAATAAGTGCTGGAAGTATGGAATTGACATATAATAATGCGCAAAGTGAGGCTAGTACAATTGGAGTAGTCACGCAAAATATAAACCCAAGTCCAACGCCTACACCAAGTCCAAGTCCAAGTCCAAGTCCAAGTCCAAGTCCAAGTCCAAGTCCAAGTCCAAGTCCAAGTCCAAGTCCAAGTCCAAGTCCAAGTCCAAGTCCAAGTCCAAGTCCAAGTCCAAGTCCAAGTCCAAGTCCAAGTCCAAGTCCAGCGCTGGCAGGGTTGACTGCGGTAGTTAGTCCAAATACGTTTTATACAACAACGGCAGTGGGCACAACAAGCCAGCAAATGACTATAACTAATATTGGGAATACAGACGAAAATAATATGGTAATTACATTACCAGACGATTTTACTATAGCTAGTGGGAGCAATCCTAGTACCTCTTGTAATGTTACTCGAGGGGCTAGTCCTGCAACTATCAGTGACAATTTAGCTGCAAATGGTGGTAGTTGTAATGTAACGGTTATTTATACCAATAGTGATATTGTAAATCCAGCTCAAACAGGAACGATTAGTGTTGAATATAAATATGATAATGGTACACCAGCACCAACACCTGCAACAGCAACAGTTAGTTATCGAGTAACTCAGGCAACTGCTAATTTAAGCTTATCGCCAAATACAAGCCAAACTTATAGTTCAATCATAAGCAATAATAGTTCGGTAAGCACACCAATTCAATATACCCTTACTAATAGTGGAGATGAAACAGCAACTAATTTGGTCTTTAATTTTGCGGGTACTGATGGCAACTTGTTTCATGTTATATCTGGAGGAACATGCAATTCTGGCGGTAGTCTTTCTAGTGTAAGTGGTAATAATAGTTGTAGCATTGATACTCAGTTTGGACCAGCACCTAATGGTAGCGCGGGTAGCAAGTCAGGAACTTTTAACGTAGGTTATGTAGGATATGTCGGAGCTGCAGCAACAACTACAGCTAATGTCGGTTTGAACGGAACGGTGACGGCAGCACCGTCCGCAAGCTTTAATTTACAGTCAACTGGAGTTAATTTCCTTTCAGGTACTGGAGGCTTAGGAAATCCATATCAGGGCTATACAAGTAATGCCTACACGATTAATGCGGTTTATACTAATACGACTAATGTAGTTGCAAATAATTTTACAACATCTAACTTTACAACTGCTAATGGCTTTAGCCTTACTACCCATGGTTGTGATGGTAATCAGGGTGCTATGCTACAGAATGCAAGCTGTACTGATATATATACTCTAAATGATTCAACTACTGGCGCACATAATTTAGATTTAGCTAATGTAACAGCAAGTTGGACTGATAGTAGTGGTAGCTATACTAATCAGACCATTTCGGGTGCTGGAACTGTTTATACTAATCTAGTAACGCAGCCAACGATAACAGTCACAACACCAGGCTTTACTAATGGTGGCGCAGTAATTCAGGGAGGAAGCTTCAATATATTGGCAACACTTCAAGGCGATGAGGTAGCAACTCAAACTCTAACGATTACCAATAGCGCTGCATTAAATGCTCTGGGAATTATCATTACACAAACCCCGGTCTCATGCACGCTGCAAACTCAAAATCAGCCATATAACACAAGTTGTACTTTTAATTTAACCATGGGGTGGAATATTACACCTGCTAATAATTATAGCGTAGATATTGCCAATAGTGGCAGTATCACTCCAAGCCAAACCAATATTCCTTTTTCGGTTATTGCCCCAGCTGTATTTTTGGCTAAAACAGGTGAAACCGGGACAACTCCATCTGGGTGTAATATTGCTGGATCTGATTGTGTTTTACAAGAGGGCTTGGCTTGGTCAGGTAGCCCTAGATTTGTACAGGGAAGTGGCGCAGAAGCCGATTGTATTATTGATAATTTAACTGGTTTAATGTGGCAAAAATCATCTGACAACACTTCTAGGACTTGGTCAGCCGCATTAACTTATGTGGATGGTTTAAGTTTATGTGGGCATAGTGATTGGCGCTTACCAAATATTAACGAACTAAATAGTTTGGTTAATTATGGACAGGCAAATCAGAAAACTTGGCTTGAAAATCAAGGGTTTAGTGGTTTAGTAGATAATATCTCAGTATATTGGAGTTCATCAACGGCACAACCTAATGGTACTACAGCATTATGTGTATCATTTAATAAAGGTAATATCGGAACAGTAGTTAAGACATCTGGGGTAAATTATACACTTGCAGTTAGAGGTAATCCTTCTACGACGACGACTCCCCAAACTACTGCGCTTATTGCACAGACCGGGGAAACAGCAACCATGAATGGATATAGCGTTCCTGCTGGAGGTGATGGAAATCCTGCTGTTGGCGTTACTTGGCCAAGTCCGCGATTTGTGGTCGGTAACGGTACTGAGGCCAATTGTATTACTGATAAATTAACTGGTCTGATGTGGGCAAAAGATGCTAATTTATTTGGCGATTTGGATTGGAATTCAGCATTAACAGAAATTTCAAACATTAATGCATCATCATCTGATCCTAATTATAATCTATGTGGGCATACGGACTGGCGGTTGCCAAATGTTAATGAGTTAAGGAGTTTGATCAATTATGGCATTATTGATCAAGGTCAAACAAATTGGTTGATTGCTCAAGGATTCACCAATCCTCAGGAAAATTATTATTGGACATCATCTGTGGATGCTTTTAGCTATACATCTAATGCTTGGCAAGTTAGTTTCTTTCTTCCTCTTATTACACGAGTTGATGATATTGGAGGGTACTATCCAATTTGGCCTGTGCGTAGTGGGCAATAATCATTGCCTAAATAACCTAGTATCATGACTAAGAACGCAAGGGTTAAACTTGAGGCCAGTACAAAAGAGTTTTGCTTTTGGAATAGGTTGTGTATTAATGGTAAAATTTAGGATATATTCCATTGCTTTGTTTTCCTAAGCCAATTTAGGTTGGAATGCCTAAGTACAAATGGATTCTCTGATAAATAAAGCGAATATTTTAGGGAGTTATATATCATGAATGAACAAATTATTTTTGCTCTTGACGAATTTCTTGATTTTCCTATACATGAACCTACCTGGCTAAATTTCTTTCGTAAGCATAATATAGTAATTAAAAACTACGATGATATGGGCTTATTAACCAACCATCTTAAAGAAAAAGATATTGGAATATCATATCTGCCAGTTGCCAATTATTATCATTTGAAGGATGATCCTCGTTATGTTCCCATTGCTAGTGCTTTGACGGGTAAATCCGGAAGTGCAGCAATGGATGTTGTGCTTGTTGTAAAAAAAGATAGCCCGTATAATAAATTGGCAGATTTGCAAAATCTTGATATTGGTTATATCCACCCCTATTGTACTACTAGTTATTTTGGATTAATCTTATTGCTTCAAAGAAATGGATTTTCGATTAATAATTTTTTTAATAACATTGTTGAAGTTGGTGCTTGGCAAAAACAAATTGATGCAGTTGTAGCAGGGGAGGTTGCTGCAACAGTGGTTTACAGAGATGTTTGGTTGAAAAATGTAGATAATGCGCAAAATACTCGGGTAATTGATGAGTTAGATGGGTTGCCTACACCATTAATTATAGTACATAAGAGTCTAGCTAAAGAAATCGTTATTGAGTTCTTTGAATTATTGAATAATCACAAAATGAATGGCATCAGTCTATTTAATGGTTTTATACCCTATGACCGTAACCGAGTTGAAAATATTTTTAGCTCAATTGATAAACAACTTGTACTTGAAAAATAATTTGCTTAAAATTGTTTAAAAGGTGTGAATGATTTTTAATGGGGTTGATGTGCTGGTAAGGACATCTGATGGTATTAATTTATCGTAGCCAAGCTCTTCAAGTTTTTGATAAAGAGCTACCCGACTAGCTACATTAAATTTTATATAAAGCTGGTCATTAAATAGGCTGTCAATCGTACTTTTGCTGATTTTTTTGCCTTCAATTTTAAAAATAATATCAGCAATTTCTTGGCTGGTAAGCTGGTTCATGAAAAAAAATACTACCTGCCGTTCACGTCTAGTTAAAAATGGTAGAAGTTCTCTATTTTCATTATGTTTTTTGTTGAAATTTAAATATGAGCGGATAATTTCGTGGTTTAGATTTAGTGCGCTTATTTCTAGTCCTTGCAATAATATTCCAATTACATTACCTGTTGATTTATTTATTAATGGAGACTTTATACATACGTATGGCTTCAGATTCCCATTGATGCGGTTTATTTTTAGAAATCTGACAGGCTTACGCCCTGCCATGACAGAATTATCTTCATCTAAAATTATTGATTCAATGTCAGCTGCATCATATAATATCGAATAGGTAGCTTTTCCCAGAATTGCACTTGCTTCAATACCAAGAAAATCGGCATAACTTTTTGAGTAATATATCATTTCTGACTGGTGATTTTTTACTCCATACATTTGGTGTGGTGATGTGGTTGCAATTATTTCCAAGGCAGAAATAATTTGTTCTAGAGCATCTTTATCGGTTAGCTGTGTTTGTTTCATGATTAGTTACGTTTAAAAATTGCTGATAGCTTTCAATAAGCTTTTTCGTCATAGAACCACATTTACCTGTGCCGACGATTGTTTCATTTATTTTGGTTAATGGTCTTATTAGTAAAGTAGTGCTTGTTGCAAATACTTCTTTTGCTGCAATTAGTTCATCTGGTGAGAATGGTTGTTCAATTACGGTAATTCCTGCTATTTTTGCTAACTCGATAACTCTTTTCCTTGTTATTCCAGCAAGAACATGATTATCAAGGTTCTTGGTGATTAAATTATCATTATTGTCGACTATAAATAAGTTTGAAAAAGAGCATTCAGTAACGATGTTATTCCGAACTAAAATTGCTTCCGAATAACCAAAGTCAACTGCTTTTTGTTTGCTTAGAGAACTGGCGAGCAGACTAATTGACTTAATATCACAGCGCTGCCAACGGATGTCTTCAAGAGTCATGGCTGAATAGCCATTTAGTAGCTCGTCGGTGTAGTTACGATTAAGGGTGAAACCGTCATGATTAATGTTGGATTAATCCCTTTAGGAATTAGCTGATTTCTATTACTAACACCTCTGGTTACCTGAATATATAGCGAGGCATTTTCCAGATTATTTTGTTGGCATAAATTCATCATTATATTGGTAAGCTGTTCGTGGGTATAGGGTAGTTTAATGTTAATTTCATTTAGCGAACGAAACAGTCGATCAAGATGCCATTCATTATCTATCAGTTGATTTTTGTACAAAAGAATTACTTCATATACTCCATCGGCAAATTGTATCCCACGATCTTCGATATGGACATATGCCTCCGAGTGATCAATGAAGTTTCCGTTTAAAAAGCTGATGCGTTTCATGTTTCTGACCTATCTATGTGACTAGCACTTATTTTACTACTGTTTGCGATGTTATAACTATACTTTTTGAAAAGTTGACTAAAATTGTCGGATATTGTATAATAATGGGTATGCTGATTAGCTTAAAATATAGCTAAAATAAATAATGTTATATACTTGACAAAGTTAGTGGGTTAATGTAAAATCCGTGCCAATAATTTTTTATAGGTTTATTACGGTTATGAAGCTGACTACAAAAGGTAAGTTTGCAGTTACTGCGTTATTGGATATAGCCATTTACAGTGAAAGTAATTCACGACCTATTACGCTATACAATATTAGTGAGAGACAAAATATTTCTCTTTCTTATTTGGAGCAGTTGTTTGTTAAACTGCGTAAAAACCAGGTAGTAAAAAGCTATAAAGGTCCAGGTGGCGGTTATATGCTTAATCGAAATTTGGATGAAATAAACATATCTCAAATAATTCGAGCGGTTGATGAAGATATGGATGCTAGAACCTGTCGTGGTGATAAAAATTGTAAAGATAACCGCAAATGTCTTACTCATGATTTATGGGCTGGGTTAACCTCTGAATTATATAGTTACTTAGATAAAATTACCTTAAAAGATCTAATTCAAAAAGCAGACGCCAATGAGCCTGCAAAAATTATGTTTTGTCCAAATTAACAAGGAATTACGTTGAATGAAAATTAAATTGCCAATCTATCTGGATAATTCGGCAACTACTAAAATTGATCCTCGGGTACTGGCTAAAATGTTGCCATACTTGACAGATGATTTCGGGAATCCGGCATCGCGTTCGCATTCGTTTGGCTGGACGGCTGAGGCTGCGGTTGAAAATGCACGGCAGCAAGTTGCTGATACCGTTGGCTGTGATAGTAAGGAAATTATCTGGACATCTGGTGCTACTGAGTCAATTAATTTGGCACTTAAGGGTGCAGCTGAATTTTATCAGGAAAAGGGTAAGCATCTGATCACGGTTAAGACTGAACATAAGGCTACTCTTGACACTATGCGTGAATTAGAGCGGGTTGGTTTTGAAGTAACTTATCTATCTCCTGAAACAAATGGTTTGATTGATATTGCCAAATTTGCTGCCGCAATTAGACCTGATACTATAATTGCTTCAGTTATGTTTGTTAATAATGAAATTGGTGTAATTCAGGATATTTCGGCAATCGGTCAATTATGCCGCGAAAAAGGTATTATTTTTCATGTTGATGCTGCTCAAGCGGTGGGTAAGGTTGACTTTAGTCTTACTGATCTTAATGTTGATCTGATGAGTTTTTCGGCACATAAGGTCTATGGGCCAAAAGGTGTTGGTGCACTTTATGTAAGACGTAAACCAAGAGTTCGTTTGTTACCTCTTATTCATGGTGGCGGACATGAGCGTGGATTTAGATCAGGTACTTTGCCAGCGCATCAGATAGTTGGTATGGGTGAAGCTTTTGCGATTGCTAAAGCTGAAATGGCTGTGGAATTACCAAAACTAAAGTATTTACAGAATAAATTATTAACTGGACTACAAGCAATCCCAGAAATATATGTTAATGGTGATCTTGAGCATCGCGTGCCACAGAATTTGAATGTTAGCTTCAATTTTGTAGAAGGTGAGTCATTAATGATGGCAATTAAAGATATTGCAGTATCGAGTGGTTCAGCATGTACTTCTGCGTCTCTTGAGCCTTCATATGTGCTTCGGGCAATTGGACGGAATGATGAATTGGCACACAGTTCAATTCGTTTCAGTATTGGCAGGTTTAATACTGAAGAAGAAATAGATTATACAATTAAACTATTGCAGGAAAAAGTAGCAAAACTGCGTGAACTTTCGCCATTATGGGAAATGTTTCAAGATGGTATTGATGTGGAAAATTTCCAATGGGATTCACACGATACCCAACGCGACGTAATTTTGCATTAAAAGGAATTTAAAATGTCTTATTCAAACAAAGTAATTGATCATTATGAAAATCCACGCAATGTTGGAGCACTTGATAAAAATGATCCACATGTAGGTACTGGTATGGTTGGTGCACCCTCTTGTGGTGACGTTATGAAACTACAGATTAAAGTTGGTGACAACGGTGTTATTGAGGATGCTAAATTTAAAACTTATGGTTGTGGTTCGGCAATTGCTTCTTCATCTTTAGTAACTGAATGGTTAAAAGGTAAGTCTCTAGATGAAGCTAAAACCATCAAAAATAGTCAAATAGCCGACGAATTAGAATTACCACCAGTAAAAATACATTGTTCTGTTTTGGCGGAAGATGCAATAAAAGCTGCAATTGCAGACTATCAGGCTAAGCATGGTAAATAGGTGAATAAATAATGATTAGTGCAACTGAAGCGGCAGCAAGTCGGGTACAGGCGTTCTTATCTAAGCGTGGCAAAGGAATTGGCTTACGTCTTGGTGTGAAAACTACTGGTTGTTCTGGACTGGCTTATAAGCTTGAATTTGTCGATAGCTCAAATTCAGATGATGAAATGTTTGAGTCAAATGGTATAAAAATATTTGTTGACCAGAAAAGTCTCAAGTATCTTGACGGAACTGTCCTTGATTACACCAAGGAAGGATTGCAGGAAGGATTTAAGTTTACAAATCCAAATGTAAAAGATGAATGTGGTTGTGGAGAGAGCTTCACGGTATAATACCAAATAAAGTAAAAGCCCCTTAATGGGGCTTTTACTTTATTTATCCCTTATAATATTAGAGCCCTTTCATAACCAATTATTTTGCTCTTAGACTAGGAGTAAAGGCTTTGAGAAACGGAATGTACATGTAAGTACATGAGTATCGCAAAAGACTTTATGACAACGAATAAGAGTTAAAGAAGCAGGTTAAGAAAGAGGTCTATTATAAAAATTAAGAATAAATGGAATATGGATAAACTGTTAAAGTTAAATTTTTTTGAATTATTTAGTATTGAGCCGATATTTAATATTAATCTGGAACAAATCCAAAATAATATGCGTGAATTGCAAAAGCAATATCATCCGGATAAGTACTCTAATCAAGCTATAGAGGTAGCAAATCAGTCATTAATACTTTCTAGTTATATAAATGAAGCATATAGAACTCTCGCTAGTCCATTATTGAGAGCGCTATATCTGTTAAAATTACGGGGTGTGGAAATAGATCTGGTACATGAAACCAAATTTAGCCATGCTTTTTTGCTAGAGCAGATTGAGGTTCGCGAAGCTATTGATGAGGCTAGAGACAATCAAGACTTTGATCAGCTCTTGGCAATTGAAAATAAATTGCAAGCTAAAGAACAAAAATTGGTTCAACAGGTAGATGAGTTATTTACTAATGATAAACTTGAGTTAATTATTGAGCCGATTAAACAATTATCATTTTATGTGAAATTGCAGCAATTAGTTGCAAGTAGTATTGCAGAAATCTAAATGAGTAGGAAAATATGGCGTTGTTACAAATTGCAGAACCAGAAATGTCTGGAGTTCCGCATCAGAGAAATATTGCAATTGGAATCGATCTAGGAACGACTAATTCGCTAGTAGCCACTGTTAAAAGTGGTGAAGCGGTAGTGTTATCTGATCAGGATGGAAAAAATTTAATCCCCTCGGTAGTAAATTACGGTGAGGATACAATTCTGGTTGGTCGTGCGGCACAGAAGCTAAGAGTCACTGATCCAGCAAATACGATAGTCTCGGTAAAAAGATTTATGGGTAGAAGCTTTGCTGATCTGGATCCGGAAATTACCTATCCGTATAAATTTGTAAAGCAGGCAAGTCATATCCAGATTAATACCCGACAGGGAATTAAAGATTCGGTACAGGTATCTGCTGATATATTAAAAAGTCTAAAAGCACTAGCAACAGAATCTTTGGGTGAGGAGGCAGTTGGGGCAGTAATTACCGTTCCTGCTTATTTTGATGATGCCCAACGTAGCGCAACCAAGCATGCAGCTGAACTAGCTGGATTAAATGTTTTAAGGTTGTTAAACGAACCAACTGCGGCAGCGATAGCTTATGGTCTTGATAGTAAACAGGAAGGTATCTTCTTGGTTTATGATTTGGGCGGTGGTACTTTTGATGTTTCAATCTTACGCCTAAATAAAGGAGTATTTGAGGTACTTGCCGTTAGTGGTGATACCCATTTGGGTGGAGATGATTTTGATCATCGTCTATTTTGCTATATATTACAAAAATCAAATTTATCACAGCTAAGTGATGAAGATACCGCCTTATTATTAGTAAAATCTAGAGAAGTCAAGGAACAATTTTCAATAAAAGAGAAAGTCGCCTTGAATGTGGTGCTTTCAAGTAAGAAAATTGTAAATATTTCAATCACTCGCGTAGAGTTTGAAGGAATTGTGCATAATCTTGTGCAAAAAACCATGTTGCCAGTAAAAAAGGCATTACGTGATGCAAAATTAAGCAAAGATGATATCAATGAAATCATAATGGTAGGTGGCTCAACTAGGTTGTTACCAATTCGTCAAGCTGTTCGAGAGTTTTTTGTTAAAGAACCACTTACTTCGATTAATCCGGATGAGGTTGTAGCGATTGGCGCTAGTATTCAGGCGAATGTTTTAGTTGGAAATACCAAAGATGACTGGCTTCTTCTGGATGTAACGCCATTATCTCTTGGTGTTGAAACTATGGGGGAACTTACCGAAAAAATCATTCCGCGTAATTCTCCAATTCCAGTGGCTAGGGCACAGGAATTTACTACGTATAAAGATGGACAAACGGCAATGACTATCCATGTTGTGCAAGGTGAACGTGAAATGGTTGCCGATTGTCGTTCACTTGCTAGGTTTACGCTGCGTGGAATCCCATCAATGGTTGCTGGGCAGCCAAGGATCAGGATTACTTATCAGATTGATGCAGACGGGCTATTAACTGTAAGTGCCAAAGAAATGAGTACTGGGATTATTAGTCAGATTGAGGTAAAACCGAGTTATGGTTTATCTGGTGATGAAATTCAATCTATGTTAGCAGAATCAATTGATAATGCTGATAAAGACATGCAAATGCGGTTTTATCAGGAAGCTGTTGTAGATGCTAAAGCATTGATTGATTCTATAGAAAAAGCAATTATTCAAGATTCTGATTTGCTTTTAGATGGTGAAATGGATAAAATCAGTCATGTGAGTATGCAACTAAAAGTTAAAATTGCTCGGATAGTAGATGATTATACAGAAGCTACTAGTCAGATTAAAAATTTAACTAATCAATTAAATGATGTGAGTAACGATTTTGCGAGTCGAAGAATGAATCAGGCGATTAGTGCTAGTCTGAAAGGAAAAAATGTGAGTGAAGTATTGACGGAGAATAAATAACGATGCCAATTAAAATCTATGATCCAAAAGCATGGGTACATTTTTTATTTAATTTTCATCAGGAAAATGTATTTAGACGTCTAAGACCAATTGTAATACTAATGATTATTTACGCCTCATTAGTTAGTGCTGCCGAGTACTTTTTGCATGATTATTATAGCATTATTAATGATTTTGCTTATCTTGGACAGTTTCATTTACTATTTAATTTTGTCCTTTCAATCATGATTGCTTTTCGGGTGAATACTGCTTATGCTCGTTGGTGGGAAGGGCGTGGGTTGTGGGGGCAATTAACCAATAATGCACGTAATTTGGCACTAAGATTTGATGCTTTTTTTGGTTTAAATAATTACCCTGAATTTAAGGAGTATCTGGCAAGATTTCCTGAATTATTAAAATGCCACTTACGCCGTGAAACCGATAAATGCATGGAAATAATGACTGAACTTGGAGTAACACATAGTCAACAAGATCATTTACCAAATATTCTTTTGCGGGAAATGAATCGGGTTATCAGTAAATGTCGTCAGGAGGGAAAAATTCAGCTTGAAGAGTTTTTAGTATTAAGTGAAAACTTGGGGGCTTTTACCGATGTTTTGGGAGCTTGTGAGAAGATTCTTAATACGCCAGTTCCGCTACCGTTTAATGTGTTAATCAAGCAGGCATTATTTTTCTACATGTTGATATTCCCATTTGGTTGGGCTGGTACATTTGGTTTTTTTGTTATTCCGATGATTATCGTAATGATTTATGTACTTTGGGGGCTTGAAGCAGTTGCAGATGAGCTTGAAAACCCATTTGCTTATGATGATAATGATTTGCCACTTGACAATATTTCGATGAATATTGCCAATAATGTTAGAAATATTGCGGGATAAACCTAAGAATGCACCCTTTATTAAAACTTTTTCGTTATAGTGGTAAATATCGGAAAGATATTATTATTGCTTCGTTCTATTCGCTATTAAATAAATCTTTTGATATTCTTCCTGAGGTTTTAATTGGGGTTGCGGTTGATGTGATTGTTAAACGCCAAGACTCCTTATTAGCTAAAATTGGTATTCACGATGTAAAATGGCAGATAGTGATACTTGGTTTATTTACTGGTCTTACTTGGGTGTTGGAGTCATTATTTCAATATTTGTATTCATTAAAGTGGTGTTATCTGGCACAACATTTACAACATGATATGCGTCTTGATGCCTATTCACATGTGCAAAAGCTAGAGCTTGAATATTTTGAAAATCAGGCGACAGGTAATTTGATGGCGATTCTTAATGATGATATTAATCAACTAGAGCGATTTATCAATGATGGTATTAATCAGATTCTACAGATAATATCTTCAACTATAATCATCAGTATCATATTTTTTATGATATCGGCAGAAGTTGCTATACTTAGCTTTTTACCAATGCCATTAATTGTAATCGGTGTTTTCTATTTCCGCAAAAAACTTGCTCCACGCTATTTAAGTGTGCGTAATTCGGCAGGTGAGTTAAATAGTAAATTAAATACCAATTTATCTGGTTTACCGATAATTAAGGCATTTGTTACCGAAATTCATGAATTAATTCAGATAACGAAACTTAGCCAGAAATATGCTGATGCGAATAAAAAAGCTATCATTATGTCAGCGGCAGTAACTCCGGTAATTCGGATGGCGGTTATGCTTGGCTTTCTGGGTGCTCTAATTTATGGTGGATTACTGACGATTGATGGAAAAATAGAAGTTGCATCATATAGTATTCTGATATTTTTATCGCAACGGTTGTTGTGGCCACTTACCTATTTGGCGCAAGTAACCGATATGTATCAGCGTTCAATGGCAGCAATTAATCGTGTAATGGGCTTATTAAATGCACCGATACATATTGTTTCCGGACCGAATCAACTTATGCTGCCCTGTCGTGGGGAGATTGAATTTAATAAGGTTGATTTTGCCTATCATGAGCGGGACAAGCTTTTTAGTGATTTATCGTTTAATGTTACAAGTGGTGAGACGATTGCTTTTGTTGGTAGTACTGGCTCAGGTAAATCTACCATAGTTAAGCTACTACTACGTTTTTATAGCTATAATTCCGGTCAGATTTTGATTGATAATCAGGAAATAACTTCATTACAGCTAGCCGAATTACGCCAGCAGATTGGTCTAGTTAGTCAGGATACCTTTTTGATTGATGGAACTATTGCTGATAATATCGCCTACGGTACATTTGAGGCTAAGCATGAGGAAATTATCCGGGTTGCCAAATTAGCTGAAGCCGATGGTTTTATCAGTCAGTTGCCAGAAGGCTATAATACCTTAGTTGGTGAACGTGGACAGAAGCTTTCAGGTGGACAGCGCCAGCGGATTGCACTTGCTCGCGCAATAATCAAGAACCCGGCAATATTGATTCTTGATGAGGCTACTTCAGCGCTTGACAATCAAACTGAGGATCTTATCCAAAAGGCGATGGAGCACGTTGCCAAAGACCGAACAACAATAGTTATTGCTCATCGTTTGTCAACAATTGTCAATGCAGATAAAATTCATGTACTTGAACATGGCAGAATAATTGAATCAGGAACTCATGAAGAGTTAATTGGATTAAATGGTCATTATGCTAACTTATGGAATCTGCAACTAAAGGAGCCTGATTGTGCTTAAATTATATCGAAGTCACCAGGGCAAAATAATCCTTGTTGCTGTTATCTTAGCTTTTGTGCTGGGAATCATTGAGCCAAAAATGTTTAGTCATTTGCAATTTATTAGTGATTCCTTCATAAATCTTCTTAAATTATGTGCATTACCGATAGTATTAACTTCCTTGATTGTTACTATCGGGCATCTAGATCAGTTACACGATCTAAAGCAAGTCGCCCGTAATTCGGTAATATATATTTTGATAACTGAAATAATCGCCGTTACTATTGGGATGAGCCTATTTAATCTGGTTCATATCGGTGGCAATGTAAGTGCTAGTGGTTTACTAAGCGGTGCTAAATATACCGACTCAACCTCAACGGCAATCGATCCAACGCATATTTTTAATTATCTATTTTCTTCAAATATCTTTAAATCGCTAGCAAATTTTGATGTATTACCAATAGTTGTATTCTCAATACTTTTTGGTTTAACCTGTGCCTTGCATCGGGAAAAAGCTAGACCCGTCTTGGAAGTGATGCAAAGCACCCGCGAATTATTTCTTGCTTTACTAAATGGGGTAATGTATATTGCACCGCTGGCAATTTTTGTAATGATTGGTACTTCAGTTGCCGATAGTTATTTAAGTGGGGCATTATCTGCGAATTTGGTAGCATTGCTGCAATTTGTCGGTTTATTTTTCTGTGGCTTATTTTTACATTTTCTTTGGCAAGTAATTCTGGTAGTTACATTATATAAAAACTTAAATGTAAAAATACTTCTTGAAGAAGGAGTTCCCATCTTTACTACTGCATTTGTTTCTTCGAGTTCATTAGCAACATTACCGATTGCGTTAGAGAAGGCGGTTAAACTTGGTGGTAAACCCAAAGTAGTTAATTTTATGTTGCCTATTTGTGCTTCGATGAATTTTGCTTCCGGTATGATGTATGAAATGGCAGCCTGTTTATTTTTTATGCATATTTTGGGTATCCACCCGGATTTTATCCAACAAGTTTTACTTGCTGTAGCTTGTATCCTCACTGGTATTGCCGTGGGTGGAATACCTGAAACTAGTATGGTAAGTTTTGTTACAGTTTTTGGGATGGCAAATATTCCATTATCCGCAATTGCAATTTTAATGCCACTTGATCGGGTTGTTGATAGGATTCGCACAATGGTAAATATATTCGGTAATACTTGCGGTACAATGATAGTAAGTAAAACCATCAAAGACTGACGGTTAAAAATATGCTAAAACGTTTAAAAAATCTTCTTAACACCAAGGTTAGGCTTAGAGATCTTCCATATCTTCAACGGTTTAAGATTTATCGTTCTTTGTTGCTGGTTAACTTACTCTTAATCGCTATCATTTCTGTGTTTAGCATAAAAGTGCATGGAATGATCAGTACTCAAAAGGACTTGCTTGATTCTCAGCTATTTGTCGAGAGTGATGCTTTTCAGAATGTTAGTAGCTTTAAACAAAAGTATGATCATCATATTGATACGAGTCTATTTATTATTACCACTCACCTTATTGATGTAAAAGCGGAAGTGATGCCAATTAGTTTTGCTCTAACCATGACTTATCCTGAAAGTTGGGTTAGTAGTGAGGTACCAGAAATTGATCTGAGTAATGGTGATATTTTAAGCCATGATACACAATATAGAAATGTTGTAAATGGAATAGTTGAAGAGATAGTAATTTATCAAGCAGAGTTGTATCCATCATATAATTCAATCTTATACCCATTAGATAATCAGTTAGTTTATCTAAATCTAAGTATGAAGAAAGCTAATGAGTCTGGATCTAATTTGGCATATCTGGAAATTAATAAACTCCATTATTATGATCAAACTAAGCATAGAAATTATCATTTAATCGAGAGCGGTATTCATAATCAGGTTCAGCAATATAATGTTGAAATTGGCAAGCAAACTAAACAATTTTATGATCTGTTTAATGTTGCATATTTTAAATATTCACACAAAAATATTTATTCATATTTGAAAATTATTCAATATATTATTCTATCTATCTTAATTGCGACATTTGCTTTACTGATTAACCCTAAGGTGGGTACTGCGATTAGCGGGCGAATTTCAGTTATTGGTAGTTCAGTTTTCTCGCTCTCAGCTAATATATTTCAAGTAAATACCCTTATCCGTGCGGGAAGTGGGATTACTCTTATCGATATAATGACTGCGTTTGCAGGCTTCATGATTTTATTATGTTTCCTGATTACAACTAGGACGATAAAGCTTAATGATGAGTTTGGGCACGATGCATCCAAAGTTTATGATCTAATAATGTTCCGGGTGTTGATTTTTTATACCGTGATATTTTTTATAATTACCTATATTCAGGTTTAGTAATCTTTAATAATTGGGGTTATCATGAATCGACGCGATTTTCTAAAAGTCGGGCTTGGCTTGGGTGCTGGCTTTGCTGGCGCAAAATTTTTAACTGGCAATAATGACAGTAAATTATTGCTTGAGAATATTATTGATACTGCCTATGATAGTTCTTCTACGAATACCTACTATAAGGATACTCAAAATAGTAAAGTTGAATTACCGCAATTAACTGATGATGCTTCATGCGATGTTTGTGTTATTGGCGGTGGTCTAACCGGAATCTCGACTGCGTTTCGACTTGCGAATGCGGGCTATAAAGTAATTCTCCTTGAAGCTGATAAAATAGCTAATCAAGCCAGTGGAATGAATGGTGGGCAAGTATTGACTGCTTATGAATGTGGCATGGAATATTTTGAAGATAAATTTGGTGATGATGTAGCACGTAAACTCTGGCAACTATCATTAGAAGCGGTAAATATCGTCAAGGATAATATCAGGAAATATGATATAAAATGTGATTGGCAAAGTGGTACTGGGATTACAGCCTTTCTTGAAAAGCATGTAGCTGATCTTGAAGAAGAATATGAAATAATGACTAAAAAATATCATTATAATCATATTCGCTTACTGGATAAAAAAGAAACCCGCGACTTAATTGATTCTGATTTATACTATGGTTGCCTTTATGATGATTTTGCTGGGCATATGCATCCACTAAATTACGCCCTAGGCATGACTAAGGTGACTCTTACTAATCCGAATGCTAGTCTTTATGAAAAAAGTCGGGCAACGGCGATCAAATTTAATCAGTCAGGCAAGCATATAATTAGCGTAAATGGTAAATATAATATTAATGCCAACTTTGTAGTTCTTGCTTGTAATTATAATAATAGTCTATTTGCGCCCGAATTAGCCTATAAAGTTACCAAATTTGATACTTATGTATTAGCAACTGAGCCACTAGAGGCTAAATTAGCTCAGCAACTGATTAAAAACCGAATGTCGGTATTTGATAGCCGGAATGTGATGAATTATTATCGGCTTACCGGAAATAATAGCCTAATCTTTGGTGGTGGCGATACCTTTGGGAAGGCAGATCCCGAGAAAGTAAAGGCGACACTTTATACAGAAATGATCAAAACTTTCCCACAGCTTGCCGGAGTAAAAATAAAAAATTTCTGGTACGGTGCTGATAGCATGACCTTAACTCTTGCACCAAATTTTGGACGGCTTTATGATACGGTATATTATGCCCAAGGCTATTCAGGGCAGGGCTTAGCATTAAGTAATTTGGCTGGAGTAGTTATTGCTGAAGCAATTCGTGGACAAGCAGGGAAGTTTGATTTATTTGCACAGATTAAGCCATTTGAAGTGACGAATATTGCAGGTGTTCAGAATGCAATTGTAAAACTGGGTACATATTATTTCAGAATGAAAGATTATTTTGGACTATAATAATCAGTATTTTATAATTAGTAGCTAATGATTAAAATTTAGATGAATTTAAGTGAGGGAAGAAAAAGTATGCATGTAAATAAAATATTGTTAATATTATTGTCCGCCTGTACATTAAATAGTTTTGCTGTTAGTGGTAGTTCTCCAGCCACTATGTCTACTCCAAGCCGTGCACATACTGCTGGTGTCTCGCAACAAAATAAATCTCTGGATCATTCTCCCGTGACTACTCTTAATACTATCTCTACTGGTGTAATTTTAGCATCAACTGAGCGAGGTGGTTTATTCTTATATCGTAATCAGAGATGGACTAGTCTTGGTAATTCTCCTGATGGACAGCAAATATACCGAACAGCTGTTCTTGATGGAGTAATTTATGTGCTTACTGCATCAAACATTCTTTATCAGGTTAATCCTTCAGCTAAAAAATGGCAATTGCTCCCTATAACAAAAAACCTTAAAATCTGGGATATTGCTGCAACTGGTGATTTAGTATATTTGGCGGGGAGCAATGGCGATAACTATTTATTACAAAAAGGAAAGCTGAAAAAATTGCCTTCGCTTGAGATTAAATCTTTATATGCCGTTTCTGAGCATGAGGTTTATGCTGGTGATGCTTCTGGTCAATTATATCGTTTTACAGGTAAATTACTGGATAAAGGATGGAAGAAAGAAGCTAGTCTTGATGGATACAATAAGCCTATCTGGTCAATTAATAAATCTCCAGTGGAGGGCATAATTGCTGGTACTGACAATGGTAATGTTGTAAAATATGATAAAGATACAAATTCTTTGCAGCCAATAGGTAATCCAATTTTGTCACAGTTTGACAATAGCAAAGTTTGGTATTTACAGGCTGATTCTGAAAATATCTACACTGTTACTGATAATGGTAGCCTATTTGTTTATCATGATGGCTATTGGAAAAAACATGCAATTAACATTGCTAATGAAACAGACTGTAAAATCTGGAGTATTTATATTTCTGGTAAGACCTTATATATAGGTACTGAAAGTGGGGTGGTTCTTGCCTATAATCTTGTAACTGACAAGATTTCTATATTATAATCAAGCTAAATAAATTAATACACTAGTATGATTCAGCAGTTATAAATTGGGGCATTGGATGTCCCCCATATTTTTAAGCTAATTTTTTGCCAGTTTTTTGAATTGCAATTAAATATGACTCTTCAAGTCGTTTTCTAATTGCATTTGGGTTTTCTATTGTTTCAAGTGGCACATTGATATAGTTAAGTTCAACTAATTTATTCTTTTGCTGATAGGTAAACGGATAGTATCCAAGGGCTTTATATTTCTCTTTCAAATCCTTATTAACCTTAGTATATAATTCGTTGTCAGCAATTATTGCTATAAATACATCATGCCAGTATATCCCATAACCACCAAACATTGATTTGGTCTTTATGCTATCAAGATGAGACAAAATATCATTGGTTATATAGTCTCTGAATTCTCTGTTTTTATTCATCGTTGATCTTGCCTTAACACTATCACATATAGTCTCCTAATTTAGGGGAATTGCTTCATCACAATTAGTTAGATTGTATAAGCGGCAAATTGGTTGTAGGTAGCTCATTGAGTTAACCGAAACGCCATTGGCCGTACCCTGTAATTGCAATGCCCAGATCATTGTTCCTGCACCACCTAATTGAGCAGCACTAGTTGCATAACTTACAGCCTGATTTGGAGTAGTTACATTACCACCCCAAGCTTCTGGGGGTACTTCTACACCAAGATAAACTGGACCTGAATATAGTGCTTTATATGCTTTTAGTGCGTCTAATGGTTTATAACCAGTTGTTGAAGCATTTCCTGCGTCATACGACATCAGAAATAGCATATCAAATTTACTACCAACCTGTTTTAATGGATTTACCCATAAAGCAGTTTTTGTACCAACTGGTCCATACTGAGTTGTTGGGTAAGCTTGAGTTCCATAGGCACCAATTGACCATACCGCAGCAGTCAAGTACATTTTTCTGCCAGTACTAGCTTGTATTTGATCAAGACCTGTTCTTAGTTGATTGATAATATTAATCATTTGGCTATCTGTTGGACAGCTAAGTGAATTAGTATTTAGATTGCTACAACCAGATGTATCAGCCTCATAATCAAGATCAATACCATCTATCCCAAGATCTTTAACTAGATTCATTAATGCAGGTACATTAATTGCTCCAAAGTTAGGATATGTTGCGCCACCAACCGATAGCAACAGTTTTTGTCCTTTTGCTTGAGCTAATTTAATAGCCCCAAGAGTAACATCTTTAGTGGCAGTAATTCCAAGTCCAGCACCAGTATAATTATAGCTACCAGCAGTATAGCTTGAATCTGGTTTGGCAAAAGCAATTGGAATTATACCAACATAAGCTGGAATTTTTGCTAATGAATAGGTAGCCGATTCCCAAGTTGCGCGTGCCATCCATGTTTCAAAATAACCAACTATTTGCTGACTTGGTGTTTGCACTTTAACTAGGTTAATAGTATAGCTTTTATTGGCAGTTACGCTTATCGTTAGAGGGGCAATTGCCTGATATTTATTATTCGTAATAACACTAAGTGTAACTGTATCTCCATTTATAAATTTATAAATATTACTTATAGTTACTGATTCGCTAGTGGAAGTTAAGGTTTCAGTATTAAAGGCATATTTATTATCTGAGAAAGCAAGGGTAACATTATCTCCTGCCGCTAGCCCAGTAATATTTATGGTATTACTAACTAGGTTACTTTCAGTTGATGCTGTGATATTACCAATAGCGGTAGTATTATTTACACTGATGTTGGCAATAGGTTGTGGGTATTTATAATAAACTCCCTTACTTGCTGATGCTAATCCATTTAATGAAAGAGAATAGCTTCCGGCTGTTAATGTTACTGCTTGAGCTTGACCAAATTTAGCCTGAATTGAGCTACTACCATTAGTTCCCGCAATTGTTACCGGGATACTATCTTGAGTAAATAATGATGTTTGTGGATTAATCGCGGTGAAGCCCAATGTTCCAGTTGTTGCTGGTTTTATACTATAATTAACACTCATTATTTTACTTTCTCCTGCTGCTAGCTGGATATTCGAACTTGGAGTATAACTTGCAATCAAATCAGTAGATAAATTATTGCTACTTAAAATATAAGTCCCTGTATTTAGGTTACTAATATTAAATATGCTTTTCCCTGTGGTCGTAGTTATTGTTGTCAATGTTTTACTAAAAGAACCATTCTGACTTGATAAGACTACTGGTATATTGCATGGCGTAGACGCTTTACAGTAATTAGCAACTCCACTACTATCTACTGTTAGCTGTAATGATGAATCAGCTACCGGTGTTGCGCCATTGATACTAGCTATCAGGTTTCCAGTTAATAATTTACCCTGTGGACTATAGCCAAAATTTACATTTAGACTACCATTAGCTGCAATAGTTGCAGAACTATTGACTACCGTTAATAATGCAGTATTACTGCTAGTAATAACCGATGCGAAGTCAGCAAAATAAGGCGAAGTGCTATTTACTTGGAAGCTACTGATAATATCGCTAGAACTATTACTATTAACTGCAATTGTTGTTCCTTTTAGCTGCTGTATGGTGTTACAGCTATTATTAATGGTAAATGAACCACTTACCCACCAAGCTGATGCGGTTGGTGCATTCATTGTTGCGGATAAACAGTTATTCACTGGATTTGTTAGATTCAGGTTTACGGCTGCTTGTGCAGTTTGTCCTGCGGTTAGCTGTACTACACTACTAGGTGTATAACTTACTGTTGCATCAGATGGTAAGCCATTAACACTTAAAGTATAATTTGCAGGTACTAAATTTTGTAAAGAATAATTATTTGAACCTGTGCTATTTGTGATTGTTGCAATATTTTTATAAATACTACCATTGCTATTTAAAAGATTTATAGTAATATTACAAGGTTTATTTTGTGTACATGTACTACTTAGGGCACTACTATTAACCGCAATATTTAGATTTGCTGTCGTTACTGGTGTAGGTGATGGAGTTGGTGTAGGAGTAGGGCTTGGTGTTGGCGTAATTTCACCACTAACCGCAACCGTTGCACCAGCTGTGGTTAACTGAACATTATTCCGTGCATAACCAAAATTAGCAGTGATGGTTTGATTTGCAGCCAGATTATACGTGTTATTGATAGTTAATGTTAGCTGGTTATTACTCGTTGTAGTAGTATAGTTAGGGCTACTACCAAGCCATGGAGAAAAGCTATTAACAGAAAAGGCTCCACTCGTCCAAGAGTCATTCGTTTTACCTCCGGTTAGGATAACTTTTGTTCCTGCTATTTGTTCCGAATTGCTACAAATATTCTTAACTTTAAAAGAACCACTCATATACCATACTGTGCTACTAGTATTAAAAACTAGATCAGTTGCAGTTAAACAGCTAGTTGCGACTTTACTGCTGCTAGCATTAGATGTGCTAGTTAATACATTTGGATTGGCATATTGGGTTAACTCACTGCCATTAATATCAACGGTTTGATTTTGGGGAGTGGTAGCTTGATTAGCTGTGCCACTATTACAACTAACCAATAAAGAGCCAAATAGGCTCATGGTTATCGTTTTTGTTAGGCTTGCTTTCATTTTGTTTCCCTCATTATGCTTATTTTTCAGAATTATAACAGTTAATTTATTGATTTTCATACAGCTATTTACGTATAACTCTTATACATAAATAGCTATTATTTGGGAAATTATACTCTTATTGTAGTTAATTAACTTATCCGTATTGGACAACTTTAAATAGCATGAGCTAGTAGTACTATTTTGGAGAGATAATATAATTCAATGATTGTAGCTATGCTATATACTACATATAAAGATGATATTATTTTCTTGATGCGGTTAGCCTGATATAATTAAGTTCTGATTAAATTTAGGTGTTGGTAGTATGGGGAAATTTAAAGCTGTAATTTTTGATTTGGATGGGACTTTACTGGATACGGTAGAAGACATAGCTGTCTCTGTTAATAAGGTTTTAGAGAGGCATTCTTTACCCAAACATAATTTAGATGACTATCGACGCTTTGTTGGGCGTGGTATTGCTAAGCTAGTGGAGCAAGCAACACCAACAGATAAACATAGCACTAGTTTTTTGAAGCAAATTTATTCCGAAGTTATAGCTGAATACTCAAAAAATCTTGATTGCTATACAAAACCATACCTTGGTATTAATGACTTGCTTGATGGCTTGAGTGAAAAAGGTGTTCGGTTAGCTATTTTATCAAATAAGGCTCATGAGTTTATGGCAGATGTGGTAAAAAGTTATTTCAGTAAATGGTCTTTTGATGTAGTTTTTGGTGCTCGTAAAAATATACCAACCAAGCCAAATCCATATTCTGTATTTGAAATTATGCAAATCATGCAGCTTAAACCAGTAGATATAGTTTATGTTGGTGATACTGACGTTGATATGCAAACCGCAAATGCCGCAGGAGTATTTTCGGTTGGTGTTGCATGGGGTTTTAGGAAGCGTGAGGAATTAGTTAATAATGGCGCAAAAGTTATTATAGATTATCCACATGAACTCTTAAAATTGTTTGCTTAGCTTAGGTACATTCTCTTTCTGCAAAATAAGCCTTAAAACATGGTAAAATACCCAAATTGAAAACATTTAGAAGTATCTGTTGAAGTATGCCACAAAAGCTGTATTTAGCTATAAGTTTAATAATCCTATGCTTAGTAACTTTTGCTTTAAGTCCTTATCTGGATCAGCAGCTTGCATCATTACCATATGATTATCAAACTAGGTATTTTTATGGTGAAATAGCCTTTTGGTGCAAAGTTATTTACTATTCGGTAAATGTAACAACATTTCTACTTATCCTTGTGCCACTTGCGATAATAGTCCTTACCTTAATGAAGAAAATACAGGTTAATCCTCTGATTGTAAGGAGAATGGTTTTAATAACTTATATAAGCCTAGCAATTGGACCGGGTTTATTGGTAAATACTTTTTTTAAAGATGAGTGGGGTAGACCCCGTCCATATCAAGTAATTCGTGATCATAAGCCATTCTCCTACCCATGGCAACCACATTTTAATCATCCAAAAGATAATAGTTTTCCTTCTGGACATGTTTCAATTGGTGCATTTATTGGTATCCCCTTTATAGCGGCGCGTCGAAAAAGACTCGGAGTTGCTTTGTGCATTGTGGGTACGATTGTTGTTGGTATAGTAAGATTTTTGCAGGGTGGGCATTATTTTAGTGATATTTTGATGGCTGCCATAATTGTTTGGAGCGTAAATTTAGTTGTAACCCTTTTAGTGGATAAGTACCTAATGAGAAATAAATATGGATCGTAAAGTTCTACTGGTTTTTATCTTGATTGTATTTATGCATCTTCTTTTCAATCAGTCCTTGCAATTACATTATGATGAGGCATACTACTGGGTGTGGAGCAAAAATCTTGCATTGTCCTACTATGATCATCCACCAATGATTGCCTATCTTATTCGGCTAACAACGCTTTTCTCGGATAAAGAGTTTTTTGTAAGACTTGCGGCAGTGTTGTGTAGTACAACTACGGTAATAATGATGTATAAGACAGCATTACGCATGTTTGGGCAAAAAGCAGCTGATGTTACAGTTCTTCTTGCTTTGGCATGGCCAATTCTTGAAGGTACATTTTTTATAACAACAATAGATAGTCCTCTACTCATGTTTTGGAGTATTACTCTATACTGTGTTGTTCGTGGATTCATTGAAAATGAATTAAAATTTGTCTATCTTGCCGGTTTGTTTCTTGGGTGTAGTTTATTATCAAAATATACTGCAATACTTATCTTACCTGGAATTCTTATTTATCTAATCTTAGCAGCAAAAAAAAGAAACAAACTCTGGAATATTAATACCTATTTGGCTCTATTGATGGCTATTGTTGTCTTTAGTCCGGTAATTATCTGGAATGCAGGGCATGATTGGGTATCTTTTGCCTTTCAATTTAAACATGGTATTGCTTCTGACAAAAGCCTAAATTTTGCCAGTTTTGGTGACTATATTGGTAGTACAATTGGTGCTGCAAATCCGTTTATCTCTTTAACAATTTTTGCCTTTATTTTTGTAAAAAGAAAACAACTTCTCCGTGATGAAAGGTATCTGCTTTTAGTCTCAATATTTCTCTTTGTTGTGGTGTTTTTTGCTTATAACAGTTTGTTCAAGTTCATGGAGGCTAATTGGGTTGCACCTGCTTATATAAGTGGTATTATTTTTGCGGCAGCTTGTCTTACTGAGTATAATCTTAAATGGGTTTATCGTACTGCAATAACTTTAATTCTGATTTTGTTACCTATTGCAAAAATGCCTGGTAAATTTGTGCCAAAACAGTTTCAGAGTAAAATTCCTGCGGTTAATGCGTTTATGGGTAATCAACAGTTATATGACAAGATAAGACAGAATTATTTACATGCTGGGGATATTGTTCTCTCCTGTGATTATGGCAATGCTTCACGGGGTTGGTACTATCTTGGACAAGGTAGAACTTATGTGTTAAGCAACTTTAAATTTACGGATAATTACCAATACTGGAATGATAAATTAAGTTACCCAATACAAAATGCTTTATACTATTGCGATAATGATGATTCAGGTAATATCACGTTACTAAAAGACTATTTTAAAGAAGTTAAACCATTAGGCAGTATAGCTTATAGAGATAATTTTGTTAATAATAAATTATATCTATACCGCTTATCTAATTAATTTTTATGGGTTTTATAATGAAGAAGCTGATAATTATTGCTACTTATAATGAAAAAGATAATATAGAAAAGATGCTTATGGATGTATTTACATCAGTACCTGATGTTAATATTCTGGTTATTGATGATAACTCGCCAGATAAAACTCATGAAATTGTAGAAAAAATAATCACTGAACGCTATCCAGATCAGCTTCACCTAATGAAGCGGTCTGGTAAATTAGGACTTGGTACAGCTTATATTGCTGGATTTAATTGGGGACTTGAGCGGGATTATGATGTAATCGGTCATATGGATGCTGATTTCTCGCATAACCCAAAATATCTACCATCAATGTTTGAAGCCTTAGCTAATGGCTATGACTTGGTGCTTGGTAGTCGCTATGTTAAAGGCGGTGGAGTGGTTAACTGGGGGCTAAAACGCAAAATTATAAGTCGTGGAGGTAGCCTTTATGCAAAAATAATACTGGGCTTACCTTTTAATGACCTAACTGGTGGGTTCAAGTGTTTCAAACGGAAAGTACTTGAAACAATTGGTATTAATGAACTTAAATCAACTGGTTATTCGTTTCAGATCGAAACAACATATAAAACATATCTTAATGGTTTCAAAATTAAGGAAATACCTATCATTTTTGAAGACCGGGTATTAGGTCAATCAAAAATGTCTGGAAGTATATTTAAAGAGGCGCTATTAATGGTTTTAAGAATGCGCCTAAATAAGAATAGCTTTATTAGAAAATAGTATTTTTATTTCTAGGTAGTATAAATGTGCTAGTATCCAAATTCAATTGAGTAGTATTGTTCCCAGCTATTTGATGGAGTAAGCTCAATTATTCCTGATTTATACTGTATTTCCTGATTAAAGTCTATACTATCTGCATGTCCGCACCAAGGTTCCAAGCAAATGTATCTGGCTCCTGGTTTTGACCAGATACCAAACCAAGGAAAATTGTCAAAACTCATCTTAATATATTTGCCAGTTTTCTTTTCAGATAACTTTGCCCAGCTTTGTTCATAGTTGCTATAAATTAAGGCATCATTATCAAAGGTATTTTCGGTGATGTCTATTCTGTCAATATTAACCTGGCTACTACCAGAAAATAACCCATTTTTGTTAAGAGTATGTAAGGTTAGTCGCTGGTTGGCAGCAAACTCTATCTGATAATCATTTAATTGATGACTCTCATCAAAGGGGCATTTAAATGCAGGATGTGCACCAACGCTGAAATAAGCAGTCTGTGCATCATGGTTTATTACACGAAAGGTTGTAATGAGTACGTTATCTTTAAGAGTATAGGTGACTGAGAAATCAAGATTAAAAGGGAAAATATCTTTTTCTAAACTATAGGTGTTAATCTTCAGTGTAACGCTATCTAGTGAGTGCTTGCTTACATTGAATAGTGATTGCCGAGCAAAACCATGATTATTTAATGGATAGTTCTTTTGGTTGAAGCTTATATAGCCATTTGCGGTTCGTCCAACTACAGGAAATAATATTGGAGACACTCCTGCCCAGATTGAGGGATCACCATTCCACATATATTCATTATTATTTTTGAGGTTCTTTACGCTTCTGACTTCAGCACCAAGTAAAAATACTTCGACTTTTAATAATTTATTCTCAATAGTTACGGATTTCAACTTTTGCTCCAAATTTAGCCTTATCAAGAGGCAGAGTTATTTTCAATCAAGTATTTTGCACCTTCCAACATCAGTTGTTTTAGCTGCTGCTGTTGCCAGAGATGATCATAGCCAAGCTCGTTTGCCATTAGGCTTGCAACCGTAGCAGCACTAGCAAGTGCAGCTTTGCTATTTATGAAAAGTGCTCTAGTTCTTCTAGCTAGAATATCTTCAACTGTTCTGGCTTGCTCATGGCGCACATGATAAATTACCTCAGCTTGAAAATAAGGTAATTCATTATGTAATAATTGAAAATTATCTAATTCCTGTTGGATTTTGACTATTTCCTCTCGAGCTGTTCCATAAATTCCTAGTGGATATGGTGTTTTTTCTGTGGTATAACCAAAAAGTCTCAGATGATGTGTCCTTGACTGTGTTTTATGGAGCTTTCTGGTTTTCTCTAGGTAATCAATCGTGTCTTGTCCCATCCGGCGATAAATAGTCCATTTACCGCCAGCCATAGTGATTAAACCATTGTTAGTTTCAAATATTTCATGTTTTCGGGAAATCTTTGCCGTATTTTTATCTTTTGCTGATTTTACCAGTGGGCGCTGTCCGCTAAATACCGATTTTATATCATGTCTGCTGACTGGTTTATTGCAGTATTCACTCAAGACTTCAAGAATAAAATCGATCTCATTCTCTTGTGCTTGCGGGTCAAGAGTTGGTTCACTAACTTTTATATCTGTGGTTCCAACCAAAGCTTTATCATGCCAAGGAAGGATAAATAACACTCGTCCATCGCCAGTTTCTGGTATTAGGATTGCATGATCTGAATTAAAAATTTCTTTATCAAATACCAGATGCGTTCCTTGTGCTGCGGCTACATTTTTATGTTCGGTAGTTTTTTCCGCCAGATTCATAATTGAATCGCTAAAAGTTCCTGTTGCATTAATTATATGCTTGGCAAAGTAAGTTTTAGTTTCTTCATTAAGTTGATTTTTAACTACAATTCCATTTATTTGTTTATTATCAGCATAGGTAAAATCAGTTACTTTTGTATAGTTTAATGCTGTTCCACCAAGAGTTTCAAAAGTTTTTACTAGCGTAATCAATAGTCGTGTATCATCAAACTGCCCATCCAGATATACTGCGCCACCAATTATCTTTTCTGAAGCCAGATCGGGAGCTTCCCGGAGGGTTTCTTCTTTCGATAAGAAGCGGCTTTTTCCAAGCCTTAGTTTACCTGCCAGACTATCGTATATTTTTATTCCAAGCCAGTACTTTATTTTTTCTTTAATATTTTGAAATGGAATAAGGTAGGTTTGTGCTTTTGCCAGATGCGGGCATTGTTAATAAAGTAATAGCGTTCTTCTAAACCTTCTTTAACTAGAGCAAAATCCAGATTAGCTAGATAACGGATTCCACCATGAACTAGTTTAGTTGATTTTGATGAAGTTCCCTTGCCGTAGTCATAAGCTTCAACTACCAAGGTCCGATAACCGCGGCTAGCTGATTCGAGAGCAATCCCAAGTCCGGTAGCTCCTCCACCAATTACAATAATATCATATGTTTCGCTATTGCTATTTGTCATTTGTTATTTAACCCATCCTTGCGCGCGTTTGACAGCTTCCTGCCAGTTACTTAATAATTCTTGTCGTTCTGAATCAGCCATCTTAGGCTCAAAAATTCGTTCCACTTGCCATACTTGCTCTAGTTCTTCAATTGAATTCCAAAAGCCAACCGCTAGTCCAGCAAGATATGCTGCTCCCAATGCTGTCAATTCAAGACAGGTTGGACGTTCAACAATAGTATTTAAAATATCTGCTTGAAATTGCATTAGGAAATTATTCTTACAGGCACCACCATCGACACGTAATGCGGATAAATTAATACCCGAGTCAGAGCGCATCGCATTTACTACATCCGATACTTGAAAGGCAATTGATTCGAGAGCCGCACGTGCCATATGTGCCTGCGTCGTACCTCTGGTGATTCCAATCGCGAGTCCACGTGCATACTGATCCCAATGTGGCGCACCTAAACCAGAAAATGCTGGTACCATATAGACGCCACCATTATCAGGGACACTTGTCGCAAGAGTTTCAATTTCAGATGACTCTTCAATGAATTTCATACCATCACGAATCCACTGCACCACAGCACCACCAATAAATACTGAGCCTTCAAGACAATAATTTCTTTTGCCATTAGTAGTTAGTAGATTATTTTTTGATTCTAGTGCATTTTCGCCAGTATTTTTCAAAAGAAAGCAGCCAGTTCCATAAGTATTTTTTACCATGCCTGGCTTTATACACATATTACCAAAGGTCGCTGCCTGCTGATCTCCTGCAATTCCGGTAATTGGAATCCGATCGCCAAAAAGCCCCGAACTTGCTTCACCAATCTCACCTGAGGATGGAACAATTTCTGGCAGGATATTAGCTGGAATATCCAAGATTTTTAATAGCTCTTCATCCCATTTGCCAGTATGGATATTAAATAATAGTGTGCGTGATGCATTTGATTCATCGGTTACATGACATCTACGATTGCTTAGATTCCAAGTAATCCAAGCATCGACTGTTCCAAATGCTAGTTCACCATTTTCGGCAAGCTTCCGCGCATTAGTAACGTTGTCGAGTATCCATTTTAGCTTTGTCCCAGAAAAGTATGCGTCAAGGACTAGTCCGGTCTTCTTTTTGAAGATGTCCGCATAGCCTTTACTTTTTAGCTCATCAATCATGTCTGAAGTGCGTCTATCCTGCCAAACAATTGCGTTATAGATTGGAATCCCGGTATTTTTATTCCAGACTACGGTTGTTTCGCGTTGGTTGGTAATGCCAATTGCTGCAATGTCAGTGGCTTGTGCTCCAATTGATGACATCGCAAGTTTGGCAGTGGTAAGCTGGGTTAACCAGATCTCCATTGGGTCATGTTCAACTAATCCCGGCTCGGGAAAAATTTGGGTAAATTCTAACTGTTTGCTGCTACAGATGGTGCCAGATTTATCGAAAAGAATTGCTCGTGAGCTGGTAGTTCCCTGATCCAAAGCCAGAATATATTTTTTCATTGTGTAACCTTTTTAGCCAATGTTAAATCAAAGATGAATGCACCAAGTGGAGCACCAATTAATGAACCAAATACTGGAGCAGCCCAAATTAAGCTGCCATCCGTCAAACCATTATTTTTAAAGCCCATTATAGCGGTAAAAAGACGTGGGCTAAAATCACGGGCCGGATTCATTGCGTAGCCATGCATTGCGCCAAAAGACATTCCAATCGCAACGATCAGTGCGGCAACTGCAAATGGCGCAAGAAAACCAGCTTTATCATTGATGAAGTTTTCTACAATTGCAAGAATTGCAAACATTAGAATGGCACTGGCGATAATTTCAGCTAGAAAGCCAGGCATAAATGTATTTGTAATTGCCGGGAAGGTAGAGAATATTCCAGCTGTATGTTCAAGATTTGGATCAAATTGTTTAAATTTTGCGTGATAGAATAGATAGACAATTGCAGCACCAAGAAATCCGCCGAGCATTTGTGCGCTCATATATAGTGGGGCCTTTTTTAGTGGAAAACGTTTTGTGACGATAAGTGCTAGTGTTACGGCTGGATTTAAGTGTGCGCCAGTAATTCGGTTACTTACGAGTATTCCAAGAAATACCCCAAGTCCCCAGCCAAAAGTAATATTGGTATATCCACCCAGATTGAATAAAACAAACATGGCATTAACGCCATTACCAAAAAGTAGTATGAACATGGTTCCTAGCAATTCAGCCATAAATTCCTGATAACGAGTGTAATTCACGTTATTTCCTTGTCATTAATATGTATAGGGACTTATTATAGCAAATAACGTAGCTAAGAAAATTTTGCAATGCGGTAGGTTTTGCTAGTAGCTAAGATTATGTTTGGATAAAAAATACTAGCAGTATACCCGAGTCCTTAATTTTTTATGTTTGAATAAGTAACTTAAGCTGGGTAAACTGATCTTTAATAAGTTTGTTTATTCTTATAGAAGAGATTTACTGAAGCTAGTTATTTACCAAGCAATTTTAAGGCTTCTTTGATACCCTGACTAATATCAGTTAATTCAGGTAGCTGTTTTATTACTTGAGTAATTTCTTTACTATTGTAGCCTAAGCTTTCTAATGCGGTTGCGATATCTTTACGGATATTGCCATCATTAGCTTTGTTATTAAATAAACCATTAGTTGGCGTAAAATCAATATTACCGACTAATTTCCCTTTTAGTTCAAGAAGCATCCGTTCCGCCATTTTTTTTCCGATTCCCGGCGTCAAACAAAGAGTATTAAGATCAGCTTCCTCAATTGCCTGTTGTAATTGCTGACTTGACATTGTTGATAGTAATGCCAGCGCAATCCGTGGTCCGATCCCAGAGACTTTTATTAGTTGACGAAAACAATCGCGTTCAGTTTTATTAATAAAGCCAAAAAGTAAATGAGCATCTTCGCGAATTACCAGATGTGTATAGAGCTGTAGCTCATGACCGATAGCTGGCAATTGAGCAATATGTGAAATAGGTAAATCAAGCTCATAACCAACTCCACCACAGGAGAGTATGATTTGTGGTGGAGTTATTTCTAGTAATTTACCAGTTAAAATACTAATCATGAACTATTATCTAAAATGCTGGAATTACAGCACCATCGTACTTCTGTTCGATGAATTTTTTCATTTCAGGTGAAGTCATCGCTTTTGCTAAAGCCTTCATTTTTGGCTGATTTACTTCATCCGGTCTAACTGCGATCAAATTAGCAAATGGGCTATCTTTACTTTCAAGAATAACTGCATCTCGGGTAGGCTTCATTCCAGATTGCATTGCTATATTTGAATTAATGACTGCCAGATTAATCTGGCTACCTTTTAGTGAGCGTGGTAGCATTGCTGGATCTAATTCAATAATCTGTACATTATACGGGTTAGCGGCTATATCTTTTTTAGTTGGATAAGGGACACCAGCCTTAATTTTTAAGATTCCATTAGCCTGTAATATATTTAAAGCGCGCCCCTCATTGGTTGGATCATTTGGAACCCCGATTTTTGCACCCTTGGTTATATCAGTTGCTTTTTTAGAAGTGGCAAATTTAGCTTCGGTAGCTTTATCGGCGTATATTCCCATTGGTTCCAGATGGACTTTTACCAAAGCAACTAGATTGCTACCATGATCTTTATTGTATTGATCCAAATAGGGCTGATGCTGGAAAAAATTTGCATCAAGCTGTTTCTGGATAACAGCAAGATTTGGGGTAATATAGTCTGAAAATTCGGTAATTTTTAAATCATAGCCTTGTTTTGCCAGTGTTGGTTTAACAAATTTAAGCATTTCCGCATGCGGTACTGGAGATGCTCCAATTGTGATTGTTTCATTTGCATATGTACCAGTAGCTATTCCGACACCTAAAGCTAATGTTAATAATAATTTACGCATAAGTATATCCCTTACTTTATTATTTTTTACGAATGACTTTTACTAGAAAATCACCCAAAAATTGTATAACTTGTACCATGATTACCATCAATACTACTGTTGTAATCATAACCTCAGTCTCAAACCTTTGGTAACCATAACGAATTGCCAAATCGCCCAATCCACCACCACCAACAGCTCCAGCCATTGCGGTATAAGAAACAAGTGCAATTGCAGTAACTGTTATACTTGCAACCAGACTAGGCATGATTTCAGGTAAAAGAATATGCCAAATAATCTGCCAAGTTGTAGCACCACACGACTCTGCCATGTGAAATATTCCTTTTTCAATTTCTTTTAATGAATTTTCAACAAGCCTTGCGAAAAAAGGAAATGCCCCAACAACCAGTGGCGGGATTGTTCCTTTTGCTCCCAGTGAAGTACCAACCAGAAAAGTTGTAGTTGGGATCATTACAATTAAAAGAATAATAAATGGAATGGATCTTAAAACATTAACTACAAAAGACAATAAACTATAAACCAATCGGTTTTGTAAAATTCCACCCTTATTAGTTAGAAACAAGAGTAAACCTACGGGTATCCCGATAATGGTACTAAATAAAACTGCAAAACCAAGCATGAAAAGAGTATCAAGTGTTGCTTGATTTATCTCGCTCCAGTCAAGGGTGCCAAGAATATCGTTGATTGCTGCTAAAGCCATAACTAACCCTTAATAAATCAAAATTAGTGAACTATTTCGTAATGGACACCCATATCTTGCATAATCTCGCAAGCTTTGCCCAAACTATTATGATCACCATTAAATTCAATTAGAAGCTGACCAAATGGTATTTTTTTGATACGATCAAGTTCGCCACGCAAGATACTAAAATCAAGATCAGTCTGACGTGCAATTGTATTTAGTATAGGCTGGTAAGTTGTCTCACCAACAAATGATAATAACAAAATGTGTTTACCAGAATTTTTCTCAAACTTATAGAAGTGGCGCACCTGTTCTAAATACTTATCTGAGCTTTCTTCAATAATCAGCTTACGTGTAAGTGGCTCTTTTGGATGCATTAGGACATCAAAAGCTTTGCCTTCTTCAATAATCTTGCCAGCGTCAATAACGGCAACTTTATCACAGATTTTACGCACAACCTCGATTTCATGAGTAATCAGAACTATCGTGATACCAAGTGTTTCATTGATTTCAAGTAACAAATCAAGGATGCTTGCAGTTGTTTGTGGATCAAGGGCAGAGGTCGCTTCATCGCTAAGTAATAGCTTGGGCTTGGTAATTAATGCCCGCGCAATACCAACCCGTTGTTTTTGTCCACCAGAAAGGCTTGATGGGTACTTATGTGCAAATTCAGTCAGCCCAACTAGTTTCAGCATTTCATCAACTGCAGCTTTGGTTTCTTCTTTGCTATGATTACCTTGTAGTTTCAACGGTAACGCAACATTATCGAAAATGGTTTTTGAGCTAAGAAGGTTAAAGTGCTGAAAAATTACGCCGATTTGCTGACGAGCCAAGCGCAGTTCTTTTTTGCTGATTCGAGCTAAATCAATTCCATCAACGATTACATTGCCAGTATCTGGTTTCTCAAGCAAATTTAGGCATTTTAATAAAGTAGATTTACCTGCCCCAGAACGTCCGATGATGCCATAAACTTCACCTTTTTTGACCTCTAGACTGACGTCATCAAGAACTTTTATAGTTTTGCCTTTGGCTTTATAGGCTTTAGTTAAATTTTCAATCTTGATCATGGTCTTAATCGCGGAAATTGATAAACTGTAATGGTAAGTCAGTTACATCTTTTTGTAATAACTGAATGGTTGCCTGTAAATCATCGCGTTTAGCGCCGCTAACACGAACTGCTTCACCCTGAATTGAGCCTTGAACTTTTATTTTGCTGTCTTTAATCAACTTAGTGATTTTCTTCGCCTGCTCTTGTTCAATGCCATTTTTGACTTTGATGATTTCTTTTAGCTTATTACCGCTGACTTTTTCCTGCTTGCCTTCAGCAAGAGAGCGTACATCAACACCACGTTTGGTAAGTTTACCAATTAGGATATCCTTAACCTGAGTTAGCTGAAAATCATTATCAGCATAAATAGTTACTTCCAAATCTTTTAGTTCGATTCTGGCATCACTGCCTTTGAAATCAAAGCGATTGGTGATTTCTTTATTTGATTGGTCAATTGAATTGGTTAATTCAACCTTATTGACCTCTGAGACTACATCGAAAGATGGCATAAAACCCTCACTAATGAATTTAATTTATTTAATAAATAGCTTCTACCTGACCACTAAGCTTATTGATAGTATTGCTGCTAAATCCTTTGACATTATCGAGTTCCTGCAAATTATGGAATTTTCCGTGAATATTCCGGTATTCAATAATCGCCTGAGCTTTTTTCGAACCAATGCCTTTGACAGATTTTAATTCTTCATAGCTTGCAGTATTGATATCTGTTATGGCAAAAACACTAACACTGACTAGCATAAGAGCGTTAAAAAGCAATATATTTTTAAGCATTTTTCTGATCTTTATTAGATTGAAAATTTAACTTTTGATTATAGCATAAATACCCCATTAAAATAGTAAAATATTGTGCATTGCGGTATCAATAATATTAATGGCTATAAAGGTTCTTACTAAAATAGCGATCGCCACGATCAGGGAAAATGGTAACGATATTTCCAGAGCTAACCTGTGATATGAATTTTAGTGTTGCTGCCATCGCTGCACCAGACGAAGAACCAACAATAACCCCTTCTTTTCTAGTCAGTTCACTTGCGGCATTAAAAGCATCGGCATCGTTAATCTTAATTACGTGATCAACGAGATTTATATCCATAGTTTGCGGAATAAAATCATTGCCGATACCTTCCATATTGTAGCAGCCAGCTTCGCCACCGCCCATAGTTGAACCTTCTGGATCAGCAAGAATAGTTTGTATCTCCGGATTTTGTTCTTTGAGATAGCGTGCAATACCGCTAAATGTTCCACCACTACCAGCCCCAGCTACCAGATAATCAATTTTACCGTTTAAGGCATTATATATTTCTGGTCCGGTAGTTTGATAATGTACATCGGGATTTGCCTGATTTTCAAACTGTTTTAGCGAAATGGAATCAGGTATTTCTGCTAATAATTGAACTGCCTTACGACCAGCACCAAGCATACCTTCCTCACGTGAAGTAATTATGATTTCTGCGCCTAGTGCCTTCATTAGCATTTGTTTTTCTTGTGAAAACTTTTCGGGAACAGTAAAAATTACCCGGTAACCTTTATTTAGCGCAGCTAATGCCACCCCAAGTCCGGTATTCCCCGCCGTTGCTTCGACTATTGTTGTCCCCGGTTTTAATTTACCTTCAGCTTCAGCTTTATTTATCATTGCAATGCCAATTCTATCTTTGACACTTCCAGCTGGATTATAGTATTCGAGTTTGGCAAATAGATTAATATTCGGTTTTAACGCAAAGTTATTAATTTTTAATAAGGGCGTATTACCAATTAATTCACGTATATCATTAATATAATTAGTCACTTTAGACCTCCTTTGCAATAGATAGCGCATGTTTAATGTCACTGATCAGATCGTTAATATTTTCTATCCCGACTGACAAGCGAATTAGATTATCAACAATTCCCAATTTAGCCCTGATTTCTGGAGGGATTGCCGCATGGGTCATGGTTGCTGGATGAGAAATTAATGACTCAATCCCACCAAGGCTCTCAGCTAAAGTAATAAGTTTAAGGCTTTGTAAAAATTTGTCTGGATTATATGCGTTATCTAAAACAAATGAGATCATAGCACCACCTTTAGCCGCCTGAAGATTATGAATCTTATTGTCTTTATGATTATTTATTCCTGGGTAATATATCCTAGTGATAGCCTTATTTTGCCGTAGGAAGTCAATCAATTTTCCCGTATTTTCAATGTGTCTATCCATCCGAACGGCAAGGGTCTTTATACCTCGAATCAGAAGCCAAGAATCAAAAGGTGATAAAACACCACCTGTCGCATTTTGGATAAAATGAAGTCGTTCTGCCAGCTCCTTGTTATTTACTACCGCAAGTCCAGCAATAAGATCACTATGTCCACCAAGATACTTGGTTGCACTATGTAGCACTATATCTGCGCCCAGCATGATTGGCTGTTGCAAATAGGGAGTCATAAACGTATTATCAACAATTGTTAATAACCCATGCTTTTTTGCTAACTTACTTATGCCGTCTATATCAGTAATATGCATTAACGGGTTAGTTGGAGTTTCAATAAAAATAGCTTTTACATCTTCCGTTATTTTGCTTGCCACTAACTCCAAATTACTGGTATCAACCAGCTCATATTTAAGTTTGAAATTTTTAAATACCTTATCTAATACTCGAAATGTACCGCCATAAACATTGGATGATAGGAGAATTTTATCGTGAGCCTTAAATAACATCATAACAGCAGTTGTTGCTGCCATCCCAGAGGCAAAGCCAAAGCCCGCAACTCCACCTTCAAGTTCGGCAATAAGAACTTCTACAGCTTCACGGGTTGGATTGCCTGTCCGTGAATATTCATAACCACGATGATTGCCGATACCATCTTGCTTATAAGTGGAGGTTAAATATAAAGGTACTGTAACCGCTCCAGTATGTGGGTCGCCATCAATACCGCCATGAATTAATTGTGTTTCTATATTCATAAGATTTCTTTTTTAAATAGTTATTTATTGGTTATCTAGGATTAGGCGCTTTGTAGGCAGAAATCTGGAATTGGTAGATTGATCTCTCGATAAATGTTTACGTAATTAGCGGTTATTTCTTCGCCAACACTGATTTTACGTAAGGCATAGGCTACGACCTGTGTCCCATAGTATTCAAGGCGAATATTCCCTTCTGCTGCATGATTAATGAATCTAGCACCGATAACCCGTAACCATTCATCTTCGCTACTTGCACCATAGCCCTCAATTAAATGTTCCTGATAATTACTGGCAGCTGATTTTTTTATCATCGCGATACCCAGATAAGCACCTTGTGGAATTTCGCGACGAGAAAATAATCCCAAGCCATGAATGTGTGATTTTTGGATATTAAACCAGTTAAAAATCGGATTTAAAATAAATGATAATGATTTGTGTTGCATGATAAACCTCTAATGTAAATATTTTTAATATTTACCTGATCCTTTTATTTAGCAGAATAGCACAAGCTTAAAATGTATTTTGAATATTATTAATAATACAAATTAATCCAGCAAAAATGCTTGAATAAAATAGTTTAATCAGGTGATATATGATTAAATTTTGGTTTAAAATGTAGCAAACAAAAATATATGACTAAAATATATTTTTAGTTATTAAATAGCTACAGAATAAACAATAAAATAAAAATTTGGAATTTTTGAGCTAGAGATTAGCAACAACAAGAAGAGAATGAAGAAGCGATAGAAGTAGATTTAGAAGATACATTAAACGGTACTGTAGTTTTTATCCGGTAGTTATCAAAGTAGTGTATCATTTTGCTTCCTTTTCAATAATTGATACATTTTGTGTCAGCTTATTAGCTAATCACCCAAAGATTCTAGCGCAATATTTATATTTTTGTCAATATTTTTATGCACTATTTGTGTGGGGGAGTAATCAAAGGTCGGATAACCTTATGTTTATGGTAAGTGAAGCTAGTTTGTTGTAGTGAGTGTTTCTTGGTAATGTAGTGCCATCGTAGAAGTTATTAGTTGACTAAAATACTCGGTTATATGTATGCTATAATATTGACCTAAATAATAATTGATAGGAAGTTTTAATGCCTGTAATTAAGATATTACCGCACGAAGAAATATGCCCAAATGGTGTGGAATTTGAACTTGAAACTGGTGCAAACTTATGTGAATCAATGCTGAGTAGAGGTGTAGATATTGAACATGCCTGTGATATGGCGTGTGCCTGTACTACCTGCCATGTAATTGTACGTGAAGGATATAGTTCATTAAATGAAGCTAATGAAATTGAAGAGGATCTACTTGATCGTGCATGGGGCTTGACGGCTGTATCAAGACTCTCTTGCCAGATAAAAGTTGGCAATAAAGATTTGACGATAGAGATTCCCAAGTATACTATTAATCATGCGAAAGAAGGATAAATCAGGAGACAGATTATGACGGTAAAACACAGTAAATTTTTATCACATGATGAGGCAGGACATGAGGCGCATAGTGATGCAACGCATAATAATATTAAGCATAATCATAAGGATCATTCTTCGCATGATCACACACATCATCATGAGCATAATCATGATCATGAGGGGCATAGCCACAATCATGCAGAAATGATACGGGAAACTAGTGGTAAAGTATTATTCTGGTGTCTGATTGCTACATTCACTTTTTCACTGGTTGAGGGAATTGGTGGTTATTTGATCAACTCAATCGCTCTACAGTCTGATGCGGTTCATATGATGACAGATGCAGCTGGTTTGATGATAGCTTATTTTGCCAACGTAATTAGTAAACGCCCCGCAACTGTTCAGCTTAGCTTTGGTTATGGCAAGGCAGAGGTTGTTGGAGCATTGATTAATTGCATGTTTACCACTGTTTTAACTATCTGGTTATTATTTGAAGTGTTTAATCGCTTTATGCAGCCAGTTGAAGTTCATGGGGCAAGTCTATTTATTGTAGCCGCGCTGGGCTTTCTGGTTAATGGTGTAATAGTTTTTGTGTTATCAAAGAATTCACATTCATTAAATACACGTGCGGCAATGATTCATGCGATGGGAGATTTATTGGGGTCTTTAGTCGCAATTATTGCTGGTGCGATAATTTATTTTACCAATTGGTCAATAGTTGACCCATTGCTATCATTAGTTGTTATTGTTTTACTGATTGTTTCCAATTTTAGCCTGATGAAGAAGTCGGTTATAATTCTTATGGCTGGCGTTCCTGAACATCTTGATTATGAGGCTGTGGGCAAAGACTTACAGGCAATTGAAGGAATTATTGAAGTTCATGACTTACATATTTGGTATATGTCAGCAAATAAAGCGGCACTTGCTGCACACGTTGTAGCATGTAAACCCGAGTCTTGGCCTGAAATTCTTAAAAGTTGCCAGAAAATGTTGCTTGATAAATATCAGATTGATCACGTAACTTTGCAGTATGAATTTGATGATTTAAAGTGTAAGGAAGTTGGCTGTTGCCCAGATTAAAGAATCTAATGCTTTAAATTTTAATAAAATAAAAAAACTGCCACTAAAAGTGGCAGAATGGAGCAAATTTTATTTATTCTAATTATTTTAGGCAATAAACGAATTCATCCGCTTAACAAAGCCAACTGGATCATCAAGTTGAATTCCTTCAGTTAACTGAGCCTGTTCAAATATCAGTAAACTCAAATCATTAATCTGATTTTGATCAATGCTATTTTCTAGTTTATTGATTAATCTATGTTCCAGATTAATTTCCAACGTTGGCTGAGAAGAAGGTACTGCTTGTCCGGCTTGACGAAGTAGTCTTTCCATATGGATGCTCATTCCATAACCATCAGTTACTAGGCAGGCAGGAGAATCAACCAGACGATTAGTAATAACTACCTCTTTTACCTTGCCATCAAGAGCAGTCTTGATTTTTTCCAGAATTGGCTTAGCTTTTTCTTCTTGCTCTTTTTTCTCTTCTTCAGTAGGTTTTTTATCATCAAGATTACCAAGGTCTAAACCACCTTTAGCCACTGACACCAGAGATTTTTTCTCATAATCAAATAAATGACTAACTACCCATTCATCAACCCGATCGGTTAGTAATAATACTTCAATGTCTTTTTGTTTGAAGATTTCAAGATGTGGACTATTTTTAGCAGCATTATAACTATCTGCTGTAATATAATAGATCTTATCTTGACCATCTTTCATCCGGGCAATATAATCATCAAGACTTACGGTTTTGGCATCTGAATCATTAGCCGTAGAAGCAAAGCGGCATAATTTAGCTACACGTTCTTTATTTGTGTGATCTTCAATGATACCTTCTTTAATTACTGGACCAAATTCGTTCCATAGCTCGCTATATTTGTCTTTATCATTATTTGCAATATCTTCAATCATGCTTAGTACTTTTTTAGTACAACCTGAGCGAATTGCATCAATATCTTTGGAAGACTGAAGAATCTCACGTGATACATTTAGCGGTAAATCTTGTGAATCAATCACACCGCGGATAAAACGCAGATAATTTGGTAATAATTTCTCAGCATCATCCATAATGAAAACACGCTTAATGTATAATTTAATGCCATATTTGCGATTAGCATCATATAAATCAAACGGCGCTTTAGCTGGCATATATAGAAGCATAGTATATTCCTGTGCTCCTTCTACACGTGAATGAATCCATTTTGCTGGCTCATTAAAATCATGCGAAACATGCTTATAAAACTCTTTGTATTCTTCTTCAGTAACATCATTTTTGCTACGTGTCCAAAGAGCATTCGCTTTATTTACTGTTTCCATTTCAGTGGAAATGATCTCTTTGCCATCTTTATCATGTTCAGGCATTTTCTGCATTTTAATTGGGTAGTTGATATGATCCGAGTATTTACGAATAATTGAACGTAAGCTCCAGTCAGATAATAAATCATCTTGATCTTCTTTAAGGTGTAGCGTAATCGTAGTACCGTTACCATCAAGTTTATCTGTGGTTTCAATGCTAAATTCGCCACTACCATCAGAAACCCACTCGGTAGCTTTGGAGGTAACTTCACCTGCCTTAAGGGTAACTAAAGTAACTTTATCTGCAACAATAAATGCAGAGTAAAAACCAACCCCAAATTGACCAATCAAATTAGCATCTTTTTTAGCATCACCTGATAGTTTATCTAAAAATTCTTTAGTTCCAGATTTTGCAATTGTACCGATATTTTGAATAACTTCATCATAAGTCATACCGATACCGTTATCTTTAATCGTAATTGTTTTGGCATCTTTATCGAAACTAATAGTGATCGCTAGTTCATCACCTTTATTTAGCTCTGGTTTGTTAATCTGCTCAAAACGGAATTTATCAATCGCATCTGAGGCATTTGATACTAGCTCACGCAAGAAAATTTCCTTGTTTGAATACAATGAATGGATCATCAAATGAAGAAGTTGTTTAATTTCAGTCTGGAACGACATAGTTTGTTTATTTGACATTTTTTCACCCTGTTAAATAAAAATAATGAAATCTCTATATCAGTTATTATAGTGACGATTTATTGAATTTCAAGAGAGAAAAATAAATTTGTTTGATTTTTTGGATTTAGTTTTTGAAAAGTAAATGAAGATCGAAATGGTGGGACCTACTGGACTCGAACCAGTGACCAACGGATTATGAGTCCGCTGCTCTAACCAACTGAGCTAAGATCCCACATAACGAGGGGGTTATTATGCCATGTTTAGATCTAAATTGCAATTGAATGCACGATAATTTTTAATTTTTCTTCTTGTATTTGTAAAGTTTGAGTTAATCTAAAGGTTTTTTACATTTTAACAGCCTAATACGGTATAATTCCTCTCTCAACAATGGTGGGTCTCCTTGCATTGTCTGCCGCAAAACCTGGTCAGGTCGGGAACGAAGCAGCCATATGCGGATACGCAAGTGCCAAGGTAAAGGCTCACCTATCCTCCATCCGTGTAAACCCAATAATTAATTTTACTGCCCGCCACGCACAGGCCAGACATACCAAGCGTTGTCATTACGATTTCCAGTAATAGTTTCTCCACGGGTGGAATTAATGTACCAAGCAGCAGCATCACCATAGGTAGTAGCTGTCCAATAATTTTGGTTTGAATCAATATTAGTAAACCCTACTGAAGTTAACCAATTTGACCAGAAAACACCCATAGTTGTACTTGCCGAATAATTTACCAGCGATTTTAATTCATTAATGTTTGGTAAACGCCAATTATTATAGCCACAATCACCACCCGCAGTATTAAAAGCTGCTATCGAAGCAAACGCATTGCTCCAATTACAGCCAGCAGAACAAACTTGTTTTGTGTTTTTTAGCCATACTAGTCCAGTCAAATTATCGGTTACACAATCTCCATTTATTACAAAACGAGTGTTAGGCCATTGTTTACCTGCACCAGCAGCATCACCTGGTCCAGTTTTTGGTATGTAAGCAATGTTACTAGCTTTGGCTATAACTATTATGCTAGTAAGCAACACTCCCAATTTGATGAATTTGTACTTCATTTTCAAATACCTTTTACTGATAACTGTTGTAAGAATGAAACAAGTACTATCTGTTTCGCACAGGCCAAACATAGCGGAGCATCCCATCGAAAGCCGCACTTGTCGTACCATCCTCAAAATAGACAGCCCATACATTTCCGGGAGTACCAACCGTAGATGACCAATAATAGAAAGATTGGACATTTGCAAAGCCAACTGTCACATCATTTAACCAACTAGCAGGAGTTGAAGGCGGAATAACAGCATAATTCACTAAACTTGCTAACTCATTGATTGTTGGTAAACGCCAATTGGCATAACCACATAATTTGTTAGTAGCAGCATTCAAATTACTAATTGCTGTTGTAGCATTTGCCCAGTTTAGATCATTTAGGTTGGCTGTAGTATTAGCATAGTTTGGTTGAGCGATTGGACCACCACCGTTAGTTGCTTCAAAGCCAATAATTCCATTTTTTGCCCACTCCAAATCGGTGAGGTTATCTTTCAATGAATCAGCACATGTTCCACCACCACTTTGACTCCCAGCTTCAAAACGGGTGCTTACCGTACCCCCGTACCCCAAGTAATCCCAATATTGGTCGCTGATGAAGCCCCCTCCATCGGTGCTGGCAGATACACATATGGTGCAGCCACCGTTCCAGTTATATTACTAAATGTCTGCGAGGATGCATTACCATTGACTGTAGCACTATTGCTAGCGGTTACTGTCAGATTCACGCCGCCCGGATTGGTATAAATTACTAAGGCATTATTAACATCAGTACTATTAGCTATATTTGCTGGATCCCAGAATGAATAATTACCCGTTCCAGTATATGGGGTTACGATAAACACACAGCTACTTGTTGCTGGGGCGGCACTATCCAAAGCACATGAAGCTGGGAATACCGTATTGCCAGTAATTCCTGCTACCGTTGGCGTAACAGTACTACTACCGCCAGTTATTGTTGCGGTAAATGAATAGGCATTACCCATCATTATTTGCCCCCAGTCGGTTGTCGATGCAATGGTAATTGCCGCTGGCGGCGGAGTAAGGATAACATACTCTTCTGTCCCACCCACAGACTGATTAGTGTATGTTCCAGAACTATCAGTCCAGCCAGCAGTTACATTCTGTAATAGAAGATTATGACTGCCAGCATCTGCTGAATTTAAAGTATAAGTATCAGTACATGTACCATTGGTAGCCGCCATTGCTACATCATTACAACCATGAGTACTTAGTGTCCAGCCTGCGGGCGGTGTATAGCTAGTCGTAAAGCCGCTCGCATCTATTACAGAATCGTTAGTATAGGTTACATCCAGTGTATAATTGGTATTGATATATCCAATATATTGATCAATAGAACTACCATCTCCATCAATGAAGCTAGCTCCAGTTATTGCTGAAGTATATGTCGCTGATGGAGCTGCTGTTACGCTACCATTTAAAGTAGCAGTATTGCTACTCTGGGTCGCTCCACCTGTATATGGAGTGTAACTAACGGCAAAACTAGCGATTTTTGTGCCAGTTGCTACATCATTAGCTGCTGGACCAAACTGGGTTGCAATAGTACATGTGGCTGGGCTTGCCTCTAATGTTCCGCCAGATGAACAACTTCCTCCAGCTATAACACTAAATAAACCACTATTCGCACCCGTGATATTAAATGTCAGATTACTTGCTGCAACTTCGCCACTATTCGATAGTGTAAATAATGAGCCAGCAGCACTGGTAGATGTGCCATTATTCGGAATTGATGCATAATTCATCGTACTTGGCGATAAACTTAGATTTGCTGTTGACTGGGTAACTTTATAATTTACGCCCACTGTTACTGGTGTTGCAGCTATACCATTATTATAGTCATAAGCAATACTTATACTACCAGCTGCTTGTGAAGTTACTGTCGAATTGGTATAAGTTACCGTTACCGTACAATTCCCCCCATTTGCGGTAAGTGTATTACTAATCGTTGCTGGTTGGGTTACCGTACATTTTGTAGCTGGATTACTTCCGTCACTAATAGTGAAGTTATTTGGTAAAGTCAGAACAAAATTATTTTCATTGGTATTGCCGGTATTGGTGATTGTCAGCTGCCTTGAAGCAGTATCATTTGCTGTCGTTACAAAAAAATCATCATCCGGATTTAATATGGCAGTTAGTCCTGCTAATGGAACTGGTGTAGGCGTAGGTACTGGAGTGGGTGTAGGCGTTGGTGTCGGGCTTGGCGTTGGTGTTGGATTCACATTTTGATCAGCCGCCGCAGCAATAGTAACCTCTTTTTGTCCATTATAATAAGTCAATACTATTTCACCACTTGAGGCTGATTGAGTTGGATCTTTGAGTTTTAACATTGCAGTAGTTGTACCGCCACTACTTAATCCTCCAGAACTAAAGATTACTTCGATATTTGGGTTACTTGCAGTAAGACTTTGTAACTCTGCTGTTACACTACCTGTGTTACTGAAGGTTACCGACTGCTCTGGATTGTTTTGATTCAAGTAAACTGCTGAGGGGAGCATTTCTACTATACCAATATCACTGGCAGTAGTTAGCGTGCTACTCGTAGTGGCTGTTGATACTATCTCTGTTGACGAAAGATTTTTCTTGGAAGATTCTGTAGATGATGTTATAAGTTGTGTTTGGACTTTTATAACCTGAGTCAGGTTATCGCCTACGGGTACTGGCAATAAGATACTAAAGGTTTTACCCTGGGTATATGCACCAGCTCCGGCAATCAGTTGCTGATTTGGAATAGGGGTATTATTGCCATCTACCAAAACCACATTATTGAAGTTGCCAGCATTGGCTGAGGCTACTAGCCCTGCTACTAATATATATGGCGTACCATTAATTACGGTATGGGAATAGTTTAGCGTAATTCCATCCGCACCACTCAGGTTATTATATGCAGATTGCTGGATTCCCATTGCCGGGGTTACGACCGATTGGGCTGACTTACTTAATTTGCCCAAAAGGCTATTATCATTATTTAGACTTATGCCTAAACTTCCAGCAACTGCTCCTATTGGTACAGTTACTTTCAGATTACATTGCCCGTATGATTCTATCACGCTACAGTTTGCTGCGCTTGATGGATCGATCTCTGCACCTTGTGCGCCACCAATTATATTATCTAGACTATAATGTAGGTTCTTTACCGCTGTACTTGTTGGATTATTAATTACTACATAGCCAGTATTTGCAACAGTAGGATTACTATAAATCGTCCTAGGTGTGATTATCTGTAGTGTATTTACATCGCCATTATTGCCACTACTACTTGATCCACTTCCGCCACCACAGGAAATTAATGTTAGACTATTGATTAAAAGTAATACTGATAATCTATTTGGTTGGATAGACTTTAATTTCATTATTGTTTTGTTACCCCAATAAGATTGCTTTATTGACAACATAAAGTCAGTCACAATCACTTACAAGCAGATTTTGAATAAAATTTTTTAGATTATAGCATGTTTTAAATTTATGGTGGCATTCATTATGGATAATCCTTAATGAAATGTTATTGTTGTATATTTCATGTGTTTTTACTTGATTTGTTTTAATTTATTGCTAGTGATTTTCGTTAAATTTAAAACTTACTTGTTACATATTGTGTCTAGGATTGTATTCAGGGTAAAATACACGCTTCCTGAATAAAAATAAACCAGAGGTAGTCTGAACTTGATGTCATATGCTTTATTTGAAGATGTACTGAATCCGGAAAAAGAAAGTAGTTATTTATTTTATGATCTATCTACTGAAGTCTGTATTTATGACTATTCTGGAGTAGTCTCTGCTTTAGCTAAAATTGAAGCTTTAAGTAAAGATGGATACTATCTCGCTGGTTATATTGCTTATGATAGCATTTTGGGACTTGAGCCGAAAATATCTTCTGATAAAGTTATCTCCAAGTCTCCGCTCGTACATTTTCATGCCTATAGTGCATGTAAGGTTTTTGCCAGTAAGAATTTATTAGATGTTCTACGTCAACATGGTATTAAGCATGATCGTAGTGGTTTTCAGGTTAAGCAGATTTTACTTGAAGATAATTATAAAAGCTATCAGCAGAAATTTGAACAGATACAAAAATATCTTGTTGCTGGGGATAGTTACCAGGTAAATCTTACTCTTCGTGGAAGCATACGCTTTCAAGCTGATTCATTATTTGATGTTTTTTATCATCTTTCACGCCATAAGCCAGTAGAATATGCTGCATTACTACCATATTTACCAAATCAGCTTCTTTCATTTTCTCCCGAATTATTTTTTCATAAGTCTGGTGAAGTAATTAGAGTTAAGCCAATGAAAGGTACTGCTCCGCGAAGTAATGACCCAGTTATAGATGAATCTACAAGGAACTGGTTAGCAAATGATAGTAAAAATAGGGCAGAGAACTTGATCATTGTTGATTTATTAAGAAACGATCTTAGTCGTTTTTGTGAAACTGGAACTGTTCGGGTTGATAATATCTTCAAGGTGGAAGAATACTCAACTGTATTTCAAATGGTTAGCGAGATAAGCGGTAGGGTAAATTCTTCAATTACATTTTATGAAATAATTCGTGGGCTATTTCCTTGTGGTTCAATTACTGGTGCGCCTAAAATCAGTACCATGCAAATAATTGACTCGGTTGAAACCAGTTGTCGTGAAATCTATTGTGGTGCACTAGGTTTTATTTTGCCAAATAATGACATGCACTTTAATGTAGCAATCAGAACTCTTAGTAAAAGTAACACAGATTCATTTTATAAGTTTGGTGTTGGTGGCGGAATAACCATTCAATCAAATTCATCTGAAGAGTGGGATGAGATTAAGACTAAACTAAAATTTATAAGTGATTTTTACCAACCTGACTTTGAGTTGATTGAATCAATGCTGGTTATTGGTGGTCAAATAAAAAATCTGGCTGAGCATTTGACCCGTTTGGCAAATTCAGCAAGTATGCTAATGTTTACAATTGATACTTTGCAATTAGAGGGCTTATTAATGAGTTACCTTAGGCAGAATTTATTTGCATTTGATAAGAGATATAAATTAAGACTGCTAGTAAAACATCCATGTGAATTAATAATTTCCCATACTGAAATCACTACTTCAGTTACGCCATTAAAAATTGCGCTACTTAATAAGCCAATCGATTCATCCAATCCCTTATTTCAGCATAAAACCACGGCTAAAGAAGTACGTGGACTTTATGATTTATTATATCAAGAATACCTGAATTCTTCCATTTTAGATGAGCTAGTTTTTATTAATAAAAATGGTATTATTACTGAATCTAGATATTTTAATGTTATTATTGATTATGCTGGTCAATTAATTACTTCACCAGTGAGTGAGGGGCTTTTGCCTGGGATATTCAGGCAGAAAATGCTTGATGAAGGAAGCTTATTGGAAAAGCCAATTACTCCTACAATGCTTGAAAATGCAACAGCTATTTACTTATGTAATGATGTTCGTGGTTTGCAATTGTGCGAGTATCAGGGAAAAATATGAAAATACTGCTAATTGATCATTATGATTCATTTACTGACATCATTGCCGACTATTTGCGGCAACTTAATTGTGATGTTTTTATTTTGAAAACAGATAAAGTTACTGTTAATATACTCGAAGAGTTCGCGCCAGAAAAAATAATAGTTGGCCCAGGTCCTGGACATCCCAATGATAGTAGCTTGTCTTTGGTGAAAAATATCTTACCTCAAATTTTCTTGAATAAAACTCCATTACTAGGGGTCTGTCTTGGGCATCAAATGATTGCTGAATATTTTGGTGCCAAAGTAGTAAACGCGACTACTATAGCCCATGGGTTAAGTTCTAGATTAACTCATGAGCAGGATGTTTTGTTTGATGGTATTCCTGACGAATTTACTGTTGTTCGTTATCACTCACTAATTGTTGATAGTAATAGTATTTACGGAACACCTTTAAAAATTACTGCAGTGACAAGGAGTGCAGAAGTAATGGCAATTCGTCATGAAGATTTGCCATGCTATGGTGTCCAGTTCCATCCTGAATCTGTTTTAACCGAGTTTGGATTAAAAATTTTGGATAACTTTATAAACCGTATTTGAACTATTTTAATTTATCTAGTAAGTGTTGTTTAAAACTTGTATCGGAACTAAATATTCCACCCAATTCAAAGCTTGAATGAAATGAAGTAAAATCAGTTATACCATTACTACAGATGCAATCATGTCGCGCTCTTATTAATACAGCAATATCTTCTGTTTGCAAAATGTATTTTAAGGTTATAAATATCTGTCTAGTTAGCCGCTCCTGAAGTTGTGGGCGATGCGTAAAAAAATCCACGATTGCATTTAATTTATTCAGTCCGACCACTATTTTGTCCGGCTTATAAGCAATTACTGCCACACCATGAATTGGAACAAGATGATGTTCACAAGTGCTTGTAAATTGAATATCTTCGGCAATTAATGGATTATGATAAGCAAACTCATTTGACATAGGGTTTACTTCTGGAAAACGATTATAATCCAAACCATAAAATAACTGTTGACACCAGTAATCAATTAATCGATTTGCAGTATGATTACAATCATTGCTATCTCTATAAATCCCAAGTTCATCGAAAAACATAGCTAGTTTCCCGGTAAGCTGCTCCATATGCGCTGGATCGTTCCAAACCCTAATTTTATCTGTATTTACAGGGTTTTCTATCCCGGCATCTAATAGGATTTTTTGAATTTCTAAACCGAGTGCATAGTCACTTTGATAGCAGGTATTTTTCATGGTTATCAAAATACTTTCTTAATTAATGGATAAAATTTTTCAAGAGATAAATTGAGCCACTAATCAGGATTAGTTGTTTTTTCATCTTTCTTGCCTGATATAGCGCCAATGATGGCGAAGGTATGACATATATATTCTTAAATTTGTAACGGGCTTTTCTTGCTAAAGAAAACGGATTACTTGCTCTTGCTTGATTGGCAATACTGCAAAAGATAATATCTTCACTGATTTTACTATAATCTTCAAGCATTTTATCAATATTTTTATCTTTTAGAATAGAGCATAGAATTATACTATTCTGGCGTTTTCCATAGTTGCTGAGGCAGGCTGTTAGTGCCCCTGTTCCACTCTCATTATGCGAAGCATCTAAAATAGTTAGTGGATAGTTTGAGATTTTTTGTAATCTTCCTGCCCAGGATGTTTTTTTTGCGGCCTTTTGTATGGTGTCAATGCTAATACCAATATCATTAAGCACTGTGTAGGCACAAAGAAAATTACGTGCTTGGAAATATCCAAATAAACCCAATTCAAAATTAAAATGGTTATTGTATTTATCATCAAATTTTAATATTGTAGAGAAGTTTTTAAAATTAAGCTCAACAGTATAATTGTATAGGTCATCAATTAAAACAAAATTAGAAGTTTTTTCTCGTGTATGATTGACTAGTTCAGGTATATTTTCCCCAAGAATTGTCAAACCATTTTTTATAATGCCACATTTATGTCTAGCTATTTCATCTAAGGTATTTCCAAGCCATTGGGTGTGTTCCAGACTAATATTGGTAATTATCGAATAGCTACTATTAACTACATTGGTTGAGTCATCTTGTCCACCCATCCCGGTTTCTAGAATTAGGTAATCAATATTTTTTTCAGCAAAAAACTTGAACATAATAAGAGTCAACATCTCAAATGAACTTGGATATATGTTGTGATTATTAAGAGTTAATTTTAACTCAAGGTAAATTCTAATAAGTGTTTGGTCGTCTATTAAATTTTTATTGTAAGAAATACATTCATTGATCTTATTTACGTGTGGACTACTAAATTTACCAATTTTTAACCCTGTTTGATATAGTGCCTCTTCAAGAAATGCTGCGGTTGATCCTTTTCCATTGCTACCAGCAATATGGATTACCTTATAATTATTCTGTGGATTTCCCAATAATAAAAGTGCTTTTAGCATCAACTTATTATTAAATTCGGTAGTTGGTGGGTTTAAATTAGATAGTTCTTCAATTATATCGGAGGAGGTAAGCATGGCTAAATTCTTGTTAATTGTTTAGTAAGCATTAAACCTGTATTGTCCCAGAAATTCAGATTAAATGCAAAAAAGCCTCATCAAAAGTGATGAGGCAAATTGATAGCAACTAATAACTAGTGAAGGGCAGGTTCAGGAGTCCCGCTTCCAAGGTTATTAATAGTTATTGTGTAGTTAGTACTATTTTGGCTACCACCTGTTGCATTGCTACAGGTAAATGTTGAAGCAAAGTCATCATACGGGAAGGTATAGCAGGTTGGACAAGCTTGTTTTAACCAAATGATGGTTGGCAAAACTTGGCTCATCCATTCACTATTTACAGTCACCGCAGGACCAGATGGTCTTGTTATTCCATAGCTTTGATTGTTAACATTATTCCAGTTTACACCACCGCATGCCATAACCGATGTTACCGCATTTCCATTTGAATAGGTTGGTGATTCACCATAAGCTGAATAAGTGTTGTTATTACATAATTGATAATTCCCAACTAGTATAGAGCTAACGCCCTGATAAGCTGGACTTACTGCATATGATGTAAATAGGTTAAATGGTGAAAGATTGGTTATTGATTCATTCCAGCCAAAAATTTGATTGGCAGTTGCCCATGACACAAATTTACCACATATTCGCTGTGAAGATTCAAAAGCATAAGTGCCTGTTGCAACTTGAGAATATTCCCAACCGCATGTTGCGCCAGCATTACAGCCTGTACCATTCGTATTACATGTCCCATAATTTATACCAGCAGATTCAACTACTGCAAAATATGAAGCGGGTGTATCACTTTGGGAAATACTGCCAACAATAGAGGATTCTGTAGGAGTAAGTACCCAGTTACTAGCTGGTAATCCGGCACTATTTTGGTTAGTATAACTCCAGCCACCATTTTGAGCAGTAAATGACCCAGCTTGTCCACAGCTATATGCATCTGTTGAGCTTACAGGTGTCGTTGTTGGTCCAAATGTAAGAGCATAATTTACTCCATTAATAATTGATACATCGTAGTAATCAACTGAAGAGTACTGATAAGTAACTTCGGCTAGTGTTACCGCTGGATAGGTTGGACCTGTTCCAACACCGCTTTCAGATGGTGGGCAAACACCGGCTGGACATTTATCAGCATGGTAGTTACCTGACCATTGAATTTGTTGAGTTCCAGTAGTTACACCATTGGAATTACTGATGAAAACTGTGGCACTGGCACCTGATTCAAGTTGTTTTGATCCGGTAGCCACTGATAATGGACTCCAAAAACAGAAGTAGGTTGAACTTTTACTTGGGTTCGCGCCACCTTGAGCACAAGTCGTACCAATCGGGCAAGCTGCTTGAGGATTACTTGGGCCACACATTGAACCTGCACCAGGTGCACTTCTTTCATCAAAACTGCCACCACTTGTGGATTGTAGCGGATTAATAAATGACATTGCAGAACCGCTAGTAAAACCAAGCTGAACTTTATCTTTTGAGTTATTGGTAAAAGTAATTGTCCGACCAGTTGTTGATGGTGAAACAACATTAAGTGTAAGTGGAGAGTTTTTTAAATTTGGGATAGAATTAGTTGTACTTCCAGCATTTACAGTTATTGATGATATCTGTACTTGATAACTTCCGTTTTGACTAGCAATTACATTCAATCCACAATTTGGTATTGTATTACTTATCACACAAGTTGTAGTTTGACTGGTTGTAGTCGCTGCTCCAGGATTATATTGATAAAACTGTAAGTTTGAGTTATTACTGGTGATTGTTAGGGTTAATGATTCTGCCACACCATTAAAACCTTTCCAGTTTACAAATATCGGTGCATTTAATCCTGAGAATATGGTGTTATTACCTGTAGAGTTATGTTGAGTACTTAGTGTAATAGCTCCACTTTCTGGATTGGTTGTTCCTATTACATTAACAGGTATTGCACTATAGCTAGTGTTTAAACTTCCAACAGGCTTAAGGCTTGTACTAACATTAGTGTTGCTATATAGTGTTGCTTGAATGTTACAGGTTGGTTGTTCAGTAGAAAGAGCACATTGCTGAATATCAACTCCAGCCACAAAACCAAGCGTACAATTACTACCGGAACAGCTGGTAGGAGATTCTGCTAGATTTACGTAAAGGGGTTCACTTGCTGATACTCCTGAACTACTTTCCAGTACTGCAGTAAATGTAATTTTATGTGGGGCTGATTCAAGACTTGGGTATAAGGCGGTATAAGACGTACTTTCGCCCTGTCCAAAAATATGAATTCGTCCATAGACTACCGACTCTCCCACCTGCCCACTAATTGTTGTAGTTGGATAACCATTTGATGCTGCCGAAATACTAACACTTCCATTTTGTAATCCTTGAATTTTTAGAACGCAGCTAGATTGTTCTTCAGTTCCACTTGAAACTGTACATGATGCGGGTGTTACTGTGGCAATTGCCGGATTAGAACTAGTAAAGTTAACGGTCTGATTGCTAACTCCAGTACTATCCTGTAGTGAAAACAAAACGTGTCTTAGACTTCCATTTGTAACTTGAATGGTTCCCGATGGAGTAAAAGTTAACTGCCCACTTGCTGGTGGGGTGCTTGATGAGCTAGTTCCGCTGCTACATGAACTTAACAAAATAGCAGTTGCAGAAATACACAGTAAGTACCTGACTGCTGGTTTGATTTTATTTTTGATGTACATTTTAAATGTTCCCTTGAATTTATTTGATTTATTTATTAAAAAATTCTCTACTTGTTAGTTTTATAAGTCTAGTTAATCATACCTCCTGATTATAGCCAGTAATATTATTGGACTACCTTTTTTGTAAAGCAAGCTTTAAGGGATAGTTCGATGTATTATATTCATTCATTGTAGCATAAATATATTGAATTGTGTTAAAATCCTACTGTTTAATGCTGCGAATAATGATTTCATTATATCCATGGATTGTATCAATTTTTATAGACCAATATAAGCTGCCATTTTGGCAGATGGTTGCATAAACTACATATAATTATTTTACTTATCCAGTAAACTTGACGTGTTATAATCTTTCCCGTTATATCTTTCGGGGCGAGGCGCAATTCCTCACCGACGGTAATAAGCATTTTGCTTTTAGCCCGTGACCTGTAAGTTTTTTGGCTTACAGTTGATTCAGTGAAAATCTGAAGCCGACAGTAAAAGTCTGGATGGGAGAGGGATATAGGTAATAAGCGCCAATAAAATACTTAAACCTAATATAGTTAAAGTAAGTTTGATCACTATTTTTTATAAAAGATGTATAATATTTTTGAGAATTAAATATCTATACATATTTGATCTTCTACTTATACATTAAATGCTTTTTGTCGCTTAGCGTCACTATGGCTGCGAATTACTGCGCATATTATGTTATCCCCTCAGCTATTTACCTTTCTCATATCTCCGATTTTATTTAATTACAATAAATTAACTAATTTACTATCGATAAAATGCAAGATCAAATCTATATGCAGTTAGTGCTTGAAATAGCAAAAAACACTATGCTACAAACTTTACCGAATCCGCATGTCGCAGCTATTGTTGTTAAAGACGGAGTAATTCTTGGCATCGGATGTCATTTACGACCAGGCGATCATCATGCTGAAATTTATGCTATACAGCAGGCTGGAGCCGCTGCCAAAGGCGCTACTTTGTATGTTAATCTTGAACCCTGTTCGCATTACGGTAAAACTCCACCATGTGCTAACGCGATTATTGCTGCTGGAATAAGTCGTGTAGTAATTGCTAATCTTGATGAAAACCCTTTGGTTGCGGGCAAAGGAGTTGCTAAATTAAAAGAGGCAGGAATTCTAGTTGATATAGGTATTTTGGCTGAAGAGGCTTATCGATTGAACCAAGTGTTTTTTCATAATGTTAAACACGTACAACCTTTTGTTACTATTAAGGTCGGTATGAGTCTAGATGGGAAAATTGCTAGCTATAAAAACCTAAGTCAGTGGATTACCTCTAGGAGTTCAAGAAAAGATGCTCATCAGTATCGGATAAATCATACCGGAATACTGGTTGGGGTTGGTACGGTCTTATCGGATGACCCTAGTTTGACTCCACATTTAATTGAAAATGCACCAAGAAATCCAATTCGGATAGTATTAGATAGCAATTTAAAAACGCCACTGTCTGCAAGAGTTATTGCTGATAAACTAGCCCCTACAATTATTTGTACTACGGTTAGTGATAAAATAAAACTTGAACTATATCAATATGCGGGTGTAGATATTATTGTTCTTGAAAATCTTGAAATTAATACTGTGTTAAATGAGTTATATAAAAGGGGAATTTATTCAATATTGGTTGAAGGTGGTGAAAAAATTTATGCTTCATTTATTGAGTCAGGAAAAGTTAATCAAATAATTAGTTATATCAGTCCACAGTTAATAGGTTCAAGAGATGCCAAGCACTTTTTTGCTGGAAATGGTTTTGCTGACCTGATGACAAATATGAAGTTAAAACTTGAAACAATCAGCCAATTAGAGAATGATGTTAAGCTAATATACACAAAAGCACTTTAAAGCTTTTAGTATAATTAGTAAGTATTCAAGCTACGGAAAAGGGAAGAACATAATGAATTATATTGGAATAATGTCAGGCACTAGCCTTGATGGTATAGATGCCGTTTTATGCAATTTTGATAATAATGATAAATTAACTGTATTGGCAAAGTGCTCAATTCCGTTTGATCGCGGGTTACAGGCAGATTTACAGCAATTATTACGGACTTTTACCCTTCACCTGAAGGAATTTGGTGAGCTTGAAGTGCGTCTAGCTTATGATTATGCCAAAGCAGTAAAGCTACTTCTAAAAAGTGCAAATTTAAATCACAATGAGATTACCGCGATTGGCTGTCATGGACAAACTATTTTTCATGAACCAATCGGGAAATATCCCTTTTCCTTGCAGCTTCTGGATGGAAATAAGTTAGCTCAGCTAACTGGAATAAATGTTGTCTGTGATTTTCGGCGGATGGATATGGCATATGGCGGACAAGGAGCGCCGCTAACGCCGGTATTCCATAAATATTTTCTATCTGGTACTAAACCACGGGTCATTCTTAATCTGGGGGGAATTGCCAATATCACCATGCTAGATCCGGCATCCGAAAATGTGACCGGGTTTGATACCGGACCCGCTAATTGTCTGATTGATTTATGGGTTCAGGATCGTTTTGGTTTACCTTATGACAAAGATGGTGTATTAGCCAAATCCGGTACGGTTATCGCTGAATTACTCGAGATTATGCTTAAAGATGAGTATTTTCAATTACCAGCACCCAAAAGTACGGGGAAAGAAATTTATCATTTAGACTGGATTAAAGCAAAATTAGCACAAGCCACAGCTCAATATTCTGACGAAGATGTCCTTTGTACTTTGACAGAACTTACTGCCCAAACAGTTGCTGATGCTATTGCTAGTCAAATTTCTACTTCTAGTGTCGAAGCTATCTATGCTTGTGGAGGCGGGGCATTTAATGGTTTCTTGCTAGAACGAATTTCTCATAACAGTGGTATTCAAGTTACGACTACCAAAGAATTAGGGATCGATGTTGACCAGCTTGAGGCAATTGCATTTGCTTGGTTTGCTAAAAGACGAGTCGAGAAAAAGCCAGCTAATTATGAAAGCGTAACTGGTGCCAGCCAGAAATGTATCCTAGGGGCACTTTATGAAGTCAGATAATTATAAAGCCCAGATAATAACACTGACCATCATAACCGGGGTAATTTGTGGTTATATACTTGGTGTGATTGCAATGATTATGCCAAATCTGGTCGGTCATAAATATATGCTGAAAGAGCAGATTTCATTATTGGCAGGTGCCTTGCTTCTTGGCTGTTTCATTTCCAGTATTTATACCGGGAGTTTGTGTGATGCCATCGGACGCAAGAAAGTAATTTTTATTACCATGCTTATTTATGTTATTGGCATCTGTTACTTTATAATTGCCAAAAATTATTATCATTTATATGCTGCCCGCTTCATTCAGGGGCTTGCCTATGGGATGTGTGAGATAGTTATGCCTTTATATTTAGTGGAAGTATCTGAAACTAGATGGCGTGGTCAGATAATTACTGCCTTTAAAATGGCAAATACTGGTGGTGCATTAGTTGTGAGTCTTGTTTGACTTGGGATTGATACTAGCTATTATCCTGCTGCTTTTGCTATCGCATTAATTATTCCGATTTGGGTATGGTTACTAACGCGCAAACTTCCTGAATCACCACGCTGGCTTGTGAGTAAAGGTAAACTCGAGGAAGCAAAGCTTACACTTAGTCGAGTTAACCCTGCAACTGCGCTAAACGTACTTGCTGAGATAAAAAATGCAGTTAGTGGTACATCCGGTAAAATTAGTGATCTTTGGCAAAAAAATAATCTACTCCCTTTTTTGATAATTCTTGCGGCAGTGTCATTAAATCAGTTGACTGGGATTAATGTCTTTGTCCAAAACAGCCTGCAAGTTCTTAAAGAATCAGGCATCTCATCAGATATTGTTGGTGTTTTTGGCAATATTAGTATTAGTCTAGTAAATTTTGCTGCAATGACCGCAACACTATTTTTGGTTGAGAAGATTGGTAGGAAAAAGATTCTGATTATTGGTACTAGTGGCTTACTATTGACGCTAATTTCTCTTTTTAGTGCACATTTAATCTTCCCACCGGGTGAGACAATTGGCTATATAACCCTAGCGGGTATTATCTTGGTAGTTGGTTTTTTTGCGTTTGGTCCTGGGGCGTTAATATTAGTTATTTCAACGGAGCTATTACCAAACAATGTCCGTGGAGTAGCAATTTCAGTTGCGTTTACCATTGGTGCTCTGGTTGGTACAGTGTTTGTTTCGTGGTTTGGCGCTTTGGTAGCAATAATTGGTTATGCAAAACTATTTATGTTTATGGCAATGTTTGTCTTTTGCTACTTGCTAATTAGCATGTATATTCCTGAAACCAAGGGCAAATCCCTTGAGAAAATAAACTGGAAAAATAGATAATAATTCATTTTTAAGTAATAAATAATAGGTATAGATAAAAATGTTTACAGGTATAATTGAAGAAATCGGTAAAGTTAAATCTATTACAAAGTCAGGTAATACATTACGCTTAGTAATTGCCGCCAAAATTGTGACTAAAGATGTAAAACTTGGGGATAGTATTGCAGTTAATGGTGTTTGCCTGACGGTAACCAAATTTGATAGTAATTCATTTGCGGCAGATGTTATGCCTGTTACATTTTATGCTACCAATTTATCTGGGCTATTGGCTAATTCACAGGTTAATCTTGAACGAGCAATGGCAGCAAATGGTCGCTTTGGTGGACATATGGTAAGTGGTCATATTGATGGCGTTGCTAAAATCGTAGCAATTAAAACTAATGAAAATGCAATTATCTATACTATTGAATTAGTATCTGGGTTGGAACTTTTTTGTGTCGAAAAAGGCTCGATTGCTATTGATGGTACTAGCCTTACGATTGCTGCAATTAGTGGTAGAAAACTTAGCGTATCATTGATTCCACATACTCGAAAGCATTCCATACTTGGGTTTAAAAAGATCGGGGAATTAGTTAATATTGAATGTGATATTATGGCAAAACAGCATGCCAAGCTTTCTGATAATAAGCTATCAGGAGGCTATAAGACTGACAACTCTTCTGAGATAACTGAGGGTTATCTTGCAGAGCATGGGTTTATTTAACATATATACTCAAACCGTTTGAAGTTCCTGGGGTGTTGTTTCGTTCCTTGCTTACTATCTGTAAGCGTCGTCACTCACGCCTACCATGAATCTTTAATCTGATTGAGTATACTACTGGAAATGAAAGGGTGATAATTGTTTAATACGATAGATGAAGCAATTGCTGATTTGAAGCTTGGGAAGGCAATTATAGTTTGTGATGACGAAAACCGTGAGAATGAAGGTGATTTTTTGGCAATTGCCGAAAAAATGACTCCCGAAACCGTTAATTTAATGATTACTCACGGTAAAGGGCTACTCTGTAGTCCAGTAGGTCTTGAAGTGGCTAAGCGACTCGGGCTTGAACCGATGGTTAGGCGCAATCGAGATAATATGCAGACCGCCTTTAGCCAGAGCATTGATCATATAGATTGTACAACTGGTATTAGCGCCTATGAGCGATCTTTAACATTGCTAAAAATGGCAGACAGTAAGACTGCTATCAATGATTTTCGTGCACCCGGACATATTTTCCCGCTACTTGCTAAAAAGCATGGTGTAATGGAGCGACCTGGGCATACCGAAGCTGCAGTTGATTTGGCAAGGCTTGCTGGTTGTAGTGAAGTTGCTGCCATTTGTGAGATTATTAATCCGGATGGAACAATGTCACGGCTACCTGAATTGATTGAGCTTGCAAAGAAATTTGAATTGAAACTGATTCATATTAAAGATCTGATAGACTACCGTAAACTTAATGATAAGCTAATAGAAAGAATAGCTTCATCCAAATTACCGACCAAATACGGTTCGTTTGAGATGGTGGGGTTTCGTTGTATAGTTGATAATCAAGAGGCGGTTGCGTTAGTAAAAGGAAATCTTGATTCTAATTCGGTGCCTTTAGTGAGGATACATTCCGAATGCCTGACTGGTGATGGTTTTGGTTCATTACGTTGTGATTGTGGTGAACAATTAGCTGCAAGTCTCAAGCAGATTGAAGAAGAAGGTGGGATATTGATTTATCTGCGTCAAGAAGGGCGAGGGATTGGCTTATTGAATAAGATTAAAGCTTATGCATTGCAAGATCAGGGCATGGATACCGTAGAAGCAAATCTTCATCTTGGATTTCCGGATGATATGCGCGATTATTATCTTGCGGCACAGATTTTGCGTGATCTCGGAATTAGTTCAATAAATTTACTAAGTAATAATCCACGTAAATTCAGTGCACTTGAAAAATATGGAGTAAAAATTGCTGGGCGTAAAGAATTGATAATTCCAGCTAATCAAGTAAATAAAGATTATTTGGATGTCAAAGTAAGTAAATTAGGGCATATGTTATAGTATAAGTTTTATTAAAGATTCAACGTTAAAAAATTAAAATTTTAGGAGTTCAAATATGTTATTTCAAGGAAATTTGGTTGCGGCAAAAGGTAAATATGCGATTGTCGTTAGCCGTTTTAATGAGTTTATAACTGGCAAATTGCTTGGTGGTGCAATTGATGGACTTGAGCGTCATGGTGTTAAGGCGGAGGATATTGATACCGCTTGGGTACCAGGTGCTTTTGAGATTCCTTTGGTTGCCCAGAAGCTTGCTGCTAGTGGCAAATATAATGCGGTAATTACCCTTGGTGCGGTAATCCGTGGTTCTACAACCCATTATGATTATGTGTGTAATGAAGTGGCAAAAGGTGTTGCCAAAGTTCAGCTAGATACTGGGGTTCCGGTTGTATTTGGTATTGTTACTACTGAAAATATCGAGCAAGCAATTGAACGTGCTGGTACTAAATCAGGGAATAAGGGTTATGATGCAGCAATAACTGCAATTGAAATGACTAATCTATTGCACAATATTTCAAGTAAATAACCAATTAATTAGTTAATTGGTTAATGTTTTAATGATGCCATTATTTTTGGTAGTAAATGGCATCATTATGCCTTAATAGTATAACAACACATACTGTAGAACTGCCAGCAGATTATTTTGATCTGGTTTTTTTGATTGGCTTAGTTAATAATACGGTAACTTCTTGTTTTTTGTTGATTTTTTGAGGTTTTGCTAGCGGTTCGGTTTTTATTGTTTTTTGCTTTATTAAACCTTTATCTTTCTGATTTGCTATTGGTTTATCCTTTTTTTGCTGTGTTCGCGGTTTTTGCGGAGAGTCTTTTTGCATAGTATTGGCTGTTACTTCAAATCCACTAACTAATTCTTCAGGAATTTTCATGCCAATTAACCGCTCAATTGAGTTCAATAATTTTCTGTCATCCTGAGATACTAGGGATACTGCATCACCAGTTTTACCTGCACGACCAGTACGTCCAATTCTGTGTACATAATCTTCTGGAACATTTGGTAAATCAAAATTAACCACATGTGGTAAATCTACAATATCTATCCCCCTCGCAGCAATATCAGTTGCAACCATTATTTGCAGTGAGCCTTGTTTAAATTCTGCTAGTGTTCTAGTTCTTACCGACTGGCTTTTATTGCCATGAATAGCTAAAGCGGAAATACCTTGATTAGTCAGAAATTCAGCCAGTTTATTGGCACCGTGTTTGGTTTTGGTAAACACTAAAACCTGAAACCAGTTTTTCTCTTTTATTAGGTGGGCAAGCAGAAATTTTTTCTTGTCCGCATTGACGAAATGCACTTTATGATTTATTAATGGAACAGTACTGTTACTTTTTTCTGTTTCAATTAATACTGGTTTATTTAAAAAGCTTTCTGCTAGAGATTTAATTTCCTTAGAGAAAGTTGCCGAAAAAAGCAGACTTTGACGGGTTTGTGGCAATAATGCTAGAATTTTCTTGATATCGCGGATAAAGCCCATATCAAGCATTCGGTCAGCTTCATCCAATACTAATATTTTAATTTGAGATAAATCTACATTTTTTTGAGCTATATGATCAAGCAGCCTGCCTGGAGTTGCTATTAGAATATCAACCCTACTACGTAAGCGTTTAATTTGTGGATTTAAGCTTACACCACCAATCATAATCATTGAAGTTAAAGTCAGATTTTTACCGTAAATGTTAACACTTTCTTCTACTTGAGCCGCTAATTCCCGAGTTGGTACTAAAATCAGGGCTCTTATCGGAGGACGTCCAGAGGATGGTCCTTTGACAGATTTATCTGCAAGTAGTTGTAAAATTGGTAATGTAAAGCCAGCAGTTTTACCACTGCCAGTTTGCGCACTTGCCAAAACGTCGTTGCCAGCTAGAATGGCAGGAATGGCTTCAGTCTGAATTTTAGTAGGCTTTGTATAACCTCGTTCGCTAAGTGCATCTAGTATTGAATCAGACAAACCTAATTCCGAAAAAGACATTTTAGTATCCCTGTATAGTTAAAACATTGTGATTTTACATCAATTAGTCCTCTTAATAGGTATTTATTTCATGATGATTCAGTTTAGGAGATGCTCTTCATTCTTTTTTATACTCATGGATATAGCTATGCTTTGATAAAATACAGGATTCAAAAAATATAATTTGGAGATATGGCTTGGTTGCCCGTAAATTAAAAAAATACATCCCAACGCGTGAGTACGTTGAAAATCATAAGTGCTTTGGATTTATTAAACATAAACTTGAGGATAAGCCGTATTTATGGGATTTTCAACGTTGGCAGGTGGTAAAAGCGACTTGGATTGGTGTATTCTGGGCTATGTTGCCAATGCCTTTTCAGATGCTTCCAGCGGCACTTTTTGCCATATTGTTTCGTGCTAATATACTCGTTGCGATTGCTTGGGTTTGGGTAAGTAATCCATTTACCATGCTACCAATTCTTTATTGTTCATATTACCTCGGTTGCCATGTCTTGGGCATCGAATTCTCTACCAATATGATCAGTGCCAATTTTCATCATATTTTTGCTAACTGGCATTTGCTACTACTACCGCTTATAGTAGGCTCTATACTCTTTGGCATAATTTGCTCGATTTTGGTTGCTGCCATTGTCTGGTTTATATATGGTTTAAAAGGTAAACAATTCTAATGGCAATTGAGCGTACCTATGCCAATATAACCGCGAATATTGCTGATTTTAAGGCTAGACCGAGTCAGCTTGAAATGGTAAAAGTTATTTCGCAGTGCTTATCAAATATTAAAGATGACTTGAAAGATGGCCACAATCTTTGCATGATTGAAGCACCGACCGGAACTGGTAAGAGTCTTGCTTATCTCATGGCTGGAGTAACGGAGGCAATAAAAGTTGGCAAAAAATTAGTTATTGCTACCGCCACCAAAACGCTACAAGGGCAACTTTCAAGTAAGGACATTCCTTTATTTATTAAGGCAAGCGGCATAAAAATCAAGTATGGTTTAGCTAAAGGTCGGAGTAACTATCTATGTCCTTATCAGCTTGAAAATAGCATGTCAGATGTGGCTAGTGATATGGTTGCCCAAGCGGATAATTCAGCCGAGAAGCTGACAAAAATTGCAACGGCATTTAGTAGTGGCTGGGATGGTGATTTGGATAATGCACCAGTCATGATTGAAAATAAACTAAAGCCACTAATTACGGTAGATAAGCATCAATGCCTTGGCTATCAATGTCCACACAATCAAAAAGATGAATCGCGTTGCCCATTTTATAATAATCGCGAATATTTGAAAAGCTGTGATTTGATTGTTACTAATCATAGTCTCCTAATGGCGGATCTGGATAGCGGTGGAGGTAATGTCCTACCTGTCAAACCAGAGAGCTATTTCTTGTGTGTCGATGAGGCGCATAATTTCCCGGGGTATGCCATTAATGGATTCATGGGGCAGTTTGATTTAAGGCAAAGTATTGGCTTAGTTAATAATGCAATGAAGCTGATTACTAATCCAGCAAGTAATAGTTATATTGTCGATGATATTCCATTTTGCGATAATCTGGTTGCCAAAGGACAGGATTTAGTAGATGGAATGGAAAACTTCCTCCAGCTATTAAAAATTAATAATTCAGTTTTTAATAACGGTATTTTGATCTTAAATGATTACCTGAATGCAGCGATTACTCAAGATGTAAAAGATTTATTTATCGTAATTGCGTTTAATTCTGCTGAATTTGTTGATGGTATGGAAAAGATTCAGGAGAAACTGAAAGAGCGGATAAAAAATGGTGGTGATTATCTTGCCGAAGCAAATCTAGTAAAACTGGGATTTTATCTGTCGGCAATAGCACAAATTGCCAATACCTCAAATTATCTGATAAATCAGGATAATTCACGCTATAATGCGAATGTCCGTTGGGTAGAGCAGATTATTAGTGGCGGGAGTGAAGATTATAAAATTACTTCGGGTGTAACCCATGTGGGTAATCTACTGATAAATAAGCTTTGGAATCGGGTATATGGAGCCTGTTTAACTTCTGCCACTCTTGCAGTGGGAACCAGTTTTGAATATATTAAATTCCAAATGGGGCTAAATCTTCTTCCTAAAGTAGTCACAGTCAAATTACCGTCAAGCTTTGATTATAAAAATCAAAGTCAATTAGTTATACCTCGGTTTCAGTACGCACCAGAATTTAATATGCGCGAGATGTTTCAAAAAGAGCTAGGTATATATCTTGGTCAGATCCTTAATTATAGTGATCCTTATGGTACTTTGGTGTTGTTTTTTAATCGGCAGCAATTGATAGATAGCTTTAAACAATTACCTGTAAAATTACAGAATCGTGTTTTATTGCAAACTGAATTTAGCAGTAATCAAAAACTGATCGCTGAACATAAAGAGACAATTGATAGCGGTATTCCAAGCATTATTTTTGGGCTAAACTCTTTTGCTGAGGGTGTGGATTTGCCTTCGCGTTATTGTATGCATGTGGTAATTACTAAATTGCCATTTGAAACCCATAAAGATCCAGAAAGCATGGTTCGTGAATATTGGGTAAAAGCTGAAAATGGTAATTATTTTATGGATGTTTCATTACCCGAGGCTGGGATAAAATTAATCCAAGCGGTTGGTCGTTTACTACGTAATGAAAGCGATTATGGGCAGGTAACTATCTGTGATAATCGGATTGTTCTTAAACAATATGGTGGTCTTTTATTAAAAGCCTTGCCAGAATTTAGCCGCAATTATAATCCAGAATTTATAAAACAGGCATTGGCAGTATCCAGTAATTAGAGCTCATTTAATCTCACTTTACGGGGCTTTTTTGGGTAAGTTCCCAAATGCCTAATGCTAGAAAACCAATACTAATCCCAATTAATGAATTCATTACTTTTAGGTGTACATAGGTGTGGCTGGGGGCATTCATACCGATTGCAATGCAGGTGGTAGTTATCAAATAAAAGGCAGTAACAATGATTTGGCGGTTAAGATTTGGTGATTTTATTTGTTCCAGTGATAGTATTAATGCTGCAATCATAAAGCCCCATAATAATAAAGTTGCAATTAAAGCATGTTGCCCAAGAAGTGAAATTAAACCATTGGCTAATGGCCAGCCAATTAAACTACCAATCGCAATTCCTTTGATCGCGCGTAGACTACCATTTTTATCATTTCTTTGTAGGCAAGATACAGCTGTAACTACTGCCCAGTTCGGTTTTAAATCATGAAATCCTGAACATAGACTATATAAAATAGTAGCAGTAAGAGCACCACGGATTGCTAGTCTTACTGCTTCTTTATGAAAGTCTATCCAGTCACGTAGAGTGATTTTAAAAATATCAATGTATTTACGTTCGGCTTCATGTTGTATATTATTAGTGAAGAAAGCAAAAGTTAGATTTAGAATTAGTTGTGCTTCCATATAGGCAACAACAGTTGCCATGATTTTTTCCTGAAATGGGAAGCTAACGAAGGTAGTATCAATCAGTAGAGCTTGAATGTACATCCAAAGCTGACTACTTTTATTGAAACCATTATCTTTTAGGATAAAATAAAAATAAGTAAACCCAAAGATAAGTAGCGAATATAAAACATCATTGCTACCAATCAGGTGTGCAATCAAATAGTAGATCATAACCGTCAGAAAATGGTTGAGAATATTACGATCAAAGAATTTTGGACTTTTTGCAGTATGAAATCCGATAAATGAGAGGCTGGCAATTTCAATCCAGATGAAAATGAAATCGTTGGTAATAATGTAACCAGTTACATTAAGCAGAAAGCTCAAGGCATGGGCATAAATATTGGCTCTTTGTTCGGCAGGGATTCTAGGGAAATACATAGCTTAAAAATAAAAATTTGCAATGATTATTGCTTATTATACCATCCATTAAAAATCTGATTTGGTTCTTTAGCTTCTAATTTGTTAAAATACTGCTTTTATTATAAAGTTTTACAATGGGTAAAATCCGTATTATCGGTGGAGTTCACCGTAGTCGGCAACTTTCGGTTATTGATGCGCCAGATTTGCGACCAACCCTTGATCGGGTAAAAGAGACTTTATTTAACTGGCTAGGGCAGGATTTAACGAGTAAGAAGTGTCTAGATCTTTTTGCTGGTAGCGGCTCGCTAGGTTTTGAGGCCTGTTCACGCAATGCCGCTAGTGTAGTGATGGTTGAAGAAAACTCTAAGGTTGCGAGGCTGTTGACTGATAATACTAAACTATTGAAAATAGAAGCCAGCGCTACAATAGTTTGTCGTGAGGCTTTAGCGTATTTAAATACTTGTAGTGAAATTTTTGATCTGATTTTTCTTGATCCTCCATATAAAGGGAACTTACTTTCACAATCTTTGCTGGTAATTGATAAAATCCTTGCAAAAGATGGACAAATTTATATAGAATATGAAAATCAACCATTAATTCCGGAAAAATACCGGGTAATAAAACAGGGTAAGGCAGGAAATGTAAAATTCGCCTTACTTGAATTGATATAAAATTGGAACTAAAATGTCGTTAAAAATTACGGAAGAATGTATCAATTGTGACGTCTGCGAGCCAGAATGCCCGAATAAGGCAATTTATCAGGGGGCAGAAATTTATGAAATTAATCCAGAATTATGCACTCAATGTATCGGTCATTATGACGAACCGCAATGTCAAATCGTATGTCCGGTAGCCTGTATTGATCTTGATACTGAGTATCCTGAGTCAGATGAGGATTTACTTGCTAAATATAAACGAATCTGGAGTAAGTAGTTGATTCGATTGGTATTAATCATTTGCTTGCTACTGATAAATGCTGTTTGGGCAGAAGGGCAGATTATTTCTCATGGTGGGACACTTAATCTGGAATCTAATGACTACAGTCAGTATTTTACCGATAAAAAATATCAGCAAATTATGCTCTCCGAGAGTTATGGCAAGCAAGTTCAGTTTTTTAAGGTACTTGATTATAAACCTGAAAAATTGTATAAATATTATTTGAACAAAATATGTGCTGGGATTTATATTGCCAATTGTAGTTATAATAAAGAAAACCTGAAGTTATATACAGGCACCGATGTTTCAAAAGAGTCTGGTTTAATCGATAGTAGTATAAAATCAATTGATGGTTATACATTAAACTATACGGCAGTTAATAATGAAGGTAAGCCGCAATTAGTTTCTGGCGCAGTACTTATTCCTGACTCCGCTAAACCACTAAAAGGAATAGTGCTTTTTTATCATCATACCATATTGGATAAAAATAATATTCCATCAAATTTTAATGGTGATGATTTTCAGTTAAGTCGTTTGATGGCAAGTGCAATTGCCTCTGATGGTTACGTGGTGGTTATGCCTGATTATATTGGCTTTGGAATTGATCAACAGAGTGTTCATCCATACATTCTTTATCCCGAAGTAAATGCATTAAGTGGTTTATATATGTTAAAGCCGCTTGAGAGTACTTTGGCAAAAATGGCAATTAATCGGATAGATAATAAAATTCCATTATATATCAGCGGATATTCAGAGGGCGGATCTTATGCTTTATGGGCAGCAAAAATAGTTCAGGATAATTCAGACTATTTTAATAAGCATCCATTTAGCCTGCAAAAAACAGTTCCTATTCTTGGGGCATATAATATATCCAAAGTAACTTGGAGTTATGTTTTAAATAGTCAGACAAAGGATAAACAATCCCCAGATTATATTGAAAATTCGTGGGTGACAGAATTTGCTAAGCCGGGGCTTTATGTTGATGCTGTTCACTCTTACCAATATTATGAAAGTGCATCATTAAATAGTCCCATATTTAATCCAGAATTTTTAGCTTGTAATAATTGTGTGTTTAATGGCGTTAAATACGATCTCTTGAGTTGGATAGAGAAAGCACCAGTTAAAGAGGGGCATAAATACACAGCAATAACCGATGCAGCCAAGACTGTTGGCTATAATAAAGATGGCTCCAATTCGGTAGCAATGTTGACGATACCAGATTTTAAAGATAATCCTCAATTACATGCAAAACTCTTAAATGCCGATATTTATAATTGGAAGGCAACTACTCCGATTAGTTTATTGATGCTTGAATATGACTCGATTGTTCCAAGGTTAAATAGTGAAACTGCGTATATCGGGCTTACTAATAATAATTCACGCTATGTAAAAGTTACTCGGGTACCAAATCAAAATTTTAAAGTGCAGGGCTATATTCCGTGGACTGATGTCGATGTAGATCATCCACAGGGGGTCAGTTTTATGTTATTATTCGCCCGGAAAGAGTTTGCTGAGGATATTAATGCCAATAATTAATGCCTGTTTGGGAATAATTTATAATAAGCTAGAAAACTCGGTGCTTTTGGCTTGTCGTCCAGAAGGTAAACCATTTGCTGGCTATTGGGAATTTCCCGGTGGCAAACTGGAAAGAGATGAGTCGGCTTTTGCAGCACTAATAAGAGAATTAAATGAAGAGCTGGATATTATTGTAGCAATTCCAAATTTATCTTATCTAGATCAGATAGAGTATCAATATCCACATGCTTTGGTGACGCTGGATATTATTCTGGTAACAGCGTGGCAAAATGAACCACAGCCCTTGGAAGGACAAAAACTATTCTGGTATCAATTAGATAAAGATATCGAATTAGAACCATTACTGCCAACAACGGCAAAAATTTTTGAATTACTAGCGAATTATCTTTAGATAATGTCTGGTAATAGGAGGCTTTATGAAACAGTATCATGATTTATTAAAACATGTTCTTACTCATGGAACAAAAAAAGAAGATCGTACCGGAACCGGGACCATCTCTACATTTGGTTATCAGATGCGCTTTGATTTGGCAGAAGGATTTCCTCTTGTTACCAGCAAAAAAGTTCACCTTAAATCAATCATTCATGAGTTATTATGGTTCTTACGTGGTGAAACCAATATTAAATACTTAGTTGAAAATGGAGTAACCATCTGGAATGAATGGGCTGATGAAAATGGTGAGCTAGGTCCGGTTTATGGTAAACAATGGCGCAGCTGGCAGGGCGCTAATGGTGATGTAATTGATCAGATTAGTAATGTTATTGAAGAAATAAAACATAATCCTAATTCGCGCCGTTTGATCGTATCCGCATGGAATGTCGGTGAACTCGATAAAATGGCGTTAGCGCCGTGTCATTCGTTTTTTCAGTTTTATGTAAATGATGGTAAGCTTTCATGTCAGTTATATCAGCGTTCGGCAGATGTGTTTCTAGGTATACCTTTTAATATCGCTAGTTATGCTTTATTAACCATGATGATTGCTCAAGTCTGTGATCTGGATGTTGGTGAATTTATTCATACTTTTGGTGACGTGCATATTTATCTGAATCATCTTGAACAAGTTAATTTACAGCTAAGTCGTGAGCCACGCCCATTACCAACAATGAAAATTGATCCGGCTATCAAATATATTTTTGATTTTGAATATGATGATTTTATTCTGGAAGGCTATGATCCTCATCCGGCAATTAAAGCTCCGGTTGCGGTTTAATTAATCATGTCAAAAATAACTCTTATCGTAGCGATGAATAAAGAACGAGTGATTGGTACCAATAACCAGTTACCGTGGCATATTCCTGAAGATCTAGCATATTTTAAACAGGTAACACTGGGTAAACCAATTATCATGGGGCGGAAGACCTTTGAATCGATTGGGCGCGTCTTACCCGGGCGTAAAAATATTGTGATTAGTAATAAGGGTTATCAGCATGAAGGAGTGGTTTGTTACTCCTCGCTTCAAAATGCATTAGATGATAACACTACTTATGAAGAAATCTGTATCATTGGTGGTGGTCAAATATTTGCTGAAGCCATTAAGTTTGCTGGTACTATCCACATAACGGAGGTGGAGTGTGACGTCACTAATCCTTGTGCCTGGTTTCCGGCTCTTGATCCAAAAGTATGGCAATTTAACATAATTAAAGAGTTTGTAAGTAGCTCCGGGATAAAATGTATAATAAAAGAATATCATAAATATGACTCCAACTAGCCATTCGAGGCAATATATCAAACTAATTTTGGTTATTGCTATTTGGGCAAGCCTTTATCATGTTGCGAAAATTGCAACTAAAGAAACTGGTCCGGTTACAATCGCATTTATTCGTTATATCATTACTGCGGCTATTTTTATTTTTATCCATAAATTTAAAACTGGAAATTTTATACCTAAGCTTGATAAATCTCAATGGCTTTGCATTTTGGCACTGGGTTTAGTTGGGATTTGCTTATATAATCTGCTTTTTTTTAGTGCTGAATCGTTAATTTCTGGGAATTTGGTTGCAATTATGTATGCTTTTGCACCTTGTATTACCACAGTGATTTCCTCCTATGTTTTTAAAGCTAGACTTAATTTTTTAAGTAAAATTGGAATTTTAATTGCACTTTTAGGCTCAATTGGGGTGATCAATTATGCAACTCCGGAATGTGGTAAATTTTTTTGTAGCAATATATTTATGCATGTCGGGCGCGGTGAAGTATTGGGTATGCTTGCAACTATTACTTTTGCCTGTTATTCAGTCATCAGTAAATATACTTCACAAAAAAATGTACCATCAATCACTATGAATACCTACGCAGCAATTATTGGTGCCGTTACTCTTGGTTTATTTGCTTTCCTTGGTGGTGATTTAACAGCTATCCATGAGTTAAATCTGAGCTTTTGGCTTTCAATTTTATATATGTCAATAATTGCAACTGTAATTGCTTATCTTTGGTATACCGATGCGATTATTCAGTTAGGGGTATTTCGTACTGTTGTTTTTCAAAATACCATTCCATTACAGGCGGTGATAATTGGCTATGTGTTCTTTGGTGCAAGGATTGGTATGAATGAGCTTTTGTGCGGACTAATTGTCTTAATCGGGGTTTATATTACCAATTATGCATTAACACTTAAAAATAAAATTTAACTTGATGGGAGGCTAGACCATGCGTAAATTATCAATCATATTTTCTTTTTTATTTTCATTTTTTATCTCTGCATGTGCAAATATGAATACAACTGCACCAGCCGATAATCCGATGGAAGGTACCGCTCAGCAGGGTGCGCCTAGCGATTTTGAACATCGAAATTAATTAGTTTGCTAAAAAAATTATGCTAAAATAATGTCTGCTAAAACCGGATTTGACTCTCCAGCTTGCGCGGTTTTAGATTAAATTACAGCTAAAGGGGGATTTCTCGTATAAATATATTTCTTCTCTTAGCATGTAATTCCCGATATATATTTAATAGTTTAAATTAAAAGGAATTATAATGTCTGAATTTTTATTTACTTCTGAATCAGTTTCTGAAGGTCATCCAGATAAAGTTGCTGATCAGATTTCTGATGCTATTCTTGATGCTGTTTTTAGTCAAGATAAATATTCCCGTGTTGCTGCTGAAACACTGGTTAATACTGGATTAGTAGTGCTTGCTGGTGAAATAACAACTAAAGCGCATGTTAATTATCAACAAGTGGTACGCGATACGATAAGAAATATCGGCTATACCAAGAATGAGTATGGTTTTGCTGCTGATAGTTGTGCGATTTTAGTTAATTATGATGAACAGTCACCAGATATTGCCCAAGGTGTTAATGAGGGCGAGGGGCTTGATCTAGACATGGGAGCAGGCGATCAAGGCTTAATGTTTGGTTATGCTTGTGATGAAACGCCAACGCTGATGCCATTACCGATTTATTATAGTCATCGCTTGATGGAAAAACAATCACAAGTGCGTAAATCTGGACAATTAGCATGGTTACGTCCAGATGCTAAAGCCCAATTAACCGTACGCTATGATAATGTAAGTGGTAAAGCTATTTCATTTGATACTGTAGTATTATCAACTCAGCATGATCCGGAACTAACCCATCGTCAAATCGAAGAAGCCGTGATTGAGGAAATTATTAAACCAACTTTGCCAAATCATATGCTAACTAAAGATACTAAATATTTTATCAATCCAACTGGCAAATTTATCATAGGTGGACCAATGGGAGATAGCGGTCTTACCGGGCGTAAGATTATCGTTGATACTTATGGTGGTGCAGCGCCTCATGGTGGTGGTGCTTTTTCTGGTAAAGATCCATCGAAAGTTGATCGTTCTGCAGCTTACGCTGCCCGTTATGTTGCCAAAAATATTGTTGCTTCAGGTTTGGCACGTCAATGTCAGGTACAAATAGCTTATGCGATTGGGATTGCCAAACCAGTTGGGATTAATGTTCATACTTTTGGTACTGGTAAAATTGATGATCGCAAGATTGAACAGATTGTAATAAATAATTTTGATCTACGTCCAAAAGGTATTATTCAGGAACTGGATCTACTTCGCCCAATTTATAAAAAAACTGCGGCTTATGGCCATTTTGGACGTGAAGAACCTGAGTTTAGCTGGGAAAAAACTGATAAAGCTGAATTACTTGCTAGCTTAATTTAATAACACGTAGACCTCCTTTTTAATCTTCTTTTTTCTAGTTTAAGGGTGAAATAGTGGGTTATGGGGGGAGGTCTTCTAGAGTCAATAATTCAAAGTTACATGATTTATGAAATTTTTAAGTCTAATATTTAGTGCTGGGAGCGTGCCATAAGTGGATTTTCTATATTTAAGCTTTATATCTTGATTTTATACAGTAGTTAGTGCACCGCCAAATATACAAATGAAGCAAGGCAGTAATATTAGTTTTTGGTTAAAATTAAACTTTGATTAGATTGAATTAAGGCTGAATGTACCCATGTGACCAAGTAAGATCTATCTTTTTAAAGTATTTCTTATTCTTTATCCCTTATAATATTGTAATAATTATCTAATACATTTATAAATATCCCATATTATGTCAAAACTTTTTCTTATTCCAACTAGTCTTAATCCTGAAGTTAATAGCGCAGTACTTCTTCCTAATGAGTTGCTACAGATCAGGCATCTAGAGCATTTTATCGTTGAAACTGCAAAAACTGGACGTGCACATTTGAAGCAGCTAAATCTGGATACACCGCTACAACAGTTACAGATTGAAGAACTAAATAAACATAAGCAGGATATTAGTAAATTAATTGAACCGTTCAAATCTGGCAAAGATGTCGGCTTAATTTCTGACTGTGGTTGTCCAGCCGTTGCCGATCCCGGTGGTAGAGTAGTTGCAGTTTGTCATGAAATGGGGGTTGAAGTAGTACCACTTGTTGGACCTAGCTCAATCTTACTTACATTGATGGCAAGCGGGCTTAATGGACAAAAATTTACCTTTCACGGTTATTTACCAGCCGAACCTGATGCACGTAAAGTTAAATTAAAACAGCTTGAGCAATCCATTCTAAAAGAAAATAGTACCCATATTTTCATAGAAGCACCATTTCGCAATCAGAAACTCTTTGAAGCAATGCTAACAACTCTGCATGCCGAAATAAAGTTATGTCTGGGAGTTGATCTGATGACTAGCGGACAAAAAATCATCACGCGTGAAATAGCTAAATGGAAAAATAGTAAATTTGATTTTAATAAACAGGAAGTTATTTTCCTAATTGGCAAGTAGATATTTTATGTTTGAATGTTTGAAAAGCAAATGACAAACTCAAGGAAGCTAATTGAAAAATACAAGATTAATACCCTAAATGTATATAGCTATTTAGATGTCGGATTAGAATATTAATGGTACTAATTATGCCGAGTGATATTTAACACATAATAGTTATGCGAATTTGCATTTGAAGAAAAATGACACTAAGTCTTATAATACTGAAAATTATATAGGAGCAACTGGTATGAGAAAACAAACTATAAATATTATCTTATTATCAATTATGGCAGGGCTTGGGATTGTGGCATGTAATAACGGTAGTAGCTCTAGTCCAACACCATCGCCTGCTCCGACCCCAACTCCGTCACCATCGCCTGCTCCAACCCCAACCCCCACTCCCTATCCCAATTACTGCATGAATAATGTTGCAAATTTTGATAGTTTGACAGGGGTTAGCCTAGCCAGTTTACCGTATGATTTTATCTGGGGGCCAAGCCTTGCGAATTTACCATTTCCAAGTAGTCTTGAATCATGTAATAATTATATTAATTGGCAACAAGACCGGGTTCTTGCTGCGGCTAATTACTGGGTAAGTCAAAAGGTCAACTATTGTCATCATCATATTCCAACTTGGTACCCTGAATACAATATGGATGGGGTTACGCCAAACCCAGATGCTAAAATTAGTTTTGAATCCTGTAGTAATGTGCCTAAAGAGCCAGTTACAAATCCAGCACAAATAATTCGCTGGAACTATTCGGGAACCGGGATTGAGTCACAAAAAGCTTGGTATAATGTTGATTCTGGCAAGTTGTATCCAACGGGTAATTATGGTTATGGTTTGGACTGTAGTGACTATACGAAATTAAATTATGCCTATGCTGAATCAATCTATTTTACCAGTGATGTTTCAATGCAGGCAGGGCAGGCAGCCAATCAGCAAAATCTGGCACCTAATATGTCGGGTTTTCATGATTCAGGAGCAGCTGATACACTAGGACTATATTCTGCTGGAAATCTGGTATGTAATGATGGTACGGCAGTTAATTTACCTAAAGGGATGGCTGATAGTACCAGTTGTAATGGACATGGCGGTTATATTTCAGTATTTACTAGTAGCGGAGGCTATAATGCAAATGCTTTGACCGAATCAGTCATGAATAATTTGCAGCCGGGAGATTTATTATATATCGCTGGATTAGCCTATGATTATAATAATCAGACGATTAATCCAACGGTTACTCATGTAGTTATGTGGACTGGACAAAAAATTGGACAAAGTAGCTGGATTACTGATAGTATGATCGCACCAGAAACTGATATTGATAGCTGGAGTTTTCATAATGGAGAATGTGGTAGTCAATGGTGGTCTGCAGCCAATAATCAAGGGAATTGGATTATTACCGATAGCCATTACCAGGGACCAGATTATCGCGCATTTACCGAATGTTTCTATAAAGCTCAGGTATGGGGTGTACGTAGGGTACTTGGCGTAAATAATAATTAGGAGCTTTGATGAAGATTAAAAGAATAGTTTTATCTATTTTAGCGTTAGGAGCTATTTCTGCATGCAGTAGCGGTAGCTCTGGTAATGTTGGCAGCGCACAGATGTTTGCCTCAGTTACTGTTCCAACAACAACTTATGCAAGTAAATTTGCCTTATATACGAGTGTTGCAGGAGGTCCTGCAACACTTACTGAGATTGATACTGGCTCGGATTTTCTTCTTATAGAATCAAGCTATGTGGGTAGCAATATAGTTATGACCAATGAAAGTGTAACCTATACCTATGACCATGGTACTAATCCTCGTTCAGGATATCTTGGGTATACAACAGTTAGTTTTCTTAATGGTGAAAGTGGTGGTTCAATAATTAGTACTAATAATCAGGTGCCTGTTATAGTTGTTGCTGATGGAGTAGTTAATCCCAATCCTAAACAGAATCATGCAATTCTAGGCTTACGTATGGATAGTAATGTTTCTGCTAAGTTATTTCTGCCATATCCATATAATCAAGCATTTATTTTTGATGTGCCTAAATCTGAAATTACCTTTGGTAATTTTACCGAATCACAGCTTGCAATTTTTGGAACGGTTCAATTAGTAGAAAGTAGCTGCAATAATTACGGTGTAAGTTCATCAGCAAGTCCGATTTGTTGGGATGATATGGCAGTACCAGTAGATTATATGATTTCAGGGGCTCCAAACCCAGTGATTCAATATAATTCATTGTTTGATAGTGGAGCATCTTCCAGCTTTCAATTTTCTCCATTACCATCATGGCTTGATGTTAATAAAGATGGAAATATTGTAAATACGATAAAAGCTGATATCGTAACTTCACTGGGTGTAATGCCAATTTATTTAACTGATCCGGTAGCTGCCTATGATAGTAATTATAATGGAGGCATTGTAAATGTTGGAAATAATATTTTCAATTATTATCAAGTATTATTTGATCAACAAAGTGGAAATATTGGATTAAATCGTATAAAATAAATAATGCCCCGTATTTTATGGGGCACTATTTTTTAAAGCCGTTCAATTAGATTGCTTAATAGCTTCCAGTTTTTAGCAACTGATTTAATGTTAACCTTTTCACTTGGTGAATGTGGAAAGCGGATTGTTGCTCCAATTGATATTGCATCGAGTGTTGGAAATTTATCAATAATAAGTCCGCATTCAAGCCCGCCATGGGTCGCGCCAACATGAATTTCTTCATTAAATAATTCTTGATAAACTTCTTTTACAACCGCCAATGCTGGACTTTGGGTGTTTGGTTGCCATCCTGGATAACAGTCAGAATGTTCAATCCTCGCGCCAATTTGTCTAAATGCTGCGGCTACCGCATTTGCTGCTTTTATTTTTGGAGCATGCATCGCACTTCTTTGTAAGGTAATAACTTTTAGATGATCATCATGAGTACTTACTACACCAATATTACTCGAAGTTTCGGCGATTCCTAGTTTGTTATTCATGCGCCAAACACCATTATAAGCACTATCAAGGGCATAGATAAATTGGCGTGCCTGAGTTGGGTAAATTACCTTCTCTGCATAATCTACATCCAAAACGACGAGCTTAAGGTTTGGGTCGGTTTCACTAAATTCCTGAACTAAATCACGCTCAAAATTGCTGATAAATTGTTTTATTTGCTGAACCTTATCTTTTGCTATATTGATATAAGCTTCACAATAAGCTGGAATGACATTACGTAGTTTGCCACCACTAATTGATACTAATTGAAATCCAAATTCTAAATCAAGTGCAACTAGTAAATGTGCCATTTCTTTAATTGCATTAGCTCGTCCTAGAGGAATATCAACTCCTGAATGTCCACTAAATAGGTCTTTTAATTCAATTTTTAGTGTTTGCTGATTAGGTGCCGCAACTTCACGACTAATTGGGTAGGTAACATTAGTGTTTATACCACCCGCGCAACCGATACAGACTTCATCATCTTCCTCAGAGTCTAGATTGAGTAATACTTCACCTGTAACTTCATCACCAATGATGCCAAATGCACCAGTCATTCCCGCTTCTTCATCGGTTGTGATTAGTACTTCAAGATCATTATGTTTTATATCTTTTGAACTAAGAACTGCCAGTGCCATTGCTACGCCCATCCCATTGTCAGCACCAAGGGTGGTGTCATTAGCGGTTACCCATTCGCCATCTATATAAGCATCAATCGGGTCAGTCTCAAAATTATGTTTAGACTCCTTACCTTTGGCAGGAACCATATCCATATGAGCCTGCAAGATAATTTTTTTACGTGGTTTGCTGCTATCTGTTGCTTTTTTACGAATTACCACGTTGCCGATTTTAGTAACAGTATAATCTAATCCAAGAGTTTTGGCGGTTTCAATCAAATATGCCCGAACCTTATCTTCCTTTTTGGATGGGCGGGGAATCTGAGTTAGCTGATGAAAATAGCCCCAGACAATTTGTGGCTCAAGCTTTGCTATATTACGATCCATACATGCTCCTGATAAAATTTTTCACATCTGATATTATATACTAAAGCAATTTAATTGGGCTTTGATATTATTGATACTTTGATTTTAAGGTCATAAATGCTTACGCTATATGGTTTCCTTGGTATAATATAACTTTATAGGCATAAATAAAAAGGGATTACCGATGAAGCTGAAATTATTTGCATCAACCATGCTTTTATTACTTGGTAGTGTATCTGCTAAATCCTATACAAAAGCGGATATTGCGGTAAATAGCATTCAAATGGGGCATATGGATGAAGATCTAGCAAATGAATTTAGCATTCAGTTTAACTTCACAAATAAAGAAGATACCTTTAAAAAATGGCAATTTGGATTTTATATGCCAATGCCTTTTTATAGCCTCGCGTTACAGAATGTTAATCAAAATCTGAGAATGCAGATTTGTGATGCTGGTGGTAGATGTACGAATTTACGTTATGTGAAGGCTGATTCGATAACCGATAAAGATCTATCTCAGGCTTATCTGACAATACTTGAGCCAATAAGTAATTTTCCGCTTGAAGAGGATAAAACGTATTATATCCGGTTAAGTCATAATAATCAGGGCTTGCCAGCGAATATCTCAACTTTTCCACAGAGCTTATTCTTGATAAATACCGCTAAGGCAGCAGATATTCCTAAGATATACACAATTAATACTGAAATAAGTAACTATTCAGTAATTGGCTATGACCAAAACAAAATTGATGAAAACTTAAAAAATACAATTCAGAATAACTGGAACTCAAGTTTGTCTGCAAGCCCAAATGAGCTTAAGGTTGTACCAACTCCAGTCCTGGTTGGGCAAGCTATTGATAGTGGGTATGTTTTTCCGAAAAAACTGGTAATTCATAATCAGCTAAATAGTGATAATGAGATGCTACAAAATTGGGCAGCAATCATGAAGGAAGACTTTGATAAAAAAGTGACAGTAGATAATGACAGTACTGCTCGGGATGGAGTTGTGATAACAGAAATAACCACTCCAAAAGTAGTAAATAATAACCCTGAAGGGTATCGGATCACAATTACCGCTGATAATATTATGATTGAAACAATGACTAATGCTGGTGCATATTATGCACTACAAACATTAAGACAACTTTGGTATCAAAATAAAGAGAAACTTCCGTCAATGTCAATCGTTGATTATCCACGCTTTAAGTATCGTGGAATATTGCTGGATGTTGCTAGACATTACTTTAGCATTGATGAAATAAAACAGCTGCTTGATGTGATGGCAGCAAATAAGTTAAATACACTACATTTGCACTTATCTGATGATGAAGCATTTAGACTTCAAATTCCATCGTTACCTCTTTTGTCCGGTGCTTCAAATCGTGGGCTTGGACAGCAAATTGGCGCAACAATGTTAGTACAGAATAATCTTGATACTACCAATCGTAGTCAGTTGGATTATCCCTTTGCAAATACTCCATATTCCGGTAGCTACTCGCCAGAAGATATAAAAAATCTGATTGCTTATGCCAATCAGAACCAGATAACAATTATTCCTGAAATAGATATTCCCGGACATGCACGTTCAATTATCAAGGCGATGCCGGAAGTAATGATTGATCATAATGATAATTCACAATATATGTCAGTTCAGGGTTATACTGATGATGTTTTACCTGTTTGTACCTATAATAGCGATATTTCAATTGGTGCTGAATTTACCCAAACAATGAATACTTTAGTAAATGATATTGCTAAAGAATTTAATGGACAGACTACTATCTATGCAATAAATAATGAAATTAGTGTAGCAGGAGATGAAGTAAGTAAAAATGCATGGAGTAATGATACCAGCTGCCGTAATGAGTGGAATGATTTATCTGCACTAGCAAAATCCCAGCTATTTTTAGAGCGCTTAGCCAATAATAATAGTGATTTACTTATTTCAGGTTGGCAGCAGCTGGTACAAAATTCAGATGGTTCTTTCAATAAGGAAATTATTGGTAGCGGACAAACCGGACATGTTTGGGTATGGGATCCAAGTAATACCGGGATTAAGAATGCTGCATTACTTGCTACACGAAACTATCCAACCGTGCTGGCTTTTGCGGATAAGACATATTTTGATCTGGCTTATACACCATCAATGTATGAGCATGGTTTTATTTGGGCAGGAAATAATAGTGGTACTTATACTGCTTTAAGTAGTATAGTTAGCGCAAATCAGACTTTAAATCAAACTAAAAATCAACAAAATATACTTGGACTTGAAGGCACATTATGGTCAGAAAATTTGGCTAGTACTGATCATTTATTTTACATGGCATTACCAAAACTATCTGGGCTGGCTGAGGCAGCATGGTCGCCGCAGCATACTACGGCAAAAGCAACTCAGGTTAACTGGCAAAGTCTTGCAAATAGGCTTGGTTGTGGCTCAAATGGCTTTTTAAATTATTTAAATAAGCTATATCAGATAAATTATCGCGGTTATCCAAATGGTATTTATAAGGAAGTACCTGATGAGGTATGTCAGAAAAATGAAATGGTAACGACTAATCTAAAAAAATGACCTTGCAAGAACTCTTTAAAATGAGGCTTACCGCATCAGATATCCTGATGCGGTTGGTATAAGAAATATATCTTCCTTACATATTACCAATTTCTTTTAATGGTTTACCACTTTTTAGATTCGCTTCAAGATGCTCTAGTGTGATTCCTTTGGTTTCAGGCACAAATAGCTTCAAGAATAGCATTGATAAAACACAGAATCCAGCAAACACAAAGAAAATTGATGCATTACCATATGTACGCATGAAGGATAATGCGTTACCCATAACTAATCCTGCAAAAGTCCAGTTTACGATCGTGGTAACAGTCATACCAACTTCGCGTCCTTCTAATGGGAATACTTCCGAGCACACAAGCCAAGCAACAGGTCCCCAAGATACGGCAAAGCCAAAAATATAAACAATAACTGAAATTAATAAAACTGCTTTGGGAACACCACTTATTTGTGATGGGTCGGTAATGCCACCAATACTTGCAAATGCAAGTCCAGCTGATATCATGGTGATCATCATTACCACCGCGCCAACATAAAGGAGTTTTTTACGCCCCCATTTTTCAACTAGTTTGATAGCTGGGAAAGTAAATAGCATATTGACAGTTGGTACGGTCATCATAGCAACTATACCCTTCATTCCGGCATAACCAAAAATTGTTGGTGCATAATAAATCATCATATTAATTCCAACTAGTTGCTGGAACATCTGAAGAACTACACCCATAATCATTACTTTAAAGAAGTATCCTTTAAATACGATACCCAATCCAGCGCCTTTGTCACTGCGAATTGCTTCATCGATTTCTTTTAATTCCTGCTCAACCTCTTCTTTGCCATTTAGTACCTTTTCAAGTACTTTTTGTGCTTCCTGACGTTTACCTTTTAGCATCAACCAACGTGGGCTTTCAGGTAATGCAAAACTACCAAAAAACATCACTAGAGCAAAAGCTGCAATTACGATAAACATTAATGGTAGGGCAACTAATGGATTAATGAAGATATGGGCAATCGCAACATTAGTTGCTGCAATAAGAAAGATCCCAATGGTTATCATTAGTTGGAATAGAGTTCCCATTGCACCACGAATCCCAGCCGGAGCTGTTTCAGAAAGGTATAGTGGAACAATAAATGATGCAACACCAACGGCAAATCCTAAACCAAAGCGGCAGGCGGTCAAAATTTCAATTGATGGCAGCGTTGCTGAAACAACAGATAGTGAGCTAAATAAAAAGCCTGCTAACATAAGACTGCGTTTCCGACCAAGAAAACGGGCAAAGAAACCGGATAATAACGCTCCGATGACACCGCCAGTTGCAAGAATCGCTGCGTATTTTTCACCACCTTCAACACCAAGATGGTAAACTTTTTCAATTGTTTCGAGTGAGTTTGCTATAAAGCCCTGATCTAGACCAAAGAGTAATCCGCCCAATGCTGCAATTGTACAAACCCAGTAAACTATTTTTTTGTACTCGGCATTAGGATTATATTTATTTGATCCTGATGAAATATTAATTGGTCCAGCCATTTTTCTTCCCAAAAATAATTATTATTGTAAAAGTTAAGTAACCAATGATTATATCCGGGTAGCATAGATAATACCATTTGCGCTGCACCAAAATAAAAAGCCTATACACTTAGGCATAGGCTTTGAGAAAAAATTATTTTCTATTCCGGGCGCATATGTGGGAAAAGAATAACATCGCGGATTGAAGCGGCATTGGTTAGAAGCATAACCAGCCGGTCAATTCCAATACCTAATCCACCAGTTGGCGGCATCCCATATTCAAGAGCGCGGATATAGTCGGCATCGTAATGCATTGCTTCTTCATCACCAGCATCTTTTTGTTCAACCTGTTGGCGGAAACGATCAGCCTGATCTTCCGGATCATTAAGCTCAGAATAACCATTAGCTAATTCTCTACCAACTACGAATAATTCAAATCTTTCGGTTATTCCCGGTCTATCATCCGATTGCCTTGCTAATGGTGAGGTTTCAATCGGATGATCCATGATAAAGGTAGGATTCCACAGTTTATGCTCGGTATTTTCTTCAAATAGTAGTAGTTGTAAAACTGCCAAACTATCTGTTTCAGGTTCATGGCGAGTCAGCTTTTTAATTTCTGCTTTAAGAAATCCGATGTCCGTTAACTGATTAATGTTTAATTCAGGATTGTATTTTAGTATTGCTTCAGTAATAGTTAATCTATCAAATGGTTGCTCAAGATCAACAGTTTTATCCTGATAGTTGATTACTAGTGAATTACAAGCTATTTTTGCTGAATTTCTTACCAACTCTTCGGTAATTTCCATCATTCGTTTATAATCTGCATAGCTTTCATATAACTCAATCATAGTAAATTCAGGGTTATGTCTGGTTGATAAGCCCTCATTGCGGAAATTACGGTTAATTTCAAAAACTCGCCCCAAACCACCAACAATTAGACGTTTTAGGTATAATTCTGGCGCAACTCGAAGATATAAAGGCATATCAAGTGCATTATGATGTGTCACAAATGGTTTTGCTGTTGCACCACCGGGGATGACGTGCATCATTGGAGTTTCAACTTCAAGATAATCTTGTGCTTCAAGAGTTTCACGGATAACTCGGATTATTTTTGAACGTTTAATAAAAATATCTTTTGACTCATCATTCATTATCAAATCAAGGTAACGCTGGCGATAACGCTGCTCTTGATCACTAAGTCCATGAAATTTTTCAGGTAAGGGGCGAATTCCTTTACTGATTAATTTAACTTCTTTGGCATCGACAGTTAATTCACCAGTTTTGGTTTTCATTAGCGTCCCACTGACTCCAATTATATCGCCAATATCATAATGCTTAAATGCTTCATATACGTCTTCACCTAGTTTTTCTTTACTCAGGTATGCTTGAATCCGTCCTTTAGAGTCAGCAAGAGTTGCAAAAGATGCCTTACCCATAACCCGTTTAAGCATCATCCTGCCACTAACTACCGCTGGGATATTTTTTTCCGCAAGTTCTTCTTTACCAAATTGTTCGTAATTTAGGTGTAGGTCTGTTGAGTTATTTTGCGGTTTAAAGCCATTTGGGAATGGATTTCCTTGATTTCTTAGTTGTGATAGTTTTTGGCGGCGTTCAGCAATCAGTCGATTTTCATCTTCATACATTTCGTGGCTTATTTCTGTCATTTAATTTCCTTAATTTTATTAGCGTCGCTTGATTATTGTTGTAATTAGTTGTTGTTCTTGGGATTGACTTAGTAATATATTACCTGTTTTATCGCAGAAATCCTGTAAATCTTTGATTGATGCAGGATCAGTAGTTAAGACTTTTACTGCTTCTCCAGATTCTAGGTTGGCGAGAAATTTTTTGGTTTTTAAAACAGGAAGCGGGCAATTAAGCCCGCTCAGATTTAGCTCTATCATAGCGGTTTATTTAACTAGTTTTAAACCACTACCAGTTGTTGCTGGCTCAGGTGATGTTGTAGGCGCCTGATTTTCAAGTTCAAACTGCATTCCTTGTCCATTTTCTTTTGCAAATACTGCAAGAACATTACCAACAGGAATAGCAATATCCTGAATACTTCCTGAAAATGTAGCCTTAAAAGTAACCCACTCATTATCAATTAGCAGGTCTTTGGTTGCGCTGTAGGCAATATTAAGAACAATCTGGTTGTCCCGAACAAACTGTTTGGGTACCATAGTGTTATTATCTACAAAGGTTAGCAAATGAGGCGTAAAGTTATTATCAATACACCATTCATATAAGGCACGAATAAAATATGGTTTTTGGCTTGTCATAATTTTATTCTTACTGTTTCATACTACGTTCGGCAGCGGTTAAAGATGCCAGAAAGCTTGGGCGATTAAACTGGATTTCAGCATATTTCATCATATTAACCCAGGTTTTTTTAACTTCAATTTCATAATGATTTAATCGCCAAAGTATTGGTAATAACGAAGCATCAAGCAATGTAAACTGATTACTGCCAAAGTATTCCATTTTTTTATTATTAGCAAAAACAGTAGCGATTTCATCTAGTGAGTTACTGATTTGTTTTTTTATTTTATCAATATCTTTTTTAATTTTAGGGTCTTTACTTTGTATATTTGCATCCAAAAATCTAATATGCTGAAAAAGCTCTCGATCCAATTTATGTAGTGCCATTCTCATTCTTGCTTTTTCCGCAGGTTCAATTGGCATTAGTTGTGGATGAGGAAATCTTTCATCAATATATTCAGATACTATATTGGTATCTAGGAGAATTAAGTCACGTTTTTTATTATTCTTATCTATGTCATCTACGAGAACTGGTGTTTCATTATATGGTGTTAGTTGCATAAGGTCGTCGCGGTTAACCGTTGCATCAATTATCTTGAAATCCATATCTTTTTCATGAAGTACTATCCTTACCCGGTGAGAAAACGCGCAGCGTGAATCGGAATACAAATGTATCATTGAGGGCTCCTTTGTGTGAAATTATTTGTCTTTTGCAGCCCGATATTATATATAATAAAGAAAAAAATGTCAATACCCATTGGTTTAACATGCTGATTTTAAATGATATAATCGATAATTTGTGATTTTGAAATGAAAACAGATGTGGAATTAACTTTTTATCCTGTGTTAAAATTTTGACCCACAGATATAAGTTAAAAATTAAAATTACAGGTTATAAAAGAGAGCTTAATGCAAGAAACCATTCAACATATCCTTGAACAGAAATTTAGAAACGCTTTTGCACGAACAGGAATTGGACCCAATATACCTGTTGTTTTGCAGGAATCTGGACGTCCTGAATTTGGTGATTATCAAATAAATGGAGCAATGGCAGCCGCGAAACAGTTGAAGCAAAATCCACGTGAATTAGCACAAAAAATTATAGAAAATGTAGAATTAACTAATGTTATCGAAAAATTAGAATTGGCGGGACCAGGCTTTATTAATATTTATTTAGCGGATGAGTTTCTTGCAAGTAGGCTTGGCAATAAGGTGCTAGATGTTTCTTTGGCTCAGACAGAAACAATTGTTGTTGACTACTCGGCACCAAATTTGGCTAAAGAAATGCATGTTGGACATCTACGAAGTACTGTTATTGGTGATTGTCTGGTTCGTGTTTATGAATATATGGGCAATAAAGTGATTCGCCGCAATCATGTCGGCGACTGGGGTACTCAATTTGGTATGCTAACTGCATATTTGCTGGAATTAAATCAAAATAAAGAGTCTCTTCAGATGGAGCTTGGTGATTTGGAGGAGTTTTATCGGAAAGCTAAGGCAAAATTTGATGCTGATGAGAACTTTGCAAATAAAGCTAGAGAATATGTAGTTAGATTGCAATCGGGTGATGCAGAGATTCTTGCCCTGTGGCAGCAGTTTGTTGAGGTTTCTCTTGATCATTGTCAAGAGGTTTGTGATAGGCTTGGCACTAAACTAACGCGTGAAGATGCTGTGGGGGAAAGTAGATACAATGATTTACTTGCTCCAATGGTTAATAAGCTAATGGAAGAAGGAATTGCTGTAGATAGCAATGGAGCAAAATGTATATTTTTTACCGAAGATGAGCTGGGGAGTAAGGATGAGACTCCATTCATAATTCAAAAAAGTGATGGCGGATACCTTTATGCTACTACAGATATTGCTGCAGTTTATGATAGGGTAAATAATCTCCACGCTACGAGACTGGTGTATGTGATTGACTCTCGTCAATCTCTGCATCTTAAACAGCTGTTTGTTGTTGCACATAAATCCCATATTGCTAATTCAGACGTAAAAATGGAGCATGCTGCGTTTGGAACAATGATGGGTGAAGATGGTAAGCCTTTTAAAACTAGAACAGGTGGAACGGTTAAGTTAATTGATTTAATAAATGAAGCAATAACAAGGGCAACAACATTAGTTAAAGAAAGAAATCCTGAATGGAGTGATGATGAAGTTGCTTCTTTGGGGCACATTCTTGGTGTGGCTGCCATGAAATATGCGGATTTATCCAAAAATCGGACAACGGATTATATCTTTAGCTTTGATAAAATGCTTGCATTTGAGGGAAATACTGCACCTTATCTATTATATGCTTATACAAGAGTTAATAGTATTTTTCTTAAAGCTCAATCAACAATTGATGCTTATTTAAATAAAGATATTATGATTACTAATGGAGATGAGCATAAGTTGGCATTGCATATTGCTAGGTTTGCTGATCGCTTAATTCAGGTTGCAAAAGAAAACTATCCCCATTATTTATGTTCATACATTTACGAGTTGGCTGTTTTATTTATGAAATTTTATGAAAGTTCACCAATTTTGAAAGAAGCAGATCTAGCATTGCGTGACAGTCGCCTAGCATTGGCAGCTAATACAGCTAAGACTCTGGAAGTTGCTTTGAGTTTATTGGGAATACCTGTTGTAGCTAAAATGTAAAAATTTTGAAATGCATTATTCTTTTGATGTATTTAGATTTTATTCTTAGTTAAGCGAATAAACAAGAAGAATTAAGTTAAAAACTTTTGACATAGAAGTTTTGTTTGTGTAATAATAACGTTCTCCCCAAAAGGAATCGATTGGGAAAAAGAGAAACAAAACAGATCTTTAACAAGATAAACAATCAATAAATGTGAGGCATCTAGCTATAGAAAAGGTAGTGCCGTGGAGTGGGTTATTAAATAATCTGTTTCATGGTGTTACAAAAAAATAGCAGATGTCTAACGGGAAACCAAAGACGTCAAGCGAGTGTGTTCGTGTATGAATGCACTATAAAAAGAGTAGACTATAAGTCTAGGATTAAAACAAAAGAGTTTGATCCTGGCTCAGATTGAACGCTGGCGGCGTGCTTTACACATGCAAGTCGAGCGGCAGCACGACCTTCGGGTTGGTGGCGAGCGGCGAACGGGTGAGTAATACATCGGAACGTACCTTTTAGTGGGGGATAACGCATCGAAAGATGTGCTAATACCGCATAATCTCTGAGGAGGAAAGGCGGGGACCTTCGGGCCTGTCGCTGAAAGAGCGGCCGATGGCTGATTAGCTAGTTGGTAGGGTAAAGGCCTACCAAGGCGATGATCAGTAGCTGTTCTGAGAGGAAGATCAGCCACACTGGGACTGAGACACGGCCCAGACTCCTACGGGAGGCAGCAGTGGGGAATTTTGGACAATGGGGGCAACCCTGATCCAGCAACGCCGCGTGAATGAAGAAGGCCTTCGGGTTGTAAAGTTCTTTTGTCAGGGAGCAAAGGGTGGGTGCTAATACCATCTATCGCTGAGAGTACCTGAAGAATAAGCACCGGCTAACTACGTGCCAGCAGCCGCGGTAATACGTAGGGTGCAAGCGTTAATCGGAATTACTGGGCGTAAAGCGTGCGCAGGCGGATGATTAAGTTAGGAGTGAAATCCCCGGGCTCAACCTGGGAACTGCTTTTAAGACTGGTCATCTAGAGTTTGTCAGAGGGGGTGGAATTCCAAGTGTAGCAGTGAAATGCGTAGAGATTTGGAGGAACACCGATGGCGAAGGCAGCCCCCTGGGATAAAACTGACGCTCAGGCACGAAAGCGTGGGTAGCAAACAGGATTAGATACCCTGGTAGTCCACGCCCTAAACGATGTTTACTTGCTGTTGGGGGCAACCTTAGTAGCGAAGCTAACGCGAGAAGTAAACCGCCTGGGGAGTACGGTCGCAAGATTAAAACTCAAAGGAATTGACGGGGACCCGCACAAGCGGTGGATGATGTGGATTAATTCGATGCAACGCGAAAAACCTTACCTGCTCTTGACATGTACGGAAGATTTCAGAGATGAGATTGTGCCTTCGGGAACCGTAACACAGGTGCTGCATGGCTGTCGTCAGCTCGTGTCGTGAGATGTTGTCTTAAGTGACGCAACGAGCGCAACCCTTGTCACTAGTTGCCATCATTAAGTTGGGCACTTTAGTGAGACTGCCGGAGCTAATCCGGAGGAAGGTGGGGATGACGTCAAGTCCTCATGGCCCTTATGAGCAGGGCTTCACACGTCATACAATGGTAAGTACAGAGGGAAGCAAAGCGGCGACGTGGAGCAAATCTCATAAAACTTATCGTAGTCCGGATCGTAGTCTGCAACTCGACTACGTGAAGTCGGAATCGCTAGTAATCGCAGATCAGCATGCTGCGGTGAATACGTTCCCGGGTCTTGTACACACCGCCCGTCACACCATGGGAGTGGAGGATACCAGAAGTAGTTAGGCTAACCGCAAGGGGGCCGATTACCACGGTATGTTTCATGACTGGGGTGAAGTCGTAACAAGGTAGCAGTAGGGGAACCTGCGGCTGGATCACCTCCTTTCTAGAGAATGGTTGGATGCCTCACATTTATTGGTTGTTTATAGTAGTTAAGATTAGAAGTACTGGGTAGAAATACAGAGTATAAAAAATGCGAGTAATGCGCGGAGCGAAATTGCAAAGTTTAGTGATCTAAATGAGCAATTGAGCGACAAAGTAGTACGAAGACATTTGGGGGATTAGCTCAGCTGGGAGAGCACCTGCTTTGCAAGCAGGGGGTCGTCGGTTCGATCCCGTCATCCTCCACCAGGTATAGGTGAGATAACGGGTTTGTAGCTCAGTTGGTTAGAGCACACGCTTGATAAGCGTGGGGTCGGAGGTTCAAGTCCTCCCAGACCCACCAAGACAGAGTGTCTAATGTAGATGAGATTAAGATTAAGTCATTTATATTAAGTACTTTGGTACTAAGATCTTTAACAAGATGGATAGAGTTAGATATTAAAAATTTACCAACGCGTATATTATTAATGCTAATAATCTTTGTAATTCCGAATAAATCGGACTTACAAATCTTATAAGCATAAACTAAATTCAAAGTAGGTAACTACTTTGGAGTAAAGGATTATATGCGGGTAGATTGCATATGTAAAAAACTTAAGCAAAAAGAAACTCATACAGTAAAAAATAAAATCTTAGAGGTTTGGAAACGAATCTTTGAGAATCAGCAGTTTACTTGAATTTTTTATCGCGTTAACTAAGCTGACAAAGTTAGCTATTAATACGGTAAAGAGACTATTAAAATAATAGAGTCAAGTGACTAAGTGCATGTGGTGGATGCCTTGGCGATTACAGGCGAAGAAGGACGTAGTAGCTTGCGATAAGCTGCGGGGAGTCGGCAAACAGACTTTGATCCGCAGATTTCCGAATGGGGAAACCCGGCCAGAAATGGTCATCCCGCAAGGGAAGCGAACCCGGAGAACTGAAACATCTAAGTACCCGGAGGAAAAGAAATCAACCGAGATTCCGAAAGTAGTGGCGAGCGAAATCGGAGGAGCCGTATAGTGTTATAGTGACGAGATAGGAGAAATACCTGGGAAGGTATGCCATAGTGGGTGATAGCCCCGTATCTGAAATCCGACATTAAGAACTAAGCTATAGAGAAGTAGGGCGGGACACGAGAAATCCTGTTTGAAGATGGGGGGACCATCCTCCAAGGCTAAATACTCGTAATCGACCGATAGTGAACCAGTACCGTGAGGGAAAGGCGAAAAGAACCCCGGGAGGGGAGTGAAATAGAACCTGAAACTGCATGCATACAAACAGTGGGAGCGGACTTGATCCGTGACTGCGTACCTTTTGTATAATGGGTCAGCGACTTACATTCAGTAGCAAGCTTAACCGAGTAGGGGAGGCGTAGGGAAACCGAGTCTTAATAGGGCGAATAGTTGCTGGGTGTAGACCCGAAACCGGGTGAGCTATCCATGGCCAGGATGAAGGTGCAGTAACATGCACTGGAGGTCCGAACCGACTAATGTTGCAAAATTAGCGGATGAGCTGTGGATAGGGGTGAAAGGCTAAACAAACCCGGAGATAGCTGGTTCTCCTCGAAAACTATTTAGGTAGTGCCTCGTGGTTGATACTTCTTGGGGTAGAGCACTGTTATGGCTAGGGGTTATTGCAACTTACCAAACCATGGCAAACTCCGAATACGAGAAAGTAATACACGGGAGACAGACATCTGGTGCTAACGTCAGGTGTCAAAAGGGAAACAACCCAGACCGCCAGCTAAGGTCCCAAATGATCAATTAAGTGGTAAACGATGTGGGAAGGCATAGACAGCTAGGATGTTGGCTTAGAAGCAGCCATCATTTAAAGAAAGCGTAATAGCTCACTAGTCAAGTCGTCCTGCGCGGAAGATGTAACGGGGCTAAATTGATAACCGAAGCTGCGGATTCACAGTAATGTGAGTGGTAGAGGAGCGTTCTGTAGGCCGATGAAGGTGTGTTGAAAAGCATGCTGGAGGTATCAGAAGTGCGAATGCTGACATGAGTAGCGTTAAAGCGGGTGAAAAGCCCGCTCGCCGAAAGTCCAAGGATTCCTACGCAACGTTAATCGGCGTAGGGTGAGTCGGCCCCTAAGGTGAGGCAGAGATGCGTAGCTGATGGGAAACAGGTTAATATTCCTGTACCGATGTATAGTGCGATGGGGGGACGGAGAAAGTTAGGCCAGCCAACTGTTGGAATAGTTGGTTTAAGCATGTAGGTGGGGAAGTTAGGCAAATCCGGCTTTCTAACACTGAGGTGTGATGACGATTACCTACGGGTAAGAAGTGGTTGATACTAAGCTTCCAGGAAAAGCCTCTAAGCTTCAGCTGTACACGACCGTACCGCAAACCGACACTGGTGGACGAGATGAGTATTCTAAGGCGCTTGAGAGAACTCTGGAGAAGGAACTCGGCAAATTAGCACCGTAACTTCGGGAGAAGGTGCGCCCCGATGATGTGTAGGAATTTACTTCCGAAGCAGTAAGGGGTTGCAGTGAAATGGTGGCTGAGACTGTTTATTAAAAACACAGCACTCTGCAAACACGAAAGTGGACGTATAGGGTGTGACGCCTGCCCGGTGCTGGAAGATTAAATGATGGGGTGCAAGCTCTTGATTGAAGTCCCAGTAAACGGCGGCCGTAACTATAACGGTCCTAAGGTAGCGAAATTCCTTGTCGGGTAAGTTCCGACCCGCACGAATGGCGTAACGATGGCCACACTGTCTCCTCCAGAGACTCAGCGAAGTTGAAATGTTTGTGAAGATGCAATCTCCCCGCGGCTAGACGGAAAGACCCCATGCACCTTTACTGCAGCTTTGCATTGGACTTTGACCATATTTGTGTAGGATAGGTGGGAGGCTTTGAAGTTGTGACGCTAGTCACAATGGAGCCGACGTTGAAATACCACCCTGATATGTTTGAGGTTCTAACCTAGGTGTAACAGCACCGGGGACAGTACATGGTAGGCAGTTTGACTGGGGCGGTCTCCTCCCAAAGAGTAACGGAGGAGTACGAAGGTAACCTTATCACGGACGGAAATCGTGAGGAAAGTGCAATGGCAAAAGGTTGCTTGACTGCGAGACTGACAAGTCGAGCAGGTGCGAAAGCAGGTCATAGTGATCCGGTGGTTCTGAATGGAAGGGCCATCGCTCAACGGATAAAAGGTACGCTGGGGATAACAGGCTGATACCGCCCAAGAGTTCACATCGACGGCGGTGTTTGGCACCTCGATGTCGGCTCATCTCATCCTGGGCTGTAGTCGGTCCCAAGGGTATGGCTGTTCGCCATTTAAAGAGGTACGTGAGCTGGGTTTAAAACGTCGTGAGACAGTTTGGTCCCTATCTGCCGTGGGCGTTGGAGATTTGAGGGGGCTGCTCCTAGTACGAGAGGACCGGAGTGGACACACCTCTGGTGTACCGGTTGTGACGCCAGTCGCATTGCCGGGTAGCTAAGTGTGGAAGAGATAACCGCTGAAAGCATCTAAGTGGGAAACTTGCCTCGAGATAAGATCTCCCTTGTGCCGTGAGCACACTGAAGGGTCGTTGAAGACTACAACGTTGATAGGTCGGGTGTGGAAGCGCAGTAATGTGTTAAGCTAACCGATACTAATTGCCCGAGAGGCTTGACTCTATTATTTTAGTAGTTTTAGTAAAAATACTGCAAAAGCATATGAAGTAAAAACGAGACGCAAGATGACGTGATTTACATGAAAGTAAATGAGGAGTCTTGTAACGAAGTTATTACAAATAGGCATGGCAGTACTGCTGAGATAAGTGTGAGAAGAGCTTAAGTAAATAAACATAGTTAATATCAAAACAAAATCCATCTGTTAAACCGAATTCGCATAGTTCTTAATAAAGAACGTGCAAAAGAATTGCTTGGTGACAATAGAGACCTGGAACCACTCCTTCCCATCTCGAACAGGACAGTGAAACGGGTGATCGCCGATGATAGTGTGGGGTATACCATGCGAAAGTAGGACATTGCCAAGCTCCCATACAAGAGAAAGACCCGGATAATACCGGGTCTTTACATTTGTGGAGCCGAAATAGTTGATAGTAGACAATAGGGCAACACAATAGTGTAAGCTGGGTAGCTCACGCCTACCATGCTTCTTCAATCTGATTGAGTATAAGCATTGACACATCGTACATTGGACTTACGACAATTTCAATTAGCAATAAATTAGCTACAAAACAATCAAAAAGTTCATATCTCCCTCCATAACCTCCTGACCTTTGGTCAGGATCTTGTTATGGGGTTACCTCCTTTTATCTATCTTATTACTCTTTAGTTAGATGGTTTATCCTTTATTTAGTATACACTGCCAATTTGGCAGATTGTCTAATGATAGTTCTTCTGCTAGAATCTCGCAATATTTGGTTAATAATTGGGGAATTATGCAGTTTAAAAAGGAGTTACATCCTGTCTTAACTCAAGCGATTAATAGTATTAATTTTTTTTCAAAGATGAAATATGTCTTTTATCTTAAATCTAGTATTCTTTAGGAGTTTTATACCTTAACTATAATTGCTTCGCTAATTTACTAAATATTAAGCTCCCTATAGATATTCTGACTTAAAAAGTTGATTTAACTATAAAGTGACTAACAAAGTTATATTAACTTTTCTCAAGTGCATCTTTAAATTGTTTCAAATCTAATTTTTTTTCCCATCTGGCTACTACGGTAGCTGCCATACTATTGCCAATTAAATTTGTAGTACTTCTTAGCTCACTCATGATTTTATCAATGCCTAATAATATTGCAATAGTAACAACTGGTATTTTGCCATGCATTGCAGCCAATGTTCCGGCAAGTACAATAAAGCCAGAACCACTAACGCCTGCAGCCCCTTTACTAGTAGCCATCAGAACTAAAATTATAGTTAGATGTTCTTGCCAGCTTAATTGAATATTAAATGCTTGACATAAAAAAGCGATGACTAAGGCAAGATAGATATTAGTGCCATCAAGATTGAAGCTATAACCAGCAGGAATAACGATACCAACTACTGATTCATCTACTCCTGAGTTGGATAATTTTTTCATTATTGGACCTAGTGCGCTTTCACTTGATGAAGTTGCAAAAACTAAAATAATTTCGTCTTTGATAAATCGAAGAAATTTGAAAATATTAAACCCACTAATTTTAGCCATTAGTCCAAGGATTATGACTATAAAGAATAGACAAGTAAATATCATAGTAGCTACCAATCCAAGCATATGCCAGACTACATCAATACCAAACTGACCCAGCATAAATCCCATTGCTGCAAAAGCAGCTATAGGTGAAAACCACATTACAATACTTAGAATTTTGAATAAAAATGCCTGAATACTATGTAACTTAACGATAATAATTTCTCGGTATTTTGTGCCAGTATAGAATAGGATGAATCCGCTACAAATAGCCATAAATAAAATCTGTAGTGTATTACCTGTTAAAAATGGCTCTATTAGGTTGTGTGGAATTGCTGATAACATTATTTTTATTAAACTTGTGCCTTCTTCCGTATGTTGGGTATATTTTGCTACCAATGTAGGATCAATACTGGTGGCAGACAGATTCATCCCTCCACCGGGATGAAAGATGTGTCCAAAAGCAAGTCCAATAATCAATGAAGCAGTTGAAAGAACTTCAAAATAGATGAATGCTTTAATTCCTATTGTCCCTAGTTGTTTAAGGCTACCCATTCCTATGATTCCGCTAATGACAGTAAAGAAAATAATTGGGCCAACCATTAGTTTAATCACATGAATAAAACCATCAATTATTGGTTTGCTTTGTTTTGCCACAGTCGGATTGATCACTCCAAAGATAATCCCACCACACATAAAGATAAGAACCCAAAACCATAAACTTAAAAACCATTTTCTTTTTTTTGGGGTATAGTTAGCCATGAATGCCTCTTGGAGATATTAAATAATTGAAATAAACTAGGAGAATTATATTTGTTCTATATTTTTTAGGGTGCTATAATATTGTAATAACAATTATACTTGATTTATGTGCAGTTGTTGTTATTATTTATGATGTCATGAGCAAAAATTAGGGGATAAGCAATGCCAAAAAATAATCATAAAAATTATGAACTACCTAATCAGCAAACTTTGAACGATGCGTATAATGCTTTTTGTAATCTAGCTGAAAGTGTGCTTGAGTTAAATAAAACTTGTTTTGAACAGGCAAAAATGTTTTTTGAGGCAAATTTGGATCATGCTAAACAATTATATAAAGTGAGTACTCCCGAGGAGTTTACTTCGATTTTGTCGCATGTGGCTACACAAAATAGCTCAATGCTTGCAAAAGCATATCTTGAAGAATTAAATGTTATTCTTCAAATGTATAATAAAATAACTACTTCTTCTCAATCTGGACTGAGTGCAGCTCGTTTGGATGGTTTTCAGGTATATGATTTTTATTCCAAGCTGTTGCCAAATCCGGTTTCTTTAAAATTAGATGAAGTGGTTAAAGAAACGGCAAATGGTAACTATACTGGATTTCAGGCTATCCATCAATTTGCTGAAAAAATGTTATCACTCTATGGTAGTACAGTCAAAGAAAGCGCAGAGGGGTTGATGGCAAACTTGGAGAATGCAGCTAAAAAATAACTGTTTACTTCATTTGTCTTTTTATGACATTCTGATGTAATATTAGTCTGTGTCCGTCGTTATTGCTTGAATTAATTTTTGCTAAAATGATTTTAATATCATGAATCACGTCTATTGTCAATCTTTAAAATGTTATTGACTATTTTTAGTTTCTAATCTATGCCGTTTGAAAAAATATTACTAATCTAGAAATAAGTTATGTTAAAACACATTATGATCAGGCTGGAACCAGTCGCTAACTCTGATTTTGCTTATGATGCTTTTTATCATTTAAATGACTCAGCTTCTTTCCAATGGTTTGCGTTTAATGTAATGGAGTCTGAGTTTAAAGACTCTAAGATTTTTCTGACTTCTACTACTAATTAAGTGACTACTCGCTTGATTTAGGTCATTTTATCTGATACCACCAAGTTATAATTTACAAAAACTATTAATTGAGAAATAAATGCTTGATTTTATTAAAACTAATAACAGTGACGAGGAGTCAATAACGGTTAGCCAGCTTAACAAGATGGCTAAATCAACATTGGAGAATAATCTGCCAATTCTTTGGATTAAGGGTGAAGTTTCAGGGTTAAAAACCTATTCACATCTTTATTTTGATTTAAAAGATGAAGGTGCTAAGATCTCCTGTGTTATGTTTGCTAAGCTCGCAACAATGCTTGATTTTCCTCTTGAAAATGGAACTCAAGTAGAAGTCCGCGGTAGGGTAACAATTTATCCAGCTAATGGTAGTTATCAAATAAATGTTGAGCGGGTAAGAAAAGTTGGACTTGGTGCCTTATGGGAAGCTTACGCTAAACTAATTAATAAGCTTCGCGATGAGGGGCTATTTGAGAGTAAATATAAAAAAAATATTCCATTATTTCCAAAATCAATTGGAGTTATTACTTCCAAAGAAGGGGCGGTAATTCGCGATGTCGTAACGACCTTACGCCGAAGAATGCCAAATATCCCAGTTATTATCTATCATAGTGCCGTACAGGGGGCGGATGCCAGCATGCAGATTTGTCGGGCGATCCGGACAGCTAATGAGCGCAATGAAGTTGATGTGCTTATTGTATGCCGTGGTGGTGGTAGCATGGAAGATCTATGGTCTTTTAATGAGGAAGTTGTTGCCCGTGAAGTATTTAGTAGTCATATTCCGATAATAAGTGCAGTTGGTCATGAAACCGATACCACGATAATTGATTTTGTCGCTGATTTACGGGCACCAACACCAACGGCTGCCGCTGAACTGGTTGCCAGAAGCCGTCAGGAGTGGCTTGATATTCTAAATGGTTTTGAATATCGGCTTAAGAACCAGATTAATGGTTGTATAAATTATAAACAACAGCAATTGGATTTAATTTACGCTAGGCTTCGTGCAGTTAATCCCACTGTAAACCTTAGGATGAAGAAGCAAGTCATCTCCGAATTGGAAATAAAGCTAAAACGTGCGATGATGTTTTTACTGGCAAATAAGCAGCAACAGGTAAATGAATTGGGCCTCTCGCTTAGTTATTTAAAGCCCAACTTTATTAATCATTTGCAAAATCTAAGTTTTTTATCCCTGCGATTAAAAAATGCAATTACTAATTATTATCATAATTCACAACAGCGGCTTGAAAACTGTAACTTACGCCTAAAATCATTAAATCCAGAAAGTATTCTTGATCGTGGTTACGCCATTGTTCGGGATAATAAAGGTAAAGTACTTAAAAGTACCAATCAGGTCAAACATCATGCAAAACTCCTGATAATCCTTGGTGATGGAGAAATTGCTGCTATTGCGGATAGAAATATTGATAGTCTTCAGGAGGAGCTTATTTAAATTTAACTTAATATGTTATGAGATTTTTTCTATATATGGTTAAGAATTTAGTAGCAAGTTGATTTTATTTGAAATTTATATGCCAAATTTTTGTTGTTTGATATAGATACAGGTTTAATTGTTTTTTGAAATATTGTCCATTCTTTAGGTATGCTATAATCTTCAAAATGTAATTTTTATATGGGGTAGTGAAGTGACACAGTTATATGATGCCAAGTTTTTTTCTTCGCGTTTATTGGGCAAAGCCGCTTTTTTGACCGTGCTGGGCGATGATTGATGTTGACTGGTCAGGAGATAATGAGAAAATAGCTAGTACCTTTGCTGAAGAGTTGAAAAAGCTTTTAGAGAAATTGCCAGTTAAAGATTATGAAATAAAAACCAAAGTATATCGCAATGGCTTTAATATTGCTTTACGCTATCCATATGATTTACTAATGGTAGCGTGTGAGATGCTTGATTGGGTTTGGGCGGATATTACTGATCTTTTTGATCTTGAGCGCGAGGTTAATTTAAAACGGTCGGTGCGTCGATTTAAAAAAATTATTGCTGAGAACCAGAAATTAATACTTAGAAAAATCTATAATAAAGCTTTAGAAAAGAAAGTTAATTTTTTTGTTAATAAAGATACTGTAGTCCTAGGTAGTGGCGTTTATCAGTTTAAGGCAAAGCTTAATAAAATATTGAAATTAAGTGATATTCCGTGGAAGAAAATAAAAAATATTCCATCAGTATTAATTACTGGGACAAATGGGAAAACTACAACTACTCGTTTGACTGAGTTTATTTGTCGTAAATCTGGATTGGTTTCAGGATATTGCTCTACTGATTGGGTAATGATTAATGGTAAATTAGTTAGTGAAGGTGATTTATCAGGACCTTCTGGACATCAATTCGTATTATCTAGTAGTAAAGTCGAGGTAGCAATACTTGAAGTTGCTCGTGGGGAATGGTCAAACGTGGACTGTTACCTAATTATGCAACCGCAGCTACGATGACAAATATTGCTCATGATCATATCGGACAAAATGGTATTGAAAACCTAACTGATTTAACAGTTGCCAAAGGGTTAGTTTACAATGGGTTGAGTGATGATGGTCTTGCGGTTATCAATCTTGATGACGAAAATATTGTTGCCTTACCGAATAAACACCGAAAAGCCTATCTATCTACGAAGCTAGATGAAAGTGCAATTGGTAAATATTTGACTAGCGATAATTTTGTCGTTTTTATTGCGGATAAAGAGATCATTTTAAAAACGCTAACTGAACGCTTTACGCTTAATCGCATTGATGAAATTCCTGTAACAGTTCACGGACTTGCTACTTATAATTATGAAAATGTACTTCATGCGGTAGCTTTAAGTTATAGTCTAGGTGTTTTGCCAAAACAGATTATCAAGGGGCTTGCCAAATTTGGTGGTGATGACAAATCTAATTTTGGGCGTTGGAATTATTACCACTCTACCAAACATGGGCATCTTGTAGTCGATATTGCGCATAATCCTGCTGGGCTTGAATCGGTATTAACTCTGGCTGATGGCTTTAGAAAGCTAAAAGGCTTAAAAGGAAAGCTTGGGTTAATGTATGGTAATACAGCGGATCGCCGTGAAACGATGCCGGAAATTGCTGATATTATTATTCGCCATAATGTTGATTCTGTGATTATAAAAGAATTTCAACAGTCATTACGTGGTAGTGAATTAGGTGAAATGCCCGAAGCCTTTAAAAAAGTACTTCTTGAAAAAGGCTATCCAGCTAAAAAAATCAAGGTTATCCCGAATGAGGTGGAGGCTGTAACACATATACTTGCTAAAGCTAAACCGGAAGATATGAATATCCTTTGTAGTCATGAGTTGATTATTGAAGTGTCTAAATTATTAAAAGATGCATTAAAGGCGGAAAGCTTTTAATTAATAAATTTGGGCGGGGTTAATGTTAATTTTTATTAAGAAAGTCTTCTGTAAAAAAAGCAGAAAGCCCGCCTAGGTTATTATTGGTTTAGCCAGATGTTTAACTTTTTTTAGATGTTTTTTATTTCAATATCTCAAAAAAATTGCAAAATTTTACCTAACTATGTTATTATTCAGGTTCTAGCAAAAACAACTCATACGCGGTTTTGCCATTAATAAGTGATTATTAATGAATTAGCGGATCTTGGTTATAGTACTATATGCACCTTCTAGCATGCCTGTAACCACTACAACAGTCGATAAGACTGGATGTACCTTATATCACCAGATATATAAACAAATAAGAGATATAAATGGCAAAACATTAAATTGTCAGACTCTACTTATTTAATTGATTTTTGAGTGTTTCCAATAATATCAAGATACATATCCTGAAGTCAATTGAATATATTATTGTTTAGTCACAATAATATTGGTAACTATTTCTAATGCTATATGCTTTGGAGATAGCTATGAATATTATATGGACAATGTTATGTATTTGCATAAATCAAACCTATCTTGGAGCGTGCTCTTAATCAGGCTATTGATTATTGGTCAAGCCTGCATGCTAGTGTCAGTTTTAATGGATGCCTTTACTGATTTATTATCAAGTAATACTTGGCTACTTGATAATGATCTTTCACTGGATGGTTATTCAGATTTAGTCAATGAAGTCTACTGGATAATGTATTTTCTTGCCTACTATATTGTGTATCTTGTCCTTCTTCTACTAAGTCTTACAGTACATGATTTTGACAATGATTTGCTTTTATTGGTGGAGTGCCTTAACAGAAGCCTTCATACTTTTAGTAAATTATCTACCATTACTTATTTGAGTAAATTATTTTATTCAAGAATCAAACACAATCCCTTATTTATCAAAACCAATCAATTTTACTTACTTCAGGCAGAAGAAGCTTCATCATACCTTCCATTTGTATAATTAAAAATAACTATTCACGATAATTACCGATAAATATCTAAATTTATTTGAGATAAACTATAAATAATCAGGTTCATTTTTATAAATAAAGTGAGCTATGCGCTAGCTTTATCTAAAGAAAATGCCTACATCGAGAAAGATTATACAAATGAAAGCAAAACTACTTAAAGTTTCAGTATTAACACTAATAATTAGTATTACCCCACTTGTAGCATGGGCAACTCTAGGAGAAGACTCAAGCAGTATAATGAATGATGCAAATGCTCTAAATGCTAAAGTCTCACAAGCTACTGATTATTCAGTTGCTGGAGCAAACTCATCTACACCATATCAAACAAATATCCTTGAAACTGCAAATGGAATCACGATCAAACAGTTTGTCTATAATGGTAAGGTCTTTGCCGTTGCATGGCATGGTTCACATGTTCCTGATCAAAATCAGTTATTTGGTAAATACTTTGCAACCTTGCAAAATGCTACTCCAAGCTATAAATCTGTATCAGCAAGACAAGTCAATAGTAATGATTTTGTTTCTGCTACTAATGGCTGGATGGGGCACTACGAAGGAAAAGCATTAATTCCTTCATTAGCACCAGCAAACGTATCTATCAATAATGTGAAATAAGGATAATGTCATGAAAAAAATTCAAATAATTTCAACAGCTCTTATAGGTTTAACATTAGCGGCATGTAATGGTGGCGGGGGTGGTAATTCAAGTAGTTCAAATGCTTCTAATACTTCTAATACTCCTATTGAAAGCTCAGGATTACCACAAAAATCATCAAATTCAACAGTCAATAATGTTGTACCAGTTACCGTTGATGGTGGACCAAGCGGTAATTCTCCATATAATACACCATTTGTTAGTGTAACGGTTTGTAGTGTAAGTAATCCAACTAATTGTCAAACAATTGATCATATTATTTTAGATACCGGATCTATGGGACTTAGAATTTTTGCGAATAAACTTAATAGTAATCTTAATCTGACTAATGAGAATGTGAACGGTTCACCAACCGCTGAATGTACTTTATTTGGTAGCGGCTATGATTGGGGCTCAATTGCGATGGCTAATGTGCAAATGGGTAGTGAAGTAGCAACTAATATACCAATCCAGATTATTAATGATCCAACTATCCCGGGAGTACCATCTAATTGTAGTAATCAAGGTGCATATAATGATTTGGGTGGTGCGAACGGAATTATTGGGGTTAATCCATTACCTTATGATAATGGAACATACTATTCATGTTCTGGAAGTAGTTGCAGTATCAATAGTAATATTAATACAAATCAGCAAGTAGTAAGCCCAGTATATATGTTCGCTAATGATAATAACGGTGTAATTGTCCAGTTACCGAATGTACCAAGTGGCGGCTCTTCTTCTTTGAGTGGAACTTTAACTTTTGGAATTGGTACTGAACAAAATAATCAGCTAACAGCACAAAATGTCTTTACTAGTAATGGTACGGCACAAGATGGTAGCTTTACGACTAATTATGATAGTGGCAGTTATGATTCAATATTTGATACTGGATCAACTGAGCTATTTTTTGATACACCAGCTAATTCTCCTGCATTAGCTGTTTGTCAAAGTTTGAGTGGTTTTTATTGCCCAACTAGTACCACAGCAATAAGCACGCAAATATCAAGCTTAAATGGTAGTAATGCTATCAATTATAGTTACAACATTATCAATGTTGAGAATTATTTGAACAGTAACCAAAACACCGAAGCAATCCCAAATGCAGCTGCTGAAGGTGGCGATAACTTCTTTATTTGGGGCTTACCATTTTTCTATGGTAAGAAAGTATTTAGTGCATTTACTGGTGCAAATGCTGGTGGCGCTAGCGGTCCATATTTTGCTTTTTAAAAATTTAAGAACATCATATAATTTACATATAGGAATCTAATAATGAAAAACTTTAAATCTTCAGCATTATTTTTATCATTAGTGTCAATTGGTTTAACTCTTTCAGCATGTAATAGTGGTAGTCAACCAACAGCTACTAATAGCACAAGCTCGTCTAATAGTAATATAAATATTGCAGAATCTGCTAGTTCATTGCCACAAGTAAGTGTCAATGACTTAAAACAGATTTTTAATGCTCTTGCAGCAGACCCTGCAAAAACAACAATAAATTTGGAATCAGCGGTAGCAATTATTACTGGAAATGATCAAGCTGCACTAGCTAAGTTAAAATCATTATCACTAAGTGGTTATAGCGCTGCAGTTGCAAATGCAAATAATGTGCCGCATGTAACAATTAATTCAACGCCTACCCAAGCTCAGTATAATGAAGCTTTATTTGCGGCTTTGTTTATTGGTGACGTAACTGACTCATCTGGAAGTGACGGTACCAGTGATCTAGGGCAAATAACTTGGGATAATACAATTAAAAACCTAGGAATGGTATCACATCGTTTTTTTGGTGGCTATAGACTTGCCCAGCAAGATTATACTTGGAGCTTTAATCCGGGAACGCTCGAAACTATAGTAAATACTCCAAATCAAATTGGAAATTTATCTGATGTTAACTTCTTAAATGTTCATCAGGGCGCTGTTGGCGATTGTTATTATTTATCAACCCTTAGTGCTTTGATTTATCAACGTGGAGCTGCCTCAGTATTAGCTAAATTCCATCAAAATGGAACTGGATATAATATTGATTATACTGATGTTCATTCTGTTGCAAGCCAAATCAGTGTAACACCTGTAACTGATCTTGAAATTGCAACTGGTGCGTACTCTGCTGGTAGTGGACAATGGCTAAGTTATTTGGAAAAAGCTTATGGAGATGTTTTGATGACTCCAGAATATAGCTTTATCTACTTTGGTAATACGCCTGTAATTGCGGGTAGTATTTATGATTTGGCTACGTTTTATGATGGGATGATTGCATCACAATTACCTGTTGGTCAATACTATCCAGCATTCAAATTTTTGACTGGACATGAGGTGTATGAATTTGATACGGTTAGTAATACTGATGATACTTTGGTTAATCTTTATGCTGCCAATCCTAATTCGAATAACTTGATACTAGGTACAAAACTATCACCATCGAATATGGTAAATCTGATTGATCCATTATTGGCGCAAGGACGTGTAATGGTACTTGGTACTCCTGTTGATACCAAAGAGTTAAATGGCGCAACTGATTCAACCGCTGTTGATCTACCACCAGGAATAGTTGGTACTCATGCATACGCAATACTTGGTCATGCTAATGGTATGTTCAAGTTAAGAAATCCATGGGGTACTAACTTTACTCCAGCTGGACCAGATAGTATTACGAATGGCTATACGATGAATGATGGTGTATTCTATGTTCCTGATGCTGATGTGTTTAAAATCTTTGATCAGATTGATATCGAACAGATTCCTGGTCTTGATAAAACTCCGGTAGTTATAAATGGTGTGGTCCAAAAGGATTCTCAAGGTAATCCACTATTTAATCAAGGAAGTAGCTCAATCATGGATAGTTTTGTTACCAGTAATGGGGCATATATTAAAAATAACTATTCTTCAGATATAGCGGTTCCGCTTTCAAATAATCATTAGAAATTAGGCTGGCAATTTGCCAGCCTGCTAATCTTTACATGTTGGTAATTATCAGACTAGTTTTTAAAGGGTAGGGTAATCAGTATATCCTTCTTTTCCACCACCATAGAATAGCTCTGGTTTTGGTGAATTTAATTCTGCATTTAGCCTAAAACGCTCAACAAGGTCGGGATTAGCAATATATAATTGCCCCCAAGCTGCTGCATCAGCATTACCACTAGTAATTATTCTTTCAGCATCATCTTTAGTCAGTTGCTGATTAATTATGTAGTTTCCGCCAAATTCTTTTTTAAGTGTAGCTGCTAAATTATCATTTCCCTCTACCGCTCTTGCACAGATAAAAGCAATTTTTCGTTTGCCTAGCTCGCGAGCCACATAACTAAATGTTTCTAGTGGTGTTGAATCACCCATTGATTGAGCATCACAGCGTGGAGCTAAGTGCATCCCTACTTTACTCGCACCCCAAACCTCACATACCGCGTCGGTTACTTCTAGCATTAGTCTAGCTCGGTTTTCAATGCTGCCACCGTATTCATCTGTACGGATATTACTATTATCTTGTAAAAATTGATCTAATAAATAACCATTTGCACCGTGTATTTCTACTCCATCGAAGCCAGCCTCTTTCGCATTTATTGCACCTTGTTTATAATCGGCAATAACTTCTTTAATTTCATCTATTGCTAATGGGCGTGGTGCGTCATAGGGTTTAATCGGTCGGACATGGCTTGGATGCCCATCTGCTGCAATATTACTTGCTGATACTGGCTGTTTACCATCCAAAAACACCGGGTCAGAAAGACGCCCAACATGCCATAACTGTAGAATAATTTTGCCACCAGCTTTATGAACTTTATCTGTAACCAGCTTCCAGCCTTCAATTTGCTCCTTGCTCCAGATACCAGGAGTATCGGGGTAACCAACACCCATTGGACAAACCGATGTTGCTTCAGTGATAATTAATCCTGCACTTGCGCGCTGTTCATAATATTCAGCCATTAATGGCGTTGGAACACGTCCGGCACCAGAGCGACATCTGGTAAGTGGTGCCATGATAATGCGATTTTTAAGTTCCAGATCACCAAAGGTAACTGGTTCAAATAAATTAGACATAGTATTTCCTTTAAAACATTTGTTTTATATATGGGGAGCATATTAGTGAAAACAAGCTTAAAATGAAATTATATTTTGGGAGTCTTATCAAATAAGGGTTAATCTCAAAAATGGGAATAAAGTTTTCAAATATGGGAAACTACTTTAAAAAATAAACTGGTATTATATCGGTATGTAAGATTAATATATATCAGGAGCAGATGTTATGAATAAAATTTTAATTTCGCTAATTTTTTCTTTAGGTTTTTCATTTGCTAATGCTGCAACTCATGGTACGCATGCTGATGGTTGTAAGGCTAGTAGTACCAATAGTCTTTATGCAGGTAAGGCAAAAAATATGGTTAGGTCGGAATTGCCATTTGGTCCTGTTGGAAGTTTCCGAGGCGGTTTATTCTAAGCCCACAAATTAATTATTTTATCAAAGTTCCCTCTTGAGATTGACCAGGTTTTTTGACTTGGTCTTTTTTTATTTCTAAGTTAGCATTTATCTGTACTTGAAAATAGCGTTGACTTTATCGGCTAATAATGCTAGAATGAAGGGTAATTAAAAACTTCTATTCTTATCTATCTCATCGTTTTGGTTTTCAAATACCTTGTTATACTTATTTCTAGTCTTCATTTAGTTTTATTTTTAGGTTAAAATTTCTAGTCAATACCGTAGTATTTTTGTTTTTTTGCAATTAATGCCTTGAGACTACTCTATTGAGAAATTCATTCATTATCAAACACATTGCTCAAAATTAAATTTATGATTTTTAGCGTTGGGTTAATTATTTTTTAGGAAAAATATGTATTTAAAAAAATTTAATGTCTATCAACAAGAAATTATCAATAATAGTTTGGCAGATGGCATCGATCCATCTAGTTTTGCTAAGCCGCATATTGATCAGTTCAAGATGCAAGTTGCTGCTCATGCTCTTGATCAGGGAATTAATCTTTCTGCCTATTTGGAAGATTTTGACTTTATTGAGTTAAATGAAATTAGGTTGGCAATAAAGTCTAATTTGAATGTTGCGAAAATAGCAATCAAAGGTCTTTCCTGTAAAGAAATGCATGAGCGTAGATTGAAATTGATGAAAACTCTGCCAATAAATTTAAAGATAAAAGCTGCTTAAATCCCAAGTTTTGATTCTCATGAATTTTGTGTTATACTTAATCTTAAATAGTCATATGCTGTGCTGCACTAAATATTAATGAAGGTTTATGAATAATAGGTAGTATAATATATTATTCGAATAAAGCATGTGCTAGGCATGTTTACTACTGTAATTTCTTTTAGTAGTAGCCCGAAGTGCATGTTTGTACCCAATTACCTTTGACTTGTCAATTTAAGTTTAAATGTTTAAAATAATAGCCTTAGCTACGATTCTATCAACAATCGGTGCAATTTCTTCTGAAATGTATATTCCTTCAATGCCATACATGGCAACATGGTTTCATACCAATGATACTACTGTTCAATATTCATTAACTGCCTATATGTTAGGTACCATAATTCCAGCATTATTTTTTGGTAGTCTCGCTGATATTTATGGGCGCAGAAAAATCATTCTGATTGCACTTGGAATTGGTCTAATTGGCACATTAGGTTGCCTTTGTGCGCCAACAATTGGCGTTTTTATCGCATGCCGATTTATTCAGGGCTTTGGTTTTAGTAGTACCAATGGCTTGGGGCGTGCTTTATTACGAGATCATTATTCTGGAGAGACATTTGCCAAATACTCTTCGTATTTAAGCATGGCATTTGCATTTAGTGTCGATGTTACGCCTTTCTTTGGTGGAATTTTACAAAAGAATTTTGATTGGCACGCAATATTTATCTTTTTGCTTGTTTTTAACTGTATTTCACTTTATGTCGCGAGCAAATTTCCTTTTCGGCAAATAGAAAACAGAAATACTCAGTTTAAATGGAAAGAAATGGTCATAAGCTATCTTAACATTTCAAGAAATAAAATTTTCATGCGCTATAATCTTATTGCTGCTTGCATGTATTCAATTTTTATGTGTTATCTTACAGTAGCTTCTTTTTTATGGCAAAAAACTCTTGGAGTATCTCCAGAAACATTTGGTCTATTGACATTATTTCTTTCTTTATTTTATGTGGCAAGTTGTTATCTCAATTCTTTTCTCGTTCGTTTTGGTGTAGATAGAATCCTGCAATATGGTTTGATTGTAGTTCTTATTGCTGGTGGTGGATTAGCCATATCTGGTGATCTTTTTAAGGGACAAGTGGTCTTTTTTGTTTTGATGGCAATGATTTTTGCTGGTAGTGGAATGGTGTTTTCCAATGCAAGTTCAATGGGGATGTCCTCGGTGAAAGAGAATTTTTCAAGTGCATCAGCATTTTATAGTTTTTCATCGATAGTTGTTGCTACAGTGTTTTCTGCCATTATAAGTCAATTTAATGAGCTTTCATTTCTCCCTCTTGCTATAATCGTTATCTGCCTAGCTGGGTTATCGCTGTTGGTACATATCCGGCGCAAAATTATTTTACAGGTGAATTATGCTGAATAATATAGTTGAAAAAGTTACTCAAAGAATTATTGAAAGAAGTAAGGAATCTCGCAAGGAATACCTAAGCCGGATGCAAAGCCAGTATGGTAAAAGGGTCAAGCGTGAGCAGCTTGCCTGTACTAATCTTGCTCACGTTGCCGCCGCTGAGGAAGATAAAGTTAAAATTCGCCTAAAAAGCATTGAAAATCCTAATATCGGTATCGTTACTGCTTATAATGATATGTTGTCTGCGCATCAGCCATATTACCGCTATCCAGAGATATTAAAAGAAGCCATTTTAGCCGAAGGTGGTACTGCTCAGGTTGCAGGTGGCGTTCCTGCGATGTGCGATGGTGTTACTCAAGGACAGGTTGGGATGGAATTATCTCTATTGTCGCGGGAAGTAATTGCTATGGCAACTGCAGTTTCTTTGAGTCATAATGTTTTTGATGGTGTGATCTGTCTTGGTATTTGTGACAAAATTGTACCCGGATTATTGATTGGGGCATTAAGTTTTGGTTATTTACCGACAATTTTTATTCCAAGCGGACCAATGCCTAGTGGTATTTCTAATAAAGAAAAGGCTGAAACTAGAAAGTTATTTGCTGAAGGTAAAGTTGGTAAAGATGCGCTGCTTGAGTCTGAATTAAAATCATATCACGCCGCTGGAACCTGTACTTTTTATGGCACTGCCAATACTAACCAAATGATGATGGAAATGCTTGGCTTACACATTCCCGGTGCTGCATTTATTCATCCAGGGACTCCATTCCGTCGAGCGATAACCGATTATGCTGCCCATCAGATAGTCAACAATACAGCTCAGCGAAATAACTTCAATCCGCTTTGTGAGATTATAACTGAAAAATCAATTGTTAATGCAGTTGTGGGACTACTCGCAACAGGTGGTTCGACCAATCATACTTTACATATTCCTGCAATTGCTAAGGCAGCAGGTATTACTGTTACTTGGGATGATTTTGCCGAATTATCAAAAGTGGTACCATTACTTGCCAAAGTTTATCCAAATGGAAGTGCTGATGTAAACCAGTTTCATGATGCAGGTGGAATGGCATATATTATTGAGCAACTTATTGCAGGTGGTTATGTTCATACCGATGTGAAAACTGTTGTTGGCAGTGGGCTTCATGCCTATGCGAAAAATCCGTTACTGGATAGTACTGGTAAGCTACAATGGGAAAGTGCATTTAATAATGATGATAGTGTAATTCGTTCAAAAGATAATCCATTTAGTCATGAAGGTGGACTTCGCCTGATGATTGGTAATTTAGGGCGTAGTGTCAGTAAAATTTCAGCGATAGCTCCAGAACATCGCTATGTTAAAGCACCTGCGGAAGTTTTTCATAGTCAAGAAGATGCAATTGCCGCCTATAAATGCGGTGAGCTTAATCGCGATGTAATAGTAGTACTTAAATATCAGGGACCTCAAGCCAATGGTATGCCTGAATTACATGGGCTTACGCCAGCATTAACTTCACTTCAAGACAAAGGGTTTAAGGTTGCTTTAGTTACTGATGGTAGAATGTCTGGAGCCTCCGGTAAAGTTCCGAATGCTATTCATGTTACTCCTGAAGCATTAAAAGGTGGCAATTTTGCCAAGATTAAAAGCGGTGATGTGATTGAACTTGATTTGGAAAATGGAGTGTTGCAAGCATTAGTTTCTGATGATGAATTTAGTCACAGGGAATTTACTCTTGCAGATTTATCTGGTAATAAAGTTGGGTTGGGGCGTGAATTATTCAATAGCCTGCGTGATAAACTTAGTGATTCTGAAACTGGCGCGAGCCTATTTTAAAGGGATATTGTGATGAGAACAGTAGAGCAGATTTTTGCAGTTAATAAGATTGTTCCGGTTGTAGTAATTAATGATGTTGAGGCCGCGGTTCCCTTAGCAGAAACGCTTCTTGAGTCAGGAATTAATGCTATTGAGATTACTTTAAGAACCCCAAATGCATTGGAAATTATTGAATTATTGGTGAAAAAAGTGCCACAAATCGTTGTTGGTGCAGGAACAGTACGCACCTCAGCTGATTTTTTTAATGCTTGTGTATCAGGGGCTAAACTAATTTTTTCTCCGGGAACCACAGAAGAATTATTGGCTGCTTCACGTAGCCGTTATTCAGATATTAGGTTTATACCCGGAGTTGTTACACCGAGTCATGTAATGGAGTGTGCTTCTCGGGGTTAAACTATCTTAAATTTTTTCCTGCTGAGCCGTTTAATGCCTATGAAGTTTTAAAGGCAATGGCATCACCGCTATCCGATGTAAAATTTTGTCCAACGGGTGGTATTACCATAGATAATATGCAAAAGTACCTTGAATTGCCAAATATTTTTGCTATTGGTATGTCTTCGATTGTTGATTCCAAGCTGATTGCTGCACATGATTTTGTTGAAATCCGTCGCCGTTGTGAACAGGCGGTATCAATCGTAAATAATTCTATCAAAAAATAAGAGGTAACCATGACTGCAAAACCACAGACTCTTGATTTTATCCGTAATTCAATTCGTGATATTCCAAATTGGCCTGAGCCCGGTGTAATGTTTCGTGATATTTCTACAATGCTACAGAACCCACAGGCATTTCGTGCAGTAGTAGATATTTTTGTTGATAGATATAAAGGGATAGGAATTGATGTTGTTGCTGGACTCGATGCACGCGGATTTATTTTTGGTCCCATAGTTGCCTATGAGTTAGGCATTGGCTTCGTTCCGATTAGGAAAAAAGGAAAGCTTCCTTATACTACAGTTTCAAAAAGCTATACTCTTGAATATGGTGACGTTAGTACTGTAGAAATGCATATTGATGCAGTCAAAAAAAGCGATAAGGTAGTGGTAATTGATGATTTGATTGCTACAGGTGGCACCATGCTTGCTGCTTGTTCACTTATTACTGATTTGGGTGCAAAGGTACATGAGTGTGCAGTGGTTAGTGATCTACTTTATCTTAAAGGTAGTGATTTAATTAAAGAGCGAGGATTTGAGGTCTTTTCGATTCTTGAATATAAATAATAAGTGGTTAGTTGAATAAATTTTATGAACCTAAATCTTGTTTATCCAAATACTAGATTGAGACGCAATCGACAGTCTCAATTTATCCGTAATTTAACCCAAGAAAATTGGGTATCTGCCAATGATTTGATTTATCCCGTATTTATTCTTGAAGGTGAGGCTCGTGAGGAGCCGATCCTATCTATGTCTGGACAAAGTCGCATTAGTATTGATTTATTATTGAGGCTTGTTGAGAAAACAGCTATTCTAGGTATACAGGGAATTGCATTATTTCCGGTTATAGAAGCTGGTAAAGATAATCTTGCTACCGAGAGTTATAATCCAGATGGTCTTATTCCGCGAGCAATCAGAGCTATAAAATCACGCTTTCCTGAAATTGGTGTTTTTAGCGATGTTGCACTTGATCCATATACCATTCATGGACAGGATGGCATTATTGATGATAAAGGTTATGTGCTTAACGATGTGACCAATGAAGTACTTGTCAAACAAGCGCTTTCCCATGCTGAAGCAGGCGCTGATTTTGTTTGTCCTTCAGACATGATGGATGGACGGATTGGATTAATCCGAACTGCTCTAGAAAAAAATGGATTTCATAATACTGGGATTATGGCCTATTCTGCCAAGTACGCTTCCAAATTCTACGGTCCATTCCGTGATGCGGTTGGTTCTGGTACTAATTTGGGTAAAGCAGATAAATTTAGTTATCAGATGCACCCAGCAAATGGTAATGAAGCATTAAGAGAGGTTTCACTGGATATTACCGAGGGGGCTGATATCGTTATGGTAAAACCGGGGATGCCATATCTCGATATTTTATATCGGGTAAAACAGGAATTTAAAATGCCGACTGCGGTTTATCATGTAAGTGGAGAGTATGCAATGCTAAAAGCTGCCGCAGAAAAAGGCTGGCTTGACTACAATGCAACTTTACTTGAGTCAATGCTTGGCTTCAAACGGGCAGGGGCTGATATTATCTGGACTTATGCGGCTTTTGATGTGATTAATTATTTACGAACTTTATAAGGAACAAATATGAATAACATGTTGGAACAATTGAAGCAGAATTTGAGTGCTGAGGTATATGCCAAATGTGCTACCGCACTACCTGAAGAGTATTTGCTAAAGTATAAGTTGGACGAGATAATTACTGATTGTAATTTGATGGCAGGTCTTACCCTAGATAATGATTATGCGATTACGATTACAGATGGAGAATCTACGGCGGATAATATTTGGCAAATTAAATTATTGCGTCTTAATGATAACGTAAGCCTCTCGCGTGGGTTACCAATTATTGAAAATTTTGGTTTTAAACTACTTGATGAAAAGCCATTTAAAGTTAGTGTTGGCAATAATGATCATGTTTATATTTGTGATTTTGGGGTTGAAGTTCTTGATGGGCTTGAAGGTAAAATTAAAGATGTGGCATTGATTGAAAAACTGAAGGCTGCAATTGTTGCTGCATTTAAGCGGAATGTCGAAAGCGATAGTCTGAATAAATTGGTATTGTATTGTGGACTAAATGCTCGGCAGGCATCGTTAATTCGTGCAATTGTTAAATATTTGATACAGTCTAATCTACCATTTTCAGCTACTTATATTAGTGATTGTCTAAAAAAATACTCATTTACTAGTCGTAATTTATTTAATCTTTTTGAAGCCAAATTTTGCCCAGAGCATCATTCAGCGGCAAAAGCTGGAGAATATCAGCAGATAATTCAGACTGAGCTGGATAAAGTTGAAAATCTGGCAGAAGACCAGATTTTAAAGGCAGCGTATTCTGTTATTAATGCAATGCTCCGTACCAATTTTTATCAGACTTTGGATGATGGTAGCCATAAGCCATATATATCTTTCAAACTAGAGTCGGCTAAGGTTTTGAACTTGCCTAAACCGTATCCTCTTTATGAGATATTTGTGTATTCAATTCGTTTTGAGGCAGTTCATCTTCGTGGCGGTAAAGTTGCTCGTGGAGGTTTACGCTGGTCTGATCGGAAAGAGGATTTCCGTACCGAGGTATTAGGTCTTGTAAAAGCTCAAATGGTTAAAAATTCGGTAATTGTACCCACCGGGTCCAAAGGTGGTTTTGTTTGTAAAAAACTTCCAGATCCTAGAGAGCGTGATGCTTATATGGCAGAAGGGGTTAGCTGCTATAAACAGTTTATCTCTGGATTACTTGATATTACCGATAACCTAGTAAGTGGGCAAATTATTCATCCAAAACAGGTTATTCGTCATGATGGTGATGATCCATATCTGGTAGTTGCTGCGGACAAGGGAACTGCTACATTTTCTGACTATGCTAATGAAATGTCTCTCAAATATGGCTTCTGGCTTGGTGATGCGTTTGCATCTGGTGGTTCAGCTGGTTATGATCACAAAAAAATGGGGATTACGGCTAAAGGTGCATGGGAATCGGTTAAACGTCATTTCCGTCATTTGGGGCTAAATACTCAGACTCAGGAGTTTACGGTAATCGGTATCGGTGACTTAATGGGGGATGTGTTTGGTAATGGGATGCTATTATCCGAGCATATTAAACTGATTGCGGCATTTAATCATATGCATATTTTCCTTGATCCAAATCCAGATACTAAGGTAAGTTATCAAGAACGGTTAAGAATGTTTAATTTACCACGTTCAAGCTGGGAAGACTACGATACAAGTACAATTTCTCAAGGTGGTGGTATTTATTTACGTTCAAGTAAAACTATTCCACTTTCTCAAGAAGTTAGAGCATGGTTACAAGTTGATGCAGAAGAGTTGCCTCCAACTGAATTAATTAATCTGATTCTTAAAGCTAAGGCAGATTTATTATATAACGGTGGGATTGGAACCTATATTAAAGCTGAAAGCCAGTCAAATGAAGAAGTTAAAGATAAGGCAAATGATGCACTGCGTGTAAATGGTAAAGAGTTACAGGTGAAAGTAGTTGGTGAAGGTGGTAATCTTGGTGCTACTCAGCTGGGACGGATTGAATTTGCCCAAAATGGTGGTAATATTTATACCGATGCTATTGATAATTCCGCTGGTGTTGACTGTTCTGATCATGAAGTGAATATTAAAATTCTCTTTTCTGCTATTATGCAACAAACTGGAATGTCGGTTGAAGAAAGAAATAAAATCCTTGAATCAATGACGGACGATGTTTCTCAATTGGTGCTCCGCGATAATTATTTACAAACCTTGGTGCTTCGGACTGCTGTTTCCCGTGCGCGTTACACACTACCAAACCATCAAGTGTTTATGCGTAAACTGGAAAAAGCTGGTGAATTAGATCGTAAGATTGAGTTCTTGCCAAATGATCTTGAAATCAGTGAGCGTATGGCTGATAATACTGGGCTTACTATGCCCGAAATGTCAGTGCTACTAGCTTATTCAAAAATGATACTAGACCGTGATATTTTGAAATCTAGTCTAGTAACAGATAGTGATTTTAATGAACTATTGATAAGCTACTTCCCACGTCATTTGCAAGAAAATTATAAGGATTTTATCCTTAGCCATTATCTACGTAAGGAAATTATTGCTAATCAGCTGGCTAATCTGATAGTAAATCGGGCTGGAATAACATTTATTTCACGTTTTAGTGATGAGTTTAATGTTCCTCTTGAGACTATTGTTAAAGCATGGTGGGTTGCATATAATCTTCTTGATGCTTCACGATTATATAGTCATATCGAGAGTCTTGATAACAAGGTTGCGGCTGAAGTTCAAATCAAGCTATTTATCGGTGTTGAAAAAGCAGTTGAGCGTTTGTGCCGTTGGATACTTGGTTATGTAAAAGATCTTACTAGTGCTGCAGAAATTATTCAGAAATTCAAGCCACATACAATTGTACTTGAAGAGCGGATTGCTCATCTGATCCGTAATGAAGAATATCCTGATGTTCGCGATGAAGAAGCTGCATATATTGCTAGCAATGTACCTGTTGACTTGGCAAAATTAATTTCTCGGGTTGGCTTTTTACCTCAGATCATGGATGTTGTTATACTTGCAACTGAGTATAAACTTGATTATGAACTTGTTGCTGCTAATTATTTTGCTGCTGGACGATTATTACAAATTGACTGGTTACGTAAGAATGTCCAATTATTACCACGTGAGAATAAATGGCAATCATTAGCACGGAGTGCCTTATTTGCTGATGTTTCTAAATTATATCGTTCTACTATGGAGCTAGCAATTAAAAATCATAATGGTAGTACTACTGCGTGGATAGAAGCTAGTACTGATAAAATGGCGAGTATCAATGCTATTCTGGATGAACTACAAAGTTACCGGGTTCTTGATCTGGCAATGTTATCTGCGGTGATTCGTGAATTTCTAAATATTATCGGATAATTTTTCAGTTAACAGGTCTGGGTTCCAGACCTGTTTTTTTATTCTATCTATGAAAATTAAGCCTGATTTATCTACTATCAAAGTGCTTTTGATAAAACTTCCGCATGATTTTAATTATGCTTCCTATTTTAAAGTCTTTAGCTTACTTAACTGGAGTAAAATAAATTCTTTTTTGCAGAAGAAAGATCAGTTGCGAGCCTTTGTGTCTGAACTTTTACAAAAATATTGGTTAGCAAGTATTCTTGCAATTAATCCAGAAAAACTAGAAATTAGTTTTACTAAAGATATGAAACCATATATTAGTCAGCCAGAAAATATTTCTAAAACTATCAGCTTTAATGTTTCGCATAGCGGCGAATATGTAGCGCTTGCTGTTTCATTTGATAGTGAGATAAGTATTGGTATAGATATAGAGTTTATTCAGAGTGATTTTCCAATTCTGGAAGCTAAATCATTGGTGTTTTCTGAGTCTGAACAAGTGCTAATCGGTTCTTCAGTGAGTGAGTTCTTTAAACTTTGGACGAAAAAAGAAGCACTAATAAAAGCTATTGGTTATGGTTTTAATCATGAATGTTTTCAGGCAACAAATTTAAATTTGGATGATGTCGAAGTGAAAGAGAATTATAGAATAGTTACTCATAAAATTGAAAATTATTTTCTTTCTATTTGCTTGACTTTTACTAAGTTGTAATTTCGATTTGAATTAATAATTTATTGTAAATCAATAAATATTTATTGATTTATGCGGGTTGGTGTGCTAAACTAATGTTCTTCGTTATCTATTTTAAGGACAGATCAATGTACACAAAGCTAGCAACAATCAGTAAACGAGTACAATTAATTTTAAAAATAATATTCATCCTTCTACTATTTTTTATAAGTTATAGTTGGTTATTTCCACAAAGTTCATTCAGCCATGCTGTTTTGGGTCCAAGTTTAGGGGGCTATGCAACGGAATCGCAAATTGATCAATTTCAGCTTAATAATCAACTTATTGGCTTTACTGGCTCATTCCTTGGCTTGTTACCATTATTCATTGGGTTACGCTGGCTGATAAAGCTATTTACCAACTATGCTAGGGGAGAAATTTTTACAGTTATAAATGTTAAATCCTATAGCCGGTTGGGGTATCTATGCCTTCTGAGTGCATTACTTTTTCAGCCATTGAGTCAGATGATTTTAGCTATTGCTGTTTCGATAAATTATCCAAAGGGTCATCGCTTTATTGCTTTTAGTTTTGATAATACTAATCTTACGGCGATTATTGTTGGTATCTGCTTAATAGTGATCGCGTATGTTATGCAAATTGGACATGAGTTGCAAGAAGAACAGAAACTAACGGTTTAGGTAATAAAAATGGCAATAATAATAGAACTAGACGTAATGCTTGCAAGACGCAAAATGAAGTTGCAGGATTTGGCACAACATGTTGGGATAACAATCCAAAATTTATCAATATTAAAGACAGGTAAGGCAAAAGCAGTACGTCTTGAAACCCTTAATGAAATATGTAAAGCACTTGACTGTCAGCCAGGTGATATTTTACGCTATGAGGCAGATAATAGTGAGTAAGCTTCTTTATTTAGAATGATTTCTTTAGTTACTTGCCTTATCAAGGAATCTGGTTGCTAATATCCGATAATCATGATTCCTTAATACATAATCATGACCATTTTTCGCCATCCTCTCACGATTTTCAGCTTTCAGATTTTTCATGTTCTGGATTGCACTTGATATTTCATTTATGTCTTCGGCAGCAACCGATAAGCCACAGCGCGCCTCATCAACCAGATCATTACCAGCAGTAACCGAATGGATGATTGGTTTTTGTGCCAACATATAATCAAAAAGTTTATTCGGACAAATTCCAAAACGATAGATTGGAAGTTTATTCCAACCGATATATAATGCATCACAGGTAGACAAGAAATCTGGAATCTGTAATTTATTGATTGCTGGTAAAATAGTAATATTTTCAATCAACTCTGTTTTAATTCTTGCTTGTAAATGTTCTTTTTTCGGACCATCACCAATCATTACAATATGAATTGATTTATCATTGATTAATTTAGCGGCATCCAGGAGAAAATCAAGCGCGTTCGCTTCACCCATTCCACCAGCGTAGCCAATGATAAATTTATTCTCAATATGCTTTAACCGGCTCAATTCATTTTGATGTTCATTCGGCATCTTCTTAGTAGCGTTTAACCAGTCACTAACGGCAACTCCATTAGAGATATAGATAAATTTATCTTTATCCATACCGTGATCCTGCATATATTTATCGGCTTTTGGCAACAGACTCACAACTTTATCCGCATTTTTATAGCCGTAGTTCTCAGCCCACTGCATCGCCATGATAAATGGATGCCATTTCGACATCCCACCTACTTCCATCGGGGTTAAAGGCCAGAGATCATGTACCTCATAAACAAATTTTGCCTGATGTTTTTTAGCAATCTCTTTAGCCAACAGGGTATCAAACGGATAAGTAGATGAAGCAATTACCAAATCTGGCTTATGATTGGCAATAATATTATCTTTAAGATTCCAGACTTTACGCAGAAAAGCAAAAATATTAATTACTCGCTTGATACCATTTTCACCATAAGGAGGAGTCTTACACCAAAAATAGCGGATACCATCAACCATTTCTTCAAGATAATCCAGATCAGCATTTAGCTCAATATTTTTTTGCCGAATATGTGAATAGTTACTGGCAACGATAGTTACATTATGTCCCTGCTTAACCCATTCCCGTGCCAGATAATATGGACGGTACTCCATTCCATGATAGATTGAGCCTGCATAATGATTGATATATAATATATTCATTTTTTGTTTAATACCCTTGTTAAACGGAAATTGCCAAATATTCTCTGAACTGATTTGAATTGGATAAGCTAGGCATTTTAGCATGGATACAATCCTTCACTTTTAATAAACATATCTATGCTAAAATTGCTGGAATTTATTCCAAAGGAGTTACTAATCTATGCGTTATCTGATAGCTTTTTTCTGTCCATGGATTGCTTTTTTTACAATTGGTAAAGTCTTTCAGTGAGTTCTATGTTTATTTTTACAAATTACTTTAATTGGTTGGATTCCCGCTGTGATCTGGTCTTTTTTTTCCGTTTCTGATTATTACCGAAAAAAAGATAATGATCGTGTTATTGAAGCCATTAACGCAAATAGAAGAAATTAGCAATACCTAAAAAAACTTTTTTTAGTGCCCTTCATATGCTTTTTTCAGGGCACTGATGTCCATCTTTTTCATGGGGAGGAATGCTTTTGTAATCTGGTTAATTTGTTCCTGAGTCCCATTTTTCATCATTTCATTCATTATCGTTGGAACTATCTGCCATGATATTCCATATTTATCTTTTACCCATCCACACTGTTCTGCCTCAGATACGGCAGATAGCTTTTGCCAGTAATAGTCAATCTCTTCCTGAGTTTCACATAAAATTACTAATGATATTGCTTCATTAAAGCTAAAATCATGTTTTAATGAACTATCCATTGCTGCAAATTCCTGTCCTTCAATATTATATGAAGTAAACATGACGGAGCCTTCTTTCTCTAGTTCCATAGCAGCTGGGTAATAGGCTATAGTATTGCGAAATGAGTTTTTAAAAATTGACAGATAAAAGTCGGTGGCTTCTTCAGCCTTACCTGCTACATTACCAACAAACATTAATGACGGAGTTATAAATGGCTTGTTTTCTCCTGATTTATTTAGAATTAGCTGCCATGAAACGCCGTATTTATCTTCTACCCAGCCATAGTAGTTGCTAAATGGATATTTCTGTAGGGGCATCATTATTTTTCCATTTTTTGCAAGAGTTTCCCACAAGCGGTTCATTTCTTTAATTGTATAATCAAGATTGTTATCATCAAAATTTAACATAAATGAAATTGATGGATTTACTTTAAAATAAGGTCCGGCACTAATTGCCATAAAAGAGTATCCAGAAATATTGAAGTTGACAATGTCACAATTTCCAGATGGAGTATCATGAAGAGTTGTTATCTGATTGATTTCTGATTGCGGAAATACTGATACATAAAATTCTGCGGCTTCTTTTGCTTCTTTATCAAACCAAAGATGTGGTACTATTTTTTGCATGAGGGGTTTTCCTTGAATTTATTAAGCATTATTTAGCTAAGTTTGTTAACTGATTTTTATTTCATATGCACGATAAAGAATAACATTATCTGTTGTATCAATGGTAATCTGGTTACCAGATGCTTGGTTTAGAGTGCCAGAGTATAGATGCTTAAAGCAGAAATTAGCCAACGGCCATTTTAGTTCTGGGCAGCTAATTTGAGTGGTACTTTTCAGACTAAATAATGAGATCTGCTGACCTGCAACTACATTAAAAATAGAGATGCCACTTTGGCAAATATTAAAAATTCCGTAATCGCTAACCATCGCTATGCTATCATGTTTTCTGCCAAATTCAAATAATAACCCAAAATTGGCAATACTATGATCTTCTCTTAAACCATTGGCAGCAAATATAATAATTGTGGATTCAGGGAAATTATCGCAAGCGTGGTTAAATGCCTTAGTTAAGTCATTTGAGTTTTGATCTGCGATGTATATATATGGATTTTTGACTATTTTGTCTGAAATCTCATTGGCAGAATCGCCATCACCAATTACATAATCAGCAATAATTTTGCTTTTTGTGAGATTGTGAATTGCCCCATCGCAAGCAATGATAGCTCTGCTTTTTCTTAGTAAGCTAATAATTTCTGCCTTCTCCGGAAACTGGCCATTAGCGACTATTGCAATATGATTTTCATAGTTAGGTAAGAAGTATTCGAGATCTATAGCGGTTTGATTTCTCATTTGATGTTCCCAGACTAATTCTGAATTTGCAAACTACTTAAATCCCAGCGCGGATTAACCGAAAAGCTATAGCCAGACTGGCGATCTTTAAAGCGGTAATAACCCGCAAGGGCAATCATAGCACCATTGTCAGTACATAAATCCAGTGGTGGATAAACAATCCGGTAGTCATGTCGTTTGGCATAATCATTAAGCTTGTTTCTTAATGTCAGATTGGCACTAACTCCGCCACAGACAACCAACTGCTTTATTCCGGTCTCTTTTATAGCCATCATTGATTTTTTTACAAGTACATCAGTAATAGCTTCTTCAATTGATTTGGCTATATCTGCTAGTACTTGGCCTTCAATACTAATCTGTTGTTTTTCAAGATTCTGGATAAGTGTTAGCACAGCTGTTTTTAATCCTGAAAAGCTCATAGTGAGATTGCCACTATTAAGCATTGGGCGTGGTAACGGATAGGATTCTTTTCCATGCCTAGCTAGTTCTGCAATATACCGTCCCCCTGGATAGGGAAGCCCAAGCATTTTGGCTGTTTTGTCAAATGCTTCTCCTGATGCATCATCAAGGGTGTCGCCCAAAATATGATAACTGCCAATTTTTTCTACCGCAATAATTTGGCTATGCCCACCAGAGACAAGTAAGGCAACAAATGGTGGTGCTAAATTTTTATCAGCAAGTATTGGCGAAAGAATATGTCCCTCGAGATGATGAACTGGAATTAATGGGATTTTATTAGCAAAAGCAATGCTATTGGCTACAGTTGCTCCGATTAATAATGCGCCATTTAGACCTGGTCCTGCGGTAAAAGCAATAGCGTCAATCTCGTTCAAAGTTTTTTTGGCATTTATGAGCGCTTCATCGATAAGTGGGATGATTTTTCTTAGATGGTCACGAGAGGCTAATTCTGGGACAACTCCACCATATTGCCGATGAAGATCAATCTGTGAGTACAGTGTGTTGGCAAGGAGTCCATTTTCACTATCATAAATTGCAACCCCAGTCTCATCACATGAGCTTTCAATGCCAAGTATTAGTGTCATAAATTAAATTTCCATATAGCAAACATTATCTGTGATTTTACCATACTAGATATATTCTCAAGATGTCGTTAATAATATTTTATCCCGGATTTACTCTCAATGGTTAAGTGTGGTAGGTGGTAGTATTTGGAGAAAATTTCATCCAATTATGTTTTTTCGGAAGTGCTCAGCGAAAATGGCGACTTTTGTTGATAAAATGAAGTAATGTATAAGGCTAACAGATATGATAAAATAAAAGCTTTGTGTAAAATTAGATTTAATTGACAAGGATAATATGGAAGCACAAGGTTTATCAAAGTGGTTTTATCTCGGTATAGTGGGAATAGTGATCGGTGCAGTGATGATTTATCGGGCGCATGGAAATAATAAAAGTAAGGCTATGGAAAATGGCTATCTCCTGTTTATCCTTGGGTGGGTAGGAGTAATTTCTGAGTTTACTGATTTTGCAACTGTTTTGCTAGTGTTTATTGTAGTAAGTGGTATTGTTTTAATTTTAGATAAATTCAAATGGTCTAAAGCTCGTGGACATGGCGATGCAAAACCGCATTATGTACACTACTCGCGAGAATTCTTTCCGGTTGTCCTTGCTGTATGGGTATTACGCGCCTTTCTTTTTGAAGCCTACCAAATTCCTAGTAGTTCGATGCGACCTGATTTGACGGTCGGTGATTTTATCTTGGTTAGTAAATTTGATTACGGTATCAGAATGCCTATTAGCAACCAGACAGTTATTCCGGTTCATGAAGTAGCTCGTGGTGATATCGTTGTATTTCAGGATCAGAATGTCAGAAATCGTGATTTAATCAAACGGGTAGTTGGTTTGCCAGGGGATACTTTAGAATATAAAAATAAACATTTGATCATAAATGGCAAGCCATTAGATTATACCAGCGACGGATCATATGATTATAGCGAGCAGGGTGAGAATGGTCCGATGATAATTCATAATGAGCGCCAAATTGAGGATTTACTTGGTGTTAAACATCCAATTATTATTTGGGATCGTCTGCCGCCAGTTGTGCTTGAGATGGTACAAGATTTTCCGGGTAAAGAAAATTGTTCATATAATAATGATGGATTTATTTGTAAAGTTCCTGCTGGGCAGTACTTTATGATGGGGGATAACCGTGATAATAGTCTCGATAGCCGCTATTGGGGATTTGTTCCTGATAAATCAATACTGGGTAAGGCAATTTATGTCTGGATGAATTTTAAAGATCTGTCAAGAATAGGAACTAAGATTCAATAATGCCAAATTTTTTAGATTTACAAGAAAACCTTGGGTATGAATTTCACGATATATCTTTGCTGCGTCAGGCAATAACTCATCGAAGTTATGCCAAAAATAATAATGAACGACTTGAGTTTTTGGGCGATGGGATTCTCGACTGCCTGATTGCGCTAAATCTATACTTGCTATTTCCTAACCTGTCTGAAGGCGAATTATCAAAAATGCGTTCAGCATTGGTTAATCAAGATGGGCTGGTTGAGATTGCCGAGCAGCTAAATATTGGGCGATATATATTTCTTGGTGATGGTGAAATAAAAAGTGGTGGTCGCGAGCGTCCTTCGATACTTGCTGATTGTCTTGAAGCCATAATTGCGGCGATATTTCTTGATGGTGGCTTTAATAAAGCTAGAGAAGTTGTCGAACGTCTATTTTACTACCCACTTCGTGAACAGCAGTATGGTAAAACCAAGGATTATAAAACTCAACTTCAAGAGTATTTGCAGGCACGCCGCTACAAACTGCCTGAGTATAAAATTGTAGATATGCGCGGACCAGAGCACGATATGATATTTCTCGTTGAGTGTGAAATTAATGAGCTGCAACTAAAGGCGGTAGGGTCTGGTAAGGGCAAAAAACAGGCTAGTCAGATAGCTGCATATAATATCCTTAATCTATTAAATAGTAGTGAGACAAATGATTAAAACCTATTGCGGTTTTGTGGCAATTATTGGGCGTCCAAATGTTGGTAAATCAACCTTGATGAACCATCTGATCGGGCAAAAAATTAGTATTACTTCACGTAAGCCGCAAACTACCCGGCACAAGGTTACCGGAGTATATACTGCAGAAGATAGTCAGTATATTTTTGTTGATACGCCGGGATTTCAGAATAAGTATTTGACCAAATTAAATCAGGCTCTTAATCAAAGCGTGGTAAATAGTTTATCCAATGTTGATGCAATTGTTCTTGTTGTTGAAGCCGGTATTTTTAATAGCGCGGATGAAGAGGTTCTCAAACTTTTACCCGTTAATGCCAATGTTATTTTGTGTATCAATAAAAATGATTTACTGAAGAATAAAGACGAACTAAATAGTTTTACTAATAGCATTGCTAATAAATATCCATTTAAGAGTGTTATTGCGGTTGCAGCCAAGCATCATAATGGTATGGAGGAGCTACTTATAGCAATTAAGCCCCATTTGCCAGAAAGTGTATTTTTATATCCAGAAGAGCAGCTGACAGATAAAAGCAGTAAATTCCTTGCAAGTGAGATTATCCGTGAGAAGCTTTTTCGCTATCTAGGTGAGGAGTTACCTTATAGTTTGATGGTTGATATTGATAAGTTCGAAGAAACACCAACTGTAACTAAAGTTTATGCTACCATCATTGTTGATAAGGATAACCAGAAACCAATTATAATTGGTAAGGGTGGTGAAAAACTAAAAAAAATATCTACCGAATCTCGGCTTGATATGGAAAAATTATTTGATACTAAAATTCATCTTGAAGTCTGGGTTAAGGTAAAAACTGGTTTTGCTGACGATGTTCGCTTTCTGAAGCAGTTTGAATAAATGATTTCCGTTGTCATTCTTACTAAAAATAGTGCGACATATTTGGAACGTTGTCTGAATGTGTTAAATAAATTTCCTGAGGTTGTTATCGTCGATAATGGCTCAACTGATCCAACTATGGCTATTGCTGCCCGATATCCTAATGTAAAAATATATGAGCGTGAGTTTTGTGGCTTTGGTCCACTAAAAAATATCGGTGCTGACTTGGCTTGTAATGATTGGGTTTTATTTGTTGATAGTGACGAAGTATTACATCCAAATCTAGCTGACTATATCCTTAGTTTAACTTTAGATAATAGTAAGGTTTATCAGTTTTATCGCAAAAATTATTATGATAATCTGTTAATAGACGGTTGTAGTTGGGATAATGATTATGTTACCCGTTTATTTAATCGTAAGGTTACGCGGTTTAATGAAAATCAGGTACATGAAAGTATTATTATCAAAGGGTTAACCGTCGAAAAGGTTGCACCAGCATCAGATAACTTCATTTATCATTTTCCATATAATAATACCTCTCAATTAATGGCAAAACTTGAACATTATGCGAATTTGTACGCGGCTAATAATTATGGTAAAAAATCCGTGAAACTATGGATGATTCCATTAAAAACAATTGCGGCTTTTCTCAAAAATTACCTGCTAAAAAAAGGCTTTAGGTATGGCTATGAAGGGTTTTTGATTAGCTCCTATAATACTATGGGGTACTGGTTAAATATCTGAAGCTATATGAGTTAAGTCGTAAGAAAAATCTGGCTATTGCGTTACTGATAGATCATAAAGATATAGACATCGATGCTACTATCAAGTCAATTAACTCTCAAAAATATTTACCGACTAGGGTAATCTTTCTTGTTTCTAATGCAATATTAGATCCGTTACGGGCTAAATTAGAGCAGGCATTTCATGAAAAACTAATAGTGCCCGCTACAATTATTGGCTATGATGAAACTCAAAATAGTCAGATGGTACTTAAAAACTATCTCACTGAATATCCTGAGTCTGCCGGGGTAATTTTATACACAAATTGGATGCTACCAGAGAATGATAAGGTTATTTATTTATCTAGAACTAGTCTTCTCGAAAATGGTTTTATCAAGACCAACGATGCTGAATTTATCCAAAATAATTAATTTGATCTAAATATGATGAGTCCTATGAAGAAACTTCTAAGCATAATAATTCCGGTTAAAAATGAGAGTGATTCACTTGAGATCTTATTTCAACGCCTAACTAAGATTATTGATAACAGCCCTAATGTAGATTATGAGTATATTATCATTAATGATGGTAGTACTGATGATACACTGGATAAATTGCTTGAATATCAGAAAGCTAACTCACATATTCAAATGACAATTATTGATTTATCACGTAATTTTGGCAAAGAAGCGGCATTATATGCTGGTTTTGAATATGCCAATGGTGATTGTGCAGTTAGTATTGATGCAGATTTACAGGATCCGCCAGAACTTATTCCTGAGATGTTGGAGTGTTGGTTTCAGGGCTATGAAGTTGTTACGGCGGTACATGAATATCGCGAGACCGATACATTCCTAAAAAGAAAAACTGCAGGTTTATTTTATAAATCAATTAATAAAATAAGTGAAGTTAAGCTTACTCCAAATGCTGGTGATTTTCGTCTGCTTGATCGTGCTGCGATAAATGCTTTTTTGACTTTAGGCGAAAAGGTTCGCTTTAATAAAGGATTATTTTCTTGGATAGGTTTTAAAGAAAAGCTTATTTATCATAAACGAGAAGTTAGACAAGCTGGGGTTAGTAAATGGAATTATTTTAAATTATTCAAATTTGCTATCGATGGCATTACCAGTTTTAGCAAATCACCACTAGAAATTTGGTTTTATCTAGGTATGGGCATTGCAATTTCAGGTTTTTTATATGGTGTATTTATTATTCTTTATAAGATTCTTTCTGGGATTGATGTTCCTGGCTACGCTTCATTGTTGGTATTTGTACTGTTTTTTAGTGGTCTACAAATGATTGGAATTGGCATTTTAGGAAAGTATATTGGACGGATTTTTATAGAGTCGAAGCGACGCCCTATTTTTATTGCTAGAAAAATATATATTAATGAGGGTGCTGCGGATAAATGAATCAGGAACATTTTCATGATATGTTTGCTATGGAAGAAACGCATTTCTGGTTTAGGGCACGACGTGAAATTATTGCCAGCGTGATGGATAGCCAGAATCTACTTGATTCAAAGTTAGAGGTATTAGAGATTGGCTCTGGTACGGGGGGAATCTAGTTTATTTTAGGCAATTTTTTTCAGATATTTGTGGCTCTGAGATCAGTGTGGATGCAATTAATTATGCCCGGCAGAAAATAAAAGATATACGCCTTGAACAAGGTTCATTACCTAATGATATTCCTTTTGGTGACAAACAATTTGATCTTGTCTTACTGTTTGACGTGCTAGAACATGTAGAACACGATCAAGAGGCCTTGGATGCTATATATAAAAGGCTTAAACCAGGTGGGAATTTGGTAATTACTGTCCCAGCTTATCAATTCTTATACGGTGCCTATGATAAGTTTTTATTTCACTTTCGGCGCTATAATTACTCACAATTATCAAAGTTACTGAAAAATTCAGGATTTTTAACTAAATTTCACTCTTACTTCAATTTTTGGTTATTCCCATTGGTTTTAGTTTCACGATTGGTTGAGAAGGTTTTAAATAAAACAGCTAAATATGCGATTCAGGGAAAAAATGATTCATTTTTAAATTCACTTTTTTACCGGATTATGCGGAGTGAAAAATCCATTCTTTCAAGAAAGATTAGCCTACCTTTTGGCTCATCTTTAATTTGTATTGCAAAGAAAAATGCTAATTAATTCTAAAGTAAAACCTGTTGCTATTGAGTTGTTGTGGTTATTTACTGCCTTTGTTTTTGGTAGTTTGTTAGCAGTTAATATTGCTGGTGATTTGATTTTTAATCCTCGTCTATTTAATTTTATGACTGCTGATATGCTGGTACATTTTATTGGCTGGGACTTTTATCGCCATGATAACTGGAGCTGGCCACTTACTTATACCAGTAGCCTAATGTATCCCGTCGGTACTACTATGGTCTATACCGATTCGATTCCACTCTTTGTGATTATTCTGAAGCTATTCCGTAACTATTTGCCAGAACCTTTTGTCTGGCATGGAGCTTGGGCAATTATCAATAATATGCTAATGTTTTATTCTGGTAGTTTGCTATTTAGAGTATTACGTAAGGATACGCTATTAGCCTTTATTGGTGGCTTATTTATGCTTCTAGCTTCACCAATGCTATTTCGCTTTTACTTTCATTTTTCATTAGCTAGCCAGTGGTTGCTGGTTTTTAATTTTATACTGTTACTAAAACCACAGATTAATTATAAAGCTGATATTTGTTGGCAATCACTATTACTATTCGTTGCTTGCGGAATACATCCGTATATCGCATTTATGAATATGGGGTTAGCTTTTGCATTAGTCTATCGATTAAGCATTCAGTATTATCTAAATCGTCAAACTCGTTTATGCTGGTATAGTTTGATTACTAGTTTAGCCATTTTTATGGTTGTTTTTATTACTAGTGCCTATTTCTTTGGCTGGTTTTTTGGTAAAACTCAGGGTGAGGCATATGGTTTTGGAGTATATAGCGCCAACGTACTTAGTTTGATTAATCCACAATTTGGTTCTGTATTGTTAAAGCCGCTAAAAGTAGGCGACGGACAATATGAGGGGTTTGCCTATCTTGGTATCGGCATCATACTGCCGCTGCTATTTCTGCTAGTGTTTAGGTTTAGATCCTTTATTCTAGCAAAAATTAAACTGAGCAATTTGGGGTTATTTATTGTACTGGCAGTATTTACGCTAATAGCTTTCTCCAATATTTTACAAATTGGTAGTATTTCAATTAATTTACCGTATAGTGGGCATATCTTTTCTATTTTTCGTGCGTCTGGTCGCTTTATCTGGATGCTATATTACTTTGTTGTGATTATAACCATCCTAGTTATTTATGATAGTTGTGCCAATAAAAAAATTGCTGGGCTAATATTAATTTTACTGCTTGGCTTACAGTATGCTGATACCAAACCATTACTCAATGGAATTGCGCAAACACATTCATCTGGAAAACCGTTAAATATCTGGAATGCTGATTTAAAATCAGACTTCTGGTACAAACTTAAACAAAATGGGATAAAACATATGGTGATTATCTCCAATAATCCACAAGATGTTGATTACTTGCAACAATGGTGGGGAGATCAGAATAATTTTCCGGTAATTTATAAATTTGCACTACTGGCAGCTTTAAATGGTATCACAATCAATAATATGCATTTGGCTAGAAGTAGCGTTGAAAATGAAGCTGCAATCGGCACACAGTCATTAAGATTTGAACAGACTCAGTTAGAGAAGGATACTTTATATATAATTGCACCAAATATAAATATTCCAAAGCAAATAAATTGTAATAAGATTGATAATTACAATGTTTGTAATAAACTGAGATGATTATGGGCTATATTAAATCAATAAGCAGTAACAAAAAACATTCTTTATTTAATTGGATGGATTATATTGTTATATTAATTTTAATGTCCTTTTTTACTGGTGTTTCTTTAATAAATTTTGGTGATAGATTTAAGCAGGGACATTGGTTTGGTGATATGGAGAGTAAAACTTTAACGGTTACTTTGGCTAAACCGCAGTTAGTTCAGCAAATTAGTCTTTATTTTGGTTTATCTAATGGGGTAATTGATATTCAGGCAGATGGTGATAATGGACAAAAGTATTCATTGGGGAGAATAGATAGTTCATCGGTAAAAGTTCCATTAGTGTTTCGTTGGATAAATGTTAGTTTTAGTCCATTGAAGTTAAGCAGAATAAGAGTTATTGTTAGTAAGCCTGTTGTAGAGCTAAAACAGATTGCAATTTATGATAAAAATAATACATATGTAAGAAACCTACAATTAAATTCATTTCCTAATGATAAAAGAGATTTTTTTACTAATTTTATTTCTGTTAAAAGGCCAGTGGTTGATGAAAATCAGAATTGGCTTACCTCAGCTAGCTGGGATGAGGTTTATTATTCGACCACAGCATTTCAATTAATTAATATGTTACCCCCATATAATACAGCTCATCCTCCGCTTGGCATGCTATTAATCGGTGTTGGAATTTTACTTTTTGGCATGTGTCCATTTGGCTGGCGCTTTATTCCTTTGCTAAGCGGTATTTTACTTATCCCATTAATATATTATTTTGCCAGAATCCTGTTTAATCGTAGATGTGCCATTTTTGCTTCATTATTATTCTGCCTTGACTTTATGCACTACGGTATCTCAAAGATTGCGACTATTGAGTCATTAGTAACATTTTTTTTGCTTCTTGAATACATTTTTTTATACAAATATCTTCTGGATGTAAAAAATAGGAAGCAAGTTAAGCTAATAAATGGTAATTTATTCTTAACAAGTTTATTCTTGGGGTTTGCCATAGCCACAAAATGGTCAGGGTGTTTTTCTATTGTTCCTTTATTACTAATTATATCATATTGTGAGATCTGTCTTTCACAGAATGTTTTAATTAAAAAAGCAGGAAAATTATGTGCCAGTTTAGCTATGGTTTTATCAATTATAATAATTATTTACCTAGCTTCCTATTTACCCCAATATTTTGTTAGTCCAAGTCTGAATTTTTTGAAGTTCGTTTATAATATTCAAAAAGATATTCTTGTTTATCATCTTCATGAAGCCTTTCAAGCGCATCTTTATGCTTCGAAATGGTGGAGTTGGACATTTAATTATCGACCTTATACTATCTATAGTTATTCAATTGGTAATAATGCTTCAGTAATTACTTTGATGGGAAACCCAGCTATCTGGTTTTTTGCTATTATTGCTTGTTTAATAATAGTCATGATGATTTGTAAACAAATAGATAAAAGTAAAATCTCATTGATATTTATTTTACTGATATTTCTTTCACAATATCTACCTTATGCATTTATCTCAAGAACTAGTTTTATCTATTATTTTTATTCAGCTACTCCTTTTCTTTGTATAATCATAGCAAGGGTTTTAGATGAAATTTTGTTAAGTGGTGGTCGATTGGCTAAATATACAGTACGAATCTACTTATTTGTGGTAATCTTGTTATTTTTACTATTTTTTCCTATATTGTCAGCAACTCAGATACCAGTTGAATATGTTAAAAATTATTTAATGTGGTATCCAAATTGGAATTTTATAAATTGAAATTATGAATATTATTTCCATATTACAAATATTTTTACTATTAGCAGTATTGATAGGTGGAGTTATTTATATAATAAGCATAATTGAGAAGAATTATGCCTTTGATAAAGATAAGAGAATCCAAAGTAAATTAAATTATAAAGATATAATACTAATTCTTATTTTATGCCTTTCATATGCAGGGGTTAGTTATATGGGCTTAGGCAATACAACTAAAAGAGATGGCGGTTGGATAGGCAATTATAAAGGGAAATATCTGGAGTTTAAATTTAATGAGCCAGTAAGATTAAAGAATATTTACTATTATACGGGATTTTCAAACCACGACATAAAAATAACTGGAACTACTAGTCTGGGACACGAAGTAATTTTAAAACCTGTAGCACCAGAATCAGAATTTAAGACACTACTTTTTGCTTGGCGATCAGTTAATGTTCCCGAAAGTATCGGATTAATCAATAGTGTAAAAATGATTGTAGAATCTCCAGTATTTAATTTAAATCAAATTGCTTTTTTTGATCAACATAATAATTATCTGCTAAATTTTGGATTAACTGGTAATGTTGATTTGAAATATGATAATCTTCAAAATATTGTTACTCTTAACTTTGATAATAAGTTACCCAAATTAATTCGGGAAGGAGTAATCTGGGACGAATTATATTACGCCGTAACTGGTTATCAAATTACTAGAGGTATTAATTCATTATTTGTTAGAGAACATCCACCACTGGCAATGAATCTTATTGCCTTAGCAATAAAATCTTTTGATATGTCTCCATTTGTTTGGCGTTTACTATCCTATTTAGCTGGGGTAATTCTAGTCTTAATTGTATACATATTCGCCAAAGAATTATTTCTTTCTCGAATGCTGGCATTTATTTCGGGGCTATTAATCTGTCTTGACTTTATGCACTTTGTATTTACCAGAATCGCAGCTATAGAATCCATTCTGATAATCTTTTCTACTTGGAGTTTATTTCTATTATATAAATATTTCATCTATATGCAGAGAAAAAATCAATATTATGCTTATAAATATTTATTATCTGCTAGTATTATTTTAGGTTTAGCGGTTTCTACCAAATGGTCGGCTTTATTTGAGTTAGCTATTTTTTTGATAGTGATTTTACACTGTGAGATGTTTATTAATAAAAATGATTATAAACCAAGACAACAGACTTTATTAATGATTATTATATTAATATTTCTTATCCCTATTACCATTTATTTTCTTAGTTATATACCTGAGCTTATAATAGGCCATGAAAAAAATTTTTTAGATTATGTGTTGCGTCAGCAACTATATATGTGGAGGTTCCAAAACCATGATATATTAACAATAATACATAACTTTTATGCCTCTCCATGGTGGAGTTGGCCGATTGATATGAAGCCCTTTGCTATTTATCGGGATAATGACATACAGAGTAAAACATCAACTGTTTTTGTCCTTATGGGAAATCCAGCCATCTGGTGGTTTGGCGCTATAGCTGAATGTTTATTAATATTTCATAGCATAACCAAACGAGATACACAAAGTTTCTTTATTGTTTTATGCTCTTTATTACTATTTATTCCATATTCTTTATTCAGTCGTGAAACTTATATTTATTATTATTATTTTGTTACTCCTTTTTTAATATTGGCAATAATAAAATTAATGGTAATTTTTTCTCAATATTCGCGTAAATTAACATATTTCTTTTTTTTACTTTTTCTATTGTATTCAATAGGGCTTTTTATTTTATTTTATCCAGTTTTAGTTGGAAATACAGTTCCACGTTCATATATTTATACTTATTTGCACTGGTTCCATAGTTGGATTTTCTAGTGCTACTTCTTAATACACATATACCCTTTGTAATAAAAGAATGTGATTAATTAGTTTACCGATTAATCCCTCCGGGTCTAATTCCCCGCGGCTTGCCACTTTAAGGCAGTAATTATCAGTGGAGAAGGGCGGCTTGAAGAGAAAATTTGCCGTAATACTCCGTTGCTTGCGGCGGAGATAGGCAAATTTAGTTCGCTGGATTTATTCTTTTTCAAGTTTTTTCCAATCTTGAGTATATTTGAGAAGTGTAGATTGCAATTCCGGGTTACCATTTGATAAACCAATTAGTGCATTTGTAAGATCAGATTCAAACTTATGATAATGATTATAGATGGTAAATATTAATTGTTTTGCTGCATCAGAATTACCTTTTAATTGTTCCATTACTGCCAGCTTGAGTCCAAAATTTGCGAATGGAGTGTAAGCATAAACTTTTTTTGTGGTTTCGTAGCTAAGATCAAATAGTTGCTTATTGCTTTGATTATAAATATAAAAGTTTAACTTTTGTGCCATATCCAGATCAGAGTAGTAACTCCATAAAGGGTTATAGCCAATGCTATATTTGTTTAATATATTATTATATTGATTATTATTACTTTTATCAGGTTTTTTAAATTGTGCCAGTATATAATAATTTTGATACCCTATATATACTTGCCAAATCACAATAATGCTGATCAAAATAGTAGTTACTTTAAAATAGCCGATAGGTATCTGTTTAATATTTGTATTATCAACCAAACCACATGTAAAAATAAAACAGAAAAAGAATGGCAGATAAAATAAAGGATATTCAGTTTGTGAATGAATTAGTGAGCAGATAATTATTCCAGCAGGAAGAATTTGCTGCTCAGGTGGTAGTTTTCTTATTTGGTTTAGGATATTGATTACGAACGTTAGAAATAATAGGCATCCACAAAGTCCGGTTGTTGCCAGTAATTGGATAAAAATATTATGACTATTATTTGGTAATGCTAGCTGTGGTAGGGATGCATTGTTATTTATGAATATATACTGTGGATAATTATACCATCCAATACCAAGTATTGGATGGTGAAGAAACATTTGGAATCCTTGCTTCCACATAAACAGGCGTTGACTATCACTGGCTAATTTGATCTGATGCTTAGATTCAGAAACTAAGATATTATTAATGCTTGTTGTCAGGCGATTACTTGCATTACTACTTGATTCATTATTACTGCTTTTTTGCTCTGTAACTGCCATCTGTGGGCTAGCATAATAGGCAAAGTTTAAATAACCTTTTGTTGCAACAAAAGTAGTCATACAAAGTATAATTAGATGTAACAAAACTACTCTAGCATAATATAAGGATTTTTTATAGTATAAGATTATACTATAGATAAATAGAAAGATAAGAAATAAAAATATCAGTCGCGAAAAAGTTAGTGCTATAAATATGGATATAATTAATGCATTAAACCATAGAAAAAAAGTAAACAATTTACTTCTTTTTTGCCATAGTAGAATATTTGCAAATAATCCCCAAGTTAATAATTCTGCTAGATTATTAGTTTGATAAATGCCTCCCACAATCCTGCTATCTGAGCCGATTAATAAATTATAAAAAATATTAGCACTTTGGGTTAAATCATAACTATAAAAAATATGATGCAAATATAGTGTAACTTTATTAAGTTGTAGCGCTGTTATGGTTATTTGTAAATAAGAGTTAGCTAAAATAATTCCAGAAATATATTTAACTGTTTTAATTTTGATTGCACTATCTAGATTATGCATTATTAATATAAGGATAATTGCTAAAATAAAAGTGCATATACCTATATACGTAAGGCTATTATATATATTATTAGTGAATACTAGCTGTATAGATAATAGCAAAATAAAGCAAAAAATTAACAAGCCTGAAGAGTTTATAGATAACTGTTTTTTTTTAATAAGAAATAAAAATGAAATGGATAATAAGATAGCAGAGAAAATAGAATTTAAGTCTCGGTAGAGAAAAAATCCAATTAGGATTGCAGATCCAGATGATACTGTTGGTAAAAATGGGATTATCCAAAATAATATTAAAAAAACTAAAGGGATGGCAGTGGTTAAAAGTTTAGTCATGTTTGCTTAAAATCAGAAAGCCCGCAAGTATTGCAGGCTTTGAGAGTATAGTTATAATTAATTAGCTGCGGCAATTAGCTGGAACATATGCATTATTTGTTGCAGGTGTCGAAACTGAACATGCCCAATTGATACCGGATGAAGTTGCAGTTGGAGATAACGTTATACCAAATTGTGATATTCCAGATATACTAGCGGTTACAGTTATTGCTCCACCAGTCCCTACCGTAACACCAGCAACGTTAGTACCAGTAATGTTTGTACCTGTTGCATTCAAACCAGCAGCTTGATTTGTTGTTGGTACAGAACCATTGGTTTGATAATAATCAGCTACAGCCGTTTGCGCAGCTTGAGCAAAGCTAATAGCTTCAGACGCTTTAGCTCTGTAGATATAGTTTTGATATGCTGGGATTGCAATTGCGGCTAGTACACCAATGATTGCAACGGCGATCATTAGTTCAATAATGGTAAAACCAGTATTTTTTCTTGTATTCATGATTTTCTTCCTCAGAATGATAATTAAAAATTAATTAAAATTTGCACTATTCCTAAGAGGTATTATAGCATTTTGATTTTCTGAAAAGGATAGATAATTATAATTCTTCCTACTTAAATTTGCTTTAATTGAGTTATATTATTGATGTGTATGGGCTTAATATTGTGTTGTATTTTGCTTCAATTTACTTTCATCATTGTTGCTTGTTTTGTGAAAACTAAATTATCTAAAGTAATTAATCCATATCTTTCAAACGTTAACAAAGCAGTAAAAAAACATAGTTGCCTGCGTTAGCGCTTTATTCAAACAAGACAAACCTACACTGCATAATCTAAACGCTCTTAAAGATACTAAACAAACCATAGCTCGTAGTTCGCATGCTCAGAACACCAGACGATTACTGGATAAGAATCCAATTTCGTATATTTCCTATGCCTTAACAACACTAGCTTTATTTAATATTACACACTGCATACTAGTTATTGATAGAACTAATTGGCAATATGGCTGCATGGATTATAATTTATTTGTATTATCAGCTGTATGGAATGATATTTCAATTCCATTATACTGGGTAAATATTGATAATCACGGAGGTAACTCCAATTCTCAACAGAGAATTGATTTAATAAGATGGTTTATACGTAATTGTCCAAACATTACTATCGATTACCTGCTTGCTGATAGAGAGTTTCCATCTCATGAGTTTATTGCATGGTTAAACCAAAATAATATTACCTTTATCTTTCGTTCCAAATCTTCCGTTGTTGTTACCAATAATGATAAAAGAATTAAAATAACAAAACTATGCCAGAATATACAGAACTATCCCAATAAAACCAAAGCTGAATCTAAAATTCGAAGAATTTATAATTTTAGGCTTCTACTTACCATCAGAGAAAATCAACACGGTGAAAAGGTTTACATTATCTCCAATAAATTTCAACATAACTCTGCTGATATCTATCGCAAACGTTGGACTATCGAGGCTATGTTTGCCAAGTCAAAAACCAAAGGATTTAATCTGGAAGCAACTAGAATCATGAAACCTCACCGCATTACTAGCTTATTTATATTTATGGCGATTGCTTATTGTTATGCTTGTAAATTAGGTGAGATTGCTAACAACCTTAAACCAACTAAACTAAAGAAGCTTAAACACAATGGGCATTCACGTATAGCAAAAGAGCATAGCACATTTAATCGTGGGATTGACTTGTTAAAGATCTTCGTGGATAACTACTTATCATACAGTGCTGTTATATTCAAACAGCTCTCTAGGATACTGAGTTTACAGCCAAATTCCTATATTGACAGGCGTTTGGCTATAACCAGAATCATTATGATTCGCTAATTTTGTAAGGTACTATGGTTAATGGTATAGAGAGTTTTTGGTTATTTGCCAAAACTAGGTTAGTAAAGTTTCATGGTATTTCTAAAAGCACATTTAACTTACATCTAAAAGAAAGTGAGTTTAGGTTCAATTATCGAAATGATAATCTCTATGCTATAATATTAAAATTGGTTAGAAATAATCCGCTTTGATTGTCTAGCCCTAAAAATAATAATCTACTATTTATATGGGGTAACTGACAAACTATCATAAGAGTTGAGTTTGTATGAAACTCAGCAAACTTAGCATTGAATTAATTACGACAATTCGCCGGGACATATGAATAGCTATTCGAATTGGTATAGCATTGCCAATTTATTCCTGATGAAGTGAGTGTAGGTGATAATGTAAGCGTAAACTGAGTTGTTAGTCCACTAATGCTAGTTATAACTGCAATTACCCCACTGGTAACAGTAACTGCTGAAACATTTGTTCCTGTTATATTTGTACCTGTAGCATTAAGAGCTGCAGCTGGATTATCTACAGGTAAGGTGTTATTTGTTTGATAGTAATCAGAAACCGCCGTTACCGCCATTTGGGCAAACGAAATCGCCTCAGAAGTTTTTGCTCGATAAATATAATTTTGATATGCAGGAATCGCAATTGCTGCCAGTACTCCAATAATTGCAACAGCAATCATCAATTCAATAATAGTAAAACCATTATTATTACTTATTTTCACGATTACTCTTCCTTAAAAATTAAATGCAATATTTTCTAACTCAATTTTAACAGTTGAGCATTCTATAATCAATTGATTATATGGTTTATTTAGCTTTATCTGTTCTTTATGTTTATAATGCATTGAATTAATTGATATTTAATTTTGTGATTTTTTGACTCAGTGGTTGTGGTGACTTCTGGTGTAACGGCTGTTTATTAAAATTTTATGACTTTTAAAGCTTATGATGCGGAAATAAAGCCAAAAATAGATTGTTAGATATCCCCTATAGCAAAGATGATTATAGTCTGACTTTTATAAAATAATAGGGCGATAGCCAGCTGGGGTAAAATAAACCAGAGCATTTTTATAACTACCGCGGCATTTCGGTTATGTATATCGTGGCGGATTAGTCTAGAGTAAATTACCATGTGCATATGTAGGCGATCAGGCTGAAAAGGGGATTTGCCTCGGAGGAATTTTTTTCTATAAATAGAGAGTAGTGTCTCACTAATTGGGTATATCATTATCAATAGCGAAGTAAACGGGCTATAATTTGGTACTTTTTGTGATAATTCAAGAAGTATCAGTGAGCCAATAAATCCAAGCAAATATGCTCCACCATCACCAAGGAAAATTTTACCGTGTGGATAATTCCAAAACGATAAGCCAATAATTGCTCCAAGTAGAATCAGAATTGTATTATCCAGATAGTGATAATTGGCAATATAGGCGATAAAAAGACTAGCCAGAAGGGTGGACATGGCAGTAGTTATACAAAGACCATTATAGCCATCAATAATATTGAACGAATTAGTAACTCCGAGAATAATGAATACTGTTAAAAAGATACTTATTGGCTCAAAGCGTAGCAGATAATCAATGATTATTACGTCTGTATGGGTAATTGTGTTAATCACATGAACAAAATAGATACCAATAATACATCCTGTGGCAACCACAATGAGGCGATGTAAGGGCGGAATCTTTTTATAAATATCTTCAGCAAAACCAATCAGAAAAACTAGCGAAGTTGGAGCCAGAATTTTTATAAAAAAAACTGCCCATAGTTTATGCATTACCAGTCCGGCAATCGCGAGCGACCATGCAGATAAGAAAATTGCTAAACCACCAATTCGTGGTGTGGGAGATTTATGGAATTTTTGCGCACCAGTTTGACTATCCAATGTAAATTTGGCGTGCCATTTACTGGTTTTTATAATTATCCAGCAAAAGAAGGCAGAAAGTATCAGAGCTAGGGTAAAAATATACATTTAATGAATGTATTTTATTAGTCCGGCGATAGCAAGTACTTCCGCAATTCCTGTACCTATCATCCACTTGATAAGTTCTAGTTTTAATTCTAAATCTCGTTTTGTAACCAGTTCTTGATTGCTAACAATGTCATTAATCACTGTTTCAATTGCTTGTGCATGCATTATAGTTTTTCCTAGCGGGTGTATTCTGTAATGTCATTAGATGTATCGTGAAATTCAATCCGGTAATTGGTAGCAAGCTTGGATGGTGCCATACATTTAATTACATTAGCATCATCACGCTGGCTTTTCGATTTTACTGGATAAACCACCATTGTATGCCAGCCAAGCCCTTCATCATGGGATGCATTGCGATTGTTTTCTTCTTCATTTAATGGTAGATTGTTACTGTCATAAAATTTACACCGCCAGTGTCCCTGAATCGGCCGATCTCCTTCATTTACCAGAACAGCCCGCACATGCATCAATCCTTCATGTGGATTATTTGAGTAGCTGCCATCAGCCATTCGCCGTACTGAAGTCATTTTAGTAATCTCTACTTCACTCCATGCTTGTTGATTCAATTTCTTTTCATTAATTTTGCCTTCGTCACCATTTTGTACTTCCGGCTGGTTCATGTATTTGCCATAATTATCAGCACTCGGTGTCGTTGAACACCCAGTAGCAATTATCCCACTAACTAAAATAAGTAAGGCATATACGTGATTGAATTTCATATTTGATCTCGTTTATATAAAATTTGGTTAACTATTTGATATATAGGCGAAGTACGTCAATAACCTCTTGGTGCCCATATTCTCTTGCCAAATCAAGAGCTGTTTTTCCTTCATTGTCAGCTCCTTGGTAATCGGCATTATTTTCAAGTAATGCCTCAATAACTGCTTTTTTACCATGGCGGGCTGCCATCAGTAATGGGGTTCTACCATCGATGTCTTTATGTTCTATATTTGCACCAACACTTAATAGGAATTTTACCAGATTTACCTTACCGTGTAAAGCTGCCATACTTAGAGCCGTTCGCTGATTATGGTTTTTGTGTTCCAAATTAGCACCTGCAGCAATCAAGATTCTTACTACATTTGATTTACCATGTTCAGCCGCGATCATCAGCGCTGTTTCACCGTTTCTGTCAGTTAATTCCATATTGGCATTTTTCTCAATCAGCATTCGGACGACATTTGATTTACCCAATAGCGCAGCTTGCATCAATCCGCTAGTTCCATTGCGATCAACTTCATTGACATTGCTGGCTGGATTCGCCAAAATCGCTTTTACCTGTTTTGCTGTTCCATCTACTATTGCTAATCCGAGGCTGGATAAATTTTGTGGAGTAACTTTATTTACGACGACTGGCGCAATCGGTTTTGCTCCTTTCAGGATATCAGCTATCTGCTGGTATTCCTTTGTTATAGCGATTGATAGTGGGGTATTCCCTTCATCATCCTGGTGCGTATAATCGGCACCGTGAGCCAAAAGAATTTTTACCAAGTTTACCGAGCCAATCATCGTAGCAAAAAAAAGTGGGGTTCGTTGCTGGTAATCTGCCCGCTCAATATTAGCCCCTGATTTGATGAGAAACTCTGCAATTTCTTCCTGCTGATACCAGATTGCAAAAATCAATGGTGTCCATTTATTATTATCGCAGGCATCAATATTTGCTCCGGCTTGCACCAGTAGTTTTACAATTTCTGTTTTACCATCACGAACGGCATACATTAACGCACTCCAATATGATTTATTGGTGTATTCGAGATTTACCCCAGCATTAATAAGTGTTTCAACAATTTCTTTATTACCGCTCCATGCCGCCCAAATCAGGGTTCGTCCACCGCTAAATACTGTAGCTTCGAAATTTGCGCCAGCTTTTACAAGATGGGTAACTACTTCGTGGTAGTTTTTTTCTTCTGCAATATCAAGGGCATTTTGTCCTGCCTTATCACGGTGTTCTAGATTGGCTTCATTGTAAGATAATAAATCTATCATTTGCGGCTGGTTATACCATGCTGCGACAAGTAGTGGGGTATGCCCATAACCATCAGTATGCTCTAAGTTTGCGCCATTGTCGATAAGTAGTTGTGCAACTTTAGTTTTGCTGTCGCGCGTTGCATAGATAAGAGCAGTCCAGCCTTTTCGGTCGGCATGTTCAATATTTGCGCCATGTTTTAGCAATAGTTCTACAATGCTAAGATGTCCTTTCCATGCGGCAAATAGTAGTGGTGTCCAACCGTATTTATCTTTATGTTCGATATTTACACCATATTTGATAAGAGTAGTGCAAATATCAGATAAACCATCTTTGGCTGCGGTCATTAATGGTGTCCAGCCGTTTGTATCTTCTTGCTCCAGATTTAAACCACTATTCGCAAGCATTTCAAGGCAGTTGATGTTATTACCAAGTATTGCATAGTGAAGAATTGAATATCCTCTGCTATCTACGGTTGAGTTCGAGGGTTTTATCTCAGCAAGAAGCAGTTTCAGGATATCCTGAAGATTATCTCTTGCTGCATACATCAATGGTGTTCTACCGTGCATGTCGCTATGATTATTTTCTATCTGGTTTATCAGTAAAAGCCTAGTGACTTCATAATGATTATTACTGATAGCATAGTTAAGTGCATTCCAGCCATAGCTGTCTTTGTAGTCTATATCTGCTCCAGCCTCAATGAGCACTTTGGCTATTTCATAGTTTCCATCACGAACTGCATAGATTAAAACACTCTTGCCTTGCTTATCGGTACTATTTAATTTACATCCTGACTGAATCAGGATATTTACTGCTGCAAGATTACGATTCCAGTTGGCAAAAAATAGTGCTGTCCAGCCATGATTATCTGTTTGCTCTAGGTTAGCCCCGGCATTAATCAGCAGATTAATAATTTCGATATTATCACCAAGTGCTGCAATGCTTAATAGTGGCCAACCATCTTCGTCTTGTTGGTTTACATTTGCACCAAGATTTAATATTTGTTTGACATCATCAAACTGGGCTTTTCTGACTGCATCAAAAAGAGCTTCATTTAATTTTTTATTATCAGGAGCTACAGGTACAGTCAGATGATTCAACCGGGAAACAATGTGGTCGTGATTCATATTTTGTGCAAGCGTAACTGCATTTACTCCGTTCGCATTTAGTTTATTTACGTTTGCGCCAGCTTGAATTAGCATTTCTACCGCTGCGATATGGCCGCGAATTGCTGCCTGCATCAATGGTGTTATTCCATGGCTATTTGTTCGATTAACATCAACTCCGTCGCCAATTAGTTTTGCCATTTTCATCAAATCATTACTACTAGCAGCTTCAATTAGTTGCTCTATTTTTTGCATTCCTCGACCTTTAATTCTATCTGTCTGTATTTTATCGTTTTTATTATGTAGAATGCCTATCCCAAGCATCCGTAAACGCCCATAATTATAATCTAGAATAACTATTATTATTAGACTTTATTCTAGCTAAAAGCAAGTATAGGATAAGTATAACGTACCCTAATTATTTATTTTTATTTAATTGGGCGAGTAATGAGATGAGTAGTTGTTTAAAATCTGTAAGTTCGGAAGTGCTACCATTAGTTTTTATATCATTAGCAATAATTGAAATTGCATAGGTATGATCATTGCTATTAGTAAAGTATCCTGAATAAGCTTTTACATCATCAAGAGTCCCGGTTTTTACATAGAGCTGATTATGGTACGTTTTGAAGTCATTCTCCAAGGTGCCTGACTCGCCGGGTGTTGGTAAGCTTAATCTAAACTTTTGATAATCTGAGGAGGAATATATTGCTTGTAGTAGCTGAGTCATGTGTTTTGCACTTAGTTTTTCATGACGAGAAAGACCGGCGCCATTTTCAGGTGTAAGCTCAGGAAAATCAAAGGCTTCAGCAATGGTTTTTTTATATTCATTAACGCTATTTATATAGGTATTAGAATTATTGGTTTTAAATGCCCCGAGACTCATAAAAAGGGTCTTGGCATAAGTGTTATTACTCATCTGATTCATTATTGGTAGTAATGTATTAATCGACTCGGAATTATGAGTAAGAATGATATTTATATCAGCTGGTGCTATACCTGATTCAATAGAATCGTATCTTATTCCAACATTAGCTATAGATTTTGCAATAATTTTTTTATCATAGCTAAAGTCATCTCCAAAATAAATGCCGATTTCTTTTTTATTACATTTTTGCGGCAGTGAACCGGATAATGAAAGTGTATTTTTGGCTATTTTCTTAATAGTCACATAATCATTAGCATTTCTACAGCTTGCTTTTCCAGGTAGATATTTGAGATTATTTTGTAGTTTTAATCCTAAAGTATTTGGTTTTACCAGACTAATTTTTCCATTTTTAATTTTGATATTAACCATGGTTAAATCATTATCGATTAAAAGTCCATCTGGTTCTACAGAGTAGGTAGCATACGGCTCAGGGTGTAGTTCGCTATTTTTAGGTTTAGTATTGAATACACTATTATCAAGGATAATCTTACCAGAAATTATATCTATTCCAGTGTCATTTTTAAATGACTGAATCATGTTAGTAATCGTGGATGTATTGAGGAATGGATCACCACCGCCAATAATGTAAATGTTTCCATTGAGTACATTATTCTCAATGTTACCAGAATATGCTATTTTGGTATGCCAGTTAAAATCCCAGCCAAGCTTTTTTAGTGCAACATAGCTTGTTACTACTTTCATGTTTGATGCAAGAAGCATAGGCTTATCTGGATGATAGCTATAAACAGATTTATTTGTATTTAAATCAATCACCGAGACTGCAACTTTGTTTTCTAAGGCATCGGGGATTATAATCTCAAGGGCTGCACCAGTTTTTATCAAAAAACTGAGAATTAGCAACTTACTTATTTTTGGCACGTTCAAGTCGCTTCTGATTTGGAGTTTTAGACAATGGGCGGTAAATTTCTATCCGGTCACCAGCTTTTAATGTGTAGTTCTCTGTTTCAAATTGTCGTTTACCAAAAATTCCTACAGGCATATTAGTTAACTCATATCCCGGGAAGTACTTTTCTATGCCAGAAAGCTGGATTGCCTCAGTAATTTTTGTATTTGTTGGAACAGTCAATTTTATAATTTTTTGTAATAGCGGAGTAGCAAAAGCAACCTCAATTTCAATTAATTCCATAGCTACTTCCGATATATTTCATGAGCTTTTTTTACAAAACTATCCACAATATTTTTGATAACCAGTTCGAATACAGCGCCAATTAATTTTTCAATGATGATATTACTAAATTTGTAATCCAGTTTGAACTCTATTTTGCAACCATTTTCACCTAAGGGAATAAATTTCCAGTGCCCATGAAGTTGCTTAAATGGTCCATCAACAAGGTTCATATCAATACGTTCATTTTGTGTGTTTATATTTTCAGTAGTAAAATGAGCTTTAACTTTAAGATATGATATATCGACACGACCAATGATCTTATTTCCATCGGTTTTTAGTATTTCGGAGCTGGGACACCAAGGTAAATAATTTTTGTAGTTGGCTACATCGCTAACTAGTGCGTACATTTGAGCTGGTGTATAAGGGGTTATTACAGATTTACTTATGTTTAGCATGTTTTTTTGCAGGCTACCAGATAATTTATTGAAGTATCGTTACTTAAACTAAAATCCTCTGTTAATGGGTTATAGTTTATCCCTTTTAAAGCTATAATTTCAAAACCGTTCTTATTTAGTAGTTGTCGTAATTCAGATGGTTTGATGAATTTGCTATAATCGTGTGTTCCAGTTGGTACTAGCTTTAACAAATATTCAGCCGCAAGAATTCCTAGGGTATAGCTTTTATAATTACGATTTAATGTAGAGAAAAAGGCAACTCCGCCAGACTTTAACAGTTTTGCGCAATTGGCAATTATATAATCTGGATCTGGTACGTGCTCAAGCATTTCCATACATGTCAGAACATCGTAGCTTTCTGCGGCTATTTCTGCCTTTGCACTAATTTCGATACATTCATAATTAACTTGCTGATTACTCTCATAAAGATGCAATTTGGCAATTTCAATCGATTGTGGTGCAAGGTCGATTGCATCAACAATAGCGCCATTAGCTGCTAAAGCTTCGGATAAAATACCACCACCACAGCCAACATCTATCAGTCGATTATTTGTTAGCAGTGAGTTATTCTTGATAAATTCAACTCGTGCCGGGTTTATCTGATGTAGTGTTTTGAATTGCCCATCTGGATTCCACCATTCATGTGCCAAATTATTGAATTTATCAATTTCAGCCTGAGAAAAGCTCATTACATATCCTGAGAGTTGCTGTTGCTAGCAGAAAGTTTACGATTAATCAAATTTAGAAATTCATCACCAAAACGGTACATGCGTTTTTCCAAATTACTCACATCTGCACTGAATTTGTTGTATGCCATATATGCGGGAATCGCAACAAAAAGACCAATTGCAGTAGCAACAAGAGCTTCCGCAATACCTGGTGCTACAGATGCTAGCGTTGCCTGACCTGTATTACTTAATCCGATAAAAGCATGCATGATTCCCCAAACAGTACCCAAAAGCCCAATATATGGGCTGACCGAACCAAAAGTTGCCAGTGTTGACAAACTCTTTTCGTAGCTATTTAGTTCTTCATCAATAGTTGCACTCAATGCACGCTCAATATTCGCAGTAATTGCATCTTTATTGGTTATGCCACTTTTACTTACTTTATTATATTCGCTAAGCCCAGCAAAAAACATTTGCCCGGTAGTTACCCGATTATTTTGCACACTGATGGCATTATATAAGTTAGTAATGCTATTACTGTTCTGATATTGTTTTATAAATTTATTTGTTTCCATTTTGGCACGCGCAAGAGAAGTCCATTTGCTAAAAATTATTCCCCATGATACGATGGAAAATACTGCCAAGATAGCCATAACTATCTGTACCGGAATTGATGCGTTAGTAATTAATGATATTATTGAAATTTGTTCCATGATTCCTCGTATTACTAGTTATTTGGAGACTTTAAATTTATGTATATGCTTTTATTAACGCAATATTATATCATTAAAGTGCTACTCGCAAAAATGCTTTATATGGATTGAGTTCCTTCATATGAACTTAATGTTATTAGACTAATATTATATTACTGGCAAAAAATAGGATGGCTCTTACCAAAATTGATTTATAATCCACCCCTTATGTTTTTTATTAAATTTTTTAGGGAGTATATTATGGCAACTACCCAATGTCGTGAATGTAATCCAAATACTAAAGTTGGTCATAATTTTTGCCGTAACTGTGGCAATAAACTCACTTTAGCTGGTATCAAGCGCTTACGTATTATGGAGCGTTACCAAGGCTATGAAAAATTTTGTGGCTACTGTGGTATCCATCGTCGTGAGTGTTCTTGTGATGCCAGAGGGCGACGCTAGTTGCTGCTGGCTGCTCTTGAGCTGGTTAGAGGACTATTGGATTGATTACTATCTGAATTATCCTTGTTATAGCTACCATTCATATTTGCACAAGCGCTTGCTAATAGCGCAATAATGAATATTGAAAATAATTTTTTCATAAAGACCTCTATAAAATTTTACTTGGATTAAATAAGTTCAATGGGTCAAGCTGTTTCTTTAGTGTTTGCAATAATTCCAAATTCTCTACTGGAGTATACTTTTTAAACCATTGTTTTTTGGCAATTCCAATCCCGTGTTCGGCAGCAATGCTTCCACCAAAATTAATCACATCTTGATAAACAATCTGGCTTACCTGTTCTTCTAATGCTTCAGTGTCAGTTAGGCTTGCACCTTTTTTACCGAAATTATAATGTAAATTGCCATCACCAAGATGCCCAAAAATACTAAAGTAGCCATCTGCCTCAATTTTCCTTAGTTTTGGCATACTAGTTGCGAGGAACTCTTCGATTTTACCAAGCGGTAATGAAATATCATGTTTAACCGCATAGCCATAGGCTTTTTCGGCTAATGGAATATGTTCACGAATTAGCCATAAATCTCTACGTTGTTTATCATTACTGGCTATTAAGACATCATCTGGATTTATACCAATACTTTCGAGTAAGCTGATAAAATTATCCAGATTAAAATCAGCGTTTATTTCTAGTTCCGCAAGTAGTAGCCAGTTTGCCGTAAATGGTAGTTTTGCATCTGGAAATTGCTGATTGTAAAGTTTCTGGCTATCGTCCTTAATTATTTCAAAAGCACTGACGTTATTTAAATAATAATGTTTTAATTTTTCCAGTAAGGTGAGGGCAGTTACTAATTTTTCTACTGGCAGCATAAAGGTTAGGTAATTAACTGGTAGCGGAAAAAGCTTCAATGTTGCACGAGTAATGATTCCGAGCGTGCCTTCACTACCAATGAAGATCTGTTTCAGGTCAAGATAAGTATTATTTTTCCGGAGTTTATGATTATTTTGCATGATATTTCCATTTGGCAAAACTACTTCAAGCCCTAGCGTCAGATCGCGCATCATTCCATATTTTAGAACCTGAGTTCCGCCTGCATTTGTTGCAAGGTTTCCACCTATTTGACAAGTTCCCTGACTGGCAAGGGTTAGCGGGAAGTATAGATTGTGGCTTGCTGCGATTTCCTGTACCATTTGTAGGGTACAACCAGCTTCAATAGTAACTGAACTATTTACTCTATCTACTTCAATAACCTTATTCATTCGTGCCAGATTTATTATTATCTGGGGGGCGGTATGATTTGCTAGTGGTGTTGCCGCTCCGCAGGTTGAGGTATTGCCGCCTTGTGGCGTTATGGCAACTTTTTGATGTTGGCAATATTTAATTATTGCTACGATTTGCGAGGTATTTTCTGGGAATAATATAGCGATTGCATTACCAGAATAGCGTTTACGCCAATCTGTCAGATGGGCTGACATAAGTTCAGGCTTAGTAACTACATTATTATTACCACAAATTTCGCGGAATTTGGCTAGATGTGTTTCTGTAAAATTATGACTACTCATCCATGATTCCAAGAAGATCGATATAATCTTTAATATTATTGCTTTTAATGATGTTGGTAGTTAGTTGCTGTCGCCAGAGTTTAGCTTTTTTACAACCATGATATAAACCTATCATATGTCTAGTTACATGATGGAGACGATGACCTTGAGCTAGATGATTTTCAAGGTAAGAAATCATGTCTAGTGCAATTTCTTTTCGTGTTCTAAGAGGATTATTATCGGCAAAAAACTGATTGTCAAAATTGGCAAATAGGTATGGATTATAGTAAGCTTCACGACCAAGCATTACACCATCAACTAGTTCAAGATGATTAATCATATCCGTAGTAGTTTTGATGCCACCATTTAACATAATATTTAAATCTGGAAAATCTTTCTTTAATTGATAGACATAATCATATCTTAATGGCGGAATCTCGCGATTATCTTTGGGACTAAGTCCTTTTAATACGGCATTTCTGGCATGAATGATGAATGATTTACAACCAGCATTAGCTATTGTTTCGACAAATTTAGCACAATAATCATAGTCATAATCGTAATCAAGTCCGATTCTTTGCTTTACGGTTACCGGAATACTAACTACTTCTTGCATTGCTTTTATACAATCAGCTACTAATTCTGGCTCTTTCATTAGGCAAGCACCAAATTTTCCTGATTGAACACGATCAGACGGACAACCGCAATTAAGATTGATTTCCTGATAACCGTATTCGACGGCAATTTTGGTGCTAGTTGCGAGTTTTTCCGGATTTGAGCCACCAAGCTGAAGTACTACATGCTGTTCTTCTGGATTAAACTCCAGTAATTTATCACGATCACCATGAATGATTGCATCGGCAACTACCATTTCGGTATAAAGAATAGTTTTTTTACTAATTTTACGCATGAAATAACGGTAATGGCGATCAGTCCAGTCAAGCATTGGTGCAATAGCAATTTGTGGCATATTATTTAGCATTCTGGTTATTTTGTACTAAAATAATATCAAAAGTATCTAGGTTGCCTTTAAGCTTTTCACTACTACCCAAATGTGGAATTATCTTTTCTGGAAGATTTCCTTGTATTTGGGCAATAATTGTTGTTTTGGGCAAATTATATGCTTTGACTTTTTCGATTTCTTTATCCGGAACTACCAAATAATACTCTGCTAAATTTAAGGTATCTTTTAGATCGTTAACCTTGTAGTACTTATTTTTGGCATAAAATTCAAGTGCCCGTGAATCAGTAATATAATCAACTACTGGAATCTCAGGGTGTTGGCTAGTGATTTCACTCGCCAGAAAACCCGTATCATATTTATGATAGAGATAACCATTTACCGTCATTGCAAACATGAATACCATTAAAATTGCCGCAAATGGAATTAAGATTGCTTTTATTATTGGTGGCTGCCCCCATTCTTTTATTAGAAATGCTATTACTATCAGTTCGATTAGGATAAAGCCAGCAAGAATCAGACCATTAAATAATAGCCCAATCAATATTGCCAGTAAACCAAGCATTAAAATACCCAAACCTTGTTGGATTGGATAAATTTTATGATTCCTATTCGCAAAATCAAGCATTATCTTTGCTGACATTATTGCGGCAAATGGGAAAATAATATTGGTATAATGATCAACCTGAAATGAGGTAACACTAAACATTATAAAGCTAATAAAAAAATAGCCAAGGAGAATCACCGTATTATTTCTATTTTGCTGTGAATCTTTTTTAAAGTAACGAGTTGAGTAATAAATTGCTACCGGAAAGAGTACCGTCCACGGTAAAAATGCCCACAAGAAAGTATGAATGAAAAATAGTTGATGTAGTGGTGGTGGGTTAGTCGTAGCTATTGGGCCTGTCCCAAAAAAGCGTCCAAATTGGCTATCAATAAAAAACCAGCGCACACCCGAGACGTGAGTATGACCAAAAACTACTTTTTCAGGATGTAAATCAAATTGCTGATATAAAGCCCAAACTTCAGGTAGAGCAAAGGCAAAAGATAAAAGTAACGCAAAAAGCCATTTGGGATGGATTATATTTATTAATCGTTTTTGGTAAACCCATAAGCAAAATAAACCACTAACAATAGTTATAATGACAAAAATTCCCTTAGTCATTAATGCCAGACCTGTAAATAATGCGCCCAATAGTAATGATTTAAGAGTAAATTTTTCGTCATATTGTAGCCAGTAATAAACTGCTGGCATTATTTGCCCTAAGAGATATGCTTCAGCTCGCACATCAATAGCTGAAAGTAATAGATGGAGTATAGTTAAATAAATAAGTGTTGAGAGTAGAGCAACCGATTCATTTTTATATAGGTAGTTGGCTAGTTTGTAAGTGTATAAAGCACCGATTAAATGAAATACTAAACCAGGAAGTACATAGCCAAAGGAGTTAATCCCGAAAATTTTAAATGATAAAGCAGCTGCCCAAAATGGGAAATGCGGTTTATCTAACCAATCCTGATTACTAAGAACTAGGTCAGTCCAATTATTGCTTAAAGCTATATTTTTGGCAATGCTACCATACCAAGGGCTAAATGATGCACTGGTAACTGGAAAAATTAGCCCATAACAGGTGATACAGATTGCGATTAGGATTAATATTTTACATAGTTTATTGAAGTTATAGTTTGTCTGCATGCTATTCTTGTTTCTGGTTATTTATCTGTGGATTTTATCATATTAGATAGTATTGAATTAGCAAATGTAGTGATTTGAAAAAGATCACCTAAAGCCACTAGGCAGAATCGGCTTTAGGTGTGAAGGAACTGAAAATGAAACACGGTATTACAGTGTGGGCTTAGATTTAGGGTGAAAGCTTATATTAATCGTAAAATAGACAACCTTACGGTTATATCTATAAATTGAGTTATTTTCTTCAGGAGTTATTATCTACCATTTTTAATAAAAAAGTTGTCCATAAAAATGGACAACTTTTCAATATGTCATAAATTTTGTGCTCAAGCCTGATATTGGTTAAACTAACGTTAATTAATGGGGCAGTACAAAATGGCAGAAACCTTACTTTACTCAAGATAAATTAAATCTATTCGCTCAAATGTGATGATTCAAGGCTGAAGAAGTCGAATTATTGAAAGTGCTCTTTCAGGAGAAATAGAGCATCATTTATCAATACCGCAACCAGAGTCGTCAGAAGAACCTGTTGAAGTTTCCCGCAATCGTCGTAATGGCTATACTGGTAAAACAATCAGAACTAATAGCGGAGATCTAGCGATTAATGTTCCGCGTGATCACGACTCTGAATTTGAGTATTATTAATCATCCAGAAACATAAACGCCGCCTTGAAGGCATTGATGATGCGGTTTTAGCTCTCTTTACTCTAGAGGAATGTCGAATGCGAGATATTCGTGCAACAATTAATAAGCTTTACCACCAAGATCTATCGAAAGAGTTATAGTCAAGTATTACTGACTATGTTGCAACTCTGACATTTTTGACTCCGGTTAAAATTAATTTTTCTGATTTTATCAAATATTTAGTTAATTGACGACACTATCTAATGTAAAAATATTTATGCTTAAATAATTAGGTGATAAAAGTTTTTGATTATTGACACTATGCATTTTTCACGATAATTTATTGGGGGGTACTATTTTCAGGTTTTAAGCTTATTGGAAGGTAGAATATAATCCGGGTATTCATAAAAATTTAGTATCTATTAATGTCAAAATCTAAAATTTATTACTCACAAATTTTACAGTGCCTTATTTTAGTTTACTGGCTACTAGCGTTTTTAAACAGTTTTTCATGTTTGTCAATAATCCATATTGGCAACCTTCCTCAACCGCCTTCGGGCGGTCTTTTTAAATATATAATTGGAAAAATTTCTGCTCGTTAGCTAATAGTTTTTTAAATTACTCTGGGAATGATAACTGATGAAAAATAAAAAGTTTTTATTATTCATATTGGCTTTTGCAATCAATGGGTGTTCAACAGCCTATCTTGCACAAATTGAAAAAAGCCGTAATGATTACAATGAATCACTTGCAAATAGTGAGGATTCACAGTTTTTAATGAATATCGTCAGAGTACATTATGGTTATAGTCCATATTTCGTTGGGGTTGATAGTGTTACTTCACAAAGCTCACTAAAAACCGGAATAGATAACAATGAAACCAGACTTTTTCAATCACCATCGACTACGGCAGGAGGTACTCCTTTTTGGAGTGTTGCTCCAATAGCTGCTTATACCATAAGCCCGGTGGTTACTTATTCACCCGTTCAGGGAAGTAAATTTGTTTCGGCATTATTAAGCCCAATTGATATGAAAAAGTTATTTTTGTTAGAACGCTCCTTGGGTATCAGCACCGTTTTGCGTCTCACTATTGATCAAGTTGGTGTTCTTGATAATGCGAGTAATATCAGGAATACTAAAACAAGCAAATTACCTGATTATCAGGAATTCAATACTTTTGCAAAAACTCTCGAAACTCTTGTTGATAATGATGATGTAAACATTGAAATGACAAATTATGATGATAAACCAGCAATGCTTCTATATATGAACAATGATAGTGCTGCAACAAAAGTTGCAACATTATTACACCTCAAGCGACCTTATAAAACAATACTTTTTACAATGTTTGTCCTGAAACATGATAATGATAAGGAAAATATAATCCGAATCCAAACACGTTCATATTTTAATATCCTTCAGTTCTTATCCAAAGGGGTCGAGGCTAGTGAATCAGACAATCAGAAATATGGCGTAAAAACCAGATTTACCAATCAAAACGGCGGTGTGTCGAACTTGCATGATATAACCAATGGCTTAATTGATATTCATGTGAGCAATAGTGAACCTAGTGAAGCCCTTCTAAAAATAAAATATCAATCAAAATGGTACTATGTCGCTAATGATGATGAGTATTCTAAATCAACGATGGTTTTTCTTCGTCTAGTTTATTCTCTTTTAATAGGTGAATATCAGCCAAATGTTCCGGTATTAACTATACCTGTTAAGTAAATAAACCTAATCCTTGTAGTTTTTTCTGTACAGCATCAGGAAAGAGGATAGTTTTTCGCTGGCTTCCCATCTTATTTATACCCATTGTTACCTAAAGCTAGATAAAGTCCTAATTACGTAATCATAAGCATCATTTATTAATGGTTCTCCATGAGCGCTTAATAAATGGCGAAATTTTAGTTTTCCCAAAGCGAGTAGCTCAGATTTTTCTACCTGAGTCGCCTCTAGCCATATTTTATTGATAGCAGCAGTTCCAAAGAGTTTTTGTGCTTCATAAAGTACTGCGGTAGAATCATTAAAAAACTCATCTTTACCTAACCAGTTTTTGATGCTATCGCAAGTTATTAATATTCCATCATTTTGATTAATACGTAGAACTGCTTCCGGGAATCTGGAAGAGTTAAACGTAACTACTTCACAATTATTAAATGGCTTTAATCCATCAGGTGTTAGATCATAATCAGCCTCCCGACCATTGGCATGCTCCATACCGGGTAATGCCCATAATTTTGCATCATGCTTATCAATGTAAAAAGCATCGTCGCGTCCATGAAAACTACCTATTCTGATAACATTTTCAATTTTGCCGAGCGAAGCTAACTGTTTCAAACCATCTTCAGTTAGTCTGATGGTATTTACCAGCGAAAGCTTGTCCTGATTTCTTATAATTGTCATATTACGGCTATGCTGTAAAGTTATTCCGTCATATTGCGTAATATTAGTACCAGTAACATAAAAAATATCGGGGAAAACTTGTTTTATATCTGAATGAGGCCAAGCAGGAGTATATTGAGACATTTTTAGTTACACCTTGAATAGATAATGGGTTAGATGCTGCCAATTTTATCAAACATCTGCTTTTTCTTTTATTGAAAATGTGCTGTAAGGCAATAAAAAGCCTCATATGGACATAATATGGGGTTTGGTCAGGAATCTGTTGTCGGGATTCCTTTTGCTATATTTTACCTATGGCGGAAAAGGCGGGATTCGAACCCGCGATACGTTGCCGTATGCTCCGCTTCCAACGGAGTACTTTCAACCACTCAGCCACTTTTCCTGATTTAAGATGCGGGTAATATTATACAATAAATGAATACAATGAATTAATATTTAGTAGTATTACCAGTTAATCTGCCAATTAGGCACAGATAAGCGATCTGGATTATCATTCGTATTATACTGAGTTTGGTCTGTAGGGTAAAGGACATAGTCAGGAACATTACCTGCGTTATCTACGGTAATTTTATTTACCGCGCCACCCGGTCCTCGATCTTCTACTATTTGTCTACGTTTATACTGACTTTGCGATTCAGTATAATTATTACTTTCAATTTTTGCAGATTTATTTGCTGAAGGATTAGCTGCTGCTGGAGCGGCACCCTTATTCATATTTATATTTTGTGGAGGAAGTGGCGTTGACTCTTGTTGCTTTGCAAACATTGAGCATCCTGTTATCAGGCTTGCAACAATAGAACTGAGGCTAAACGCAATAAGTTTATTTATTTTCATTGTTTTTCCTTATGCTATTTCTTCGTGCCAATATAAACCGTCCCTTGCAAGAAGGGCTGAAGAACTAGCAGGTCCCCAGCTTCCAGCAGTATACTGTTTTGGTGGTATTTTTAGTTCTCGCCAAGTATCAAGTATTGGCTCTACCCATTTCCAAGCTGCGATCTGCTCATCCCGACGGACGAATAAAGTTAATTTACCACGAATAACATCAAGCAATAATCTTTCATATCCATCAGTACGCCGTGCTTGGAACATTTCATTAAAATTCAGATCCAGATATACTGGTTGCAAACGGTTGGTATCACCGGGCTGCTTAGCAAGGAAGTATAATTTAACTGTTTCATCGGGCTGTAAACGAATAATTAAACGATTAGCAAAATTTCCACCAGCAGTTGGGAAAATTTTTACGGGAATATCTTTAAATTGGATAACAATTTCGGCAACTTTTTCTTGCATCCGTTTGCCAGTGCGCAAATAAAATGGGACTTCTGCCCAGCGCCAATTTTGAATTTCTGCCTTAACGGCTACGAATGTTTCGGTAATACTATTTGGAGAAACTTTTTCTTCCTCTAAATAACCCTTTACCGGAGAGCCATTGATTGCCCCAGATTTATATTGTCCCTTAATCACATTTTTTACCACATCATCTTCCGTTAGTGGTTTTAATGAACGCAAAACTTTTAGCTTTTCATCGCGAATAACATCAGCTTCCAATGATGATGGTGGCTCCATTGCTACGATACACAATAACTGTAACAAGTGATTTTGTAGCATATCACGTAATGCACCAGTTTGTTCATAAAAATCTCCGCGTGAACCAACGCCAAGATCCTCAGCAATCGTAATTTGTACACTGCTAACCCACTGCCGCCGCCATAATGCTTCAAATAGAGTATTTCCAAAACGAATTGCCATTAAATTCTGTACCGATTCTTTTCCAAGATAGTGATCAATCCGATAAATCTGATCTTCTTTGAAATACTGGGCAACATAATCATTAATATCATTTGATGATTTCAAATCATGCCCAAGTGGTTTTTCCAAAACTATCCTTGAATTTGAATGATTCATCCCAACCTTGGCAATATTGGAGCAGATAGGCTTAAATAATTCCGGCGATGTTGATAGGTAAAATATATTAGTTCGTGTTTTATCCAGTACTTCAGGAAGTTTATTAAATGTTTCGCTATTATTCGCATCCATTTGCAAATAGCGAATGTGCTTACTAAATTCGCGCCAGCTTTCAGCGGAGATTGTATTTTTTGCTTCTGTCGCAAATTTATACGCCATGTCTGAATATTCTTGATCAGTCATAGCCGATCTACCAACACAAAAAAATCTGGCTTCCGAATTGATATTTTCATCTACAAATGCGTTGTATAAAGCAGGCAGCAGTTTACGTTTAACTAAATCTCCAGTACCACCAAAAAGCACCATATCAAAACAATTTTGCACATCAGCCATTATTTAAACTTTCATCATTTCTAATTCCTCCGTTATTATAGTGCATATAGTCTAAACTTTGTACACTCTTTTGCTGCGCCGCAACTACTCGAAAGATTAAGGTTTATGCTACACTATGGGACAAAAATCATTAAGTTTATTAAAGGAATTATATGGTTCAGCAAGTCAGTGTATTCCCCCCTCTTAAAGGAGCCTTTATTGATCTAGATAAAGTTCCGGATCCTGTTTTTGCCGAAAAAATGGTCGGCGATGGCTTTGCTATTGATCCATTTGATAATGCCCTTTACGCTCCAATTGATGGAAAAATTAAATCCATTCACCGTGCAAAACATGCGATAACAATTGAATCTGAAGCAGGTTTTGACATTTTAATACATATTGGTTTAGAGACAGTTTCTTTAGGCGGAACCGGATTTGATGTTATTGTTAATGAGGGAGATCATGTAAAAACTGGAGATTTACTTACAGTTTTTGACATGGATTATATTGCAGCCAATGTTGTAGCACTGATAACGCCAGTTCTCGTAACCGACATTGAAGAGAAGAAGATTCAAATTGAAATTTTGCCTCATGATGCAATCACTGATCTAAGTAAACCGATTTTGACTGTAAAATTAGGTAATCACACTACAGCAATTAGTGAAGTACAAAATACTAGTCCTCAAGTTACACTTGAATCCGATCTAATTACAATTACAAATTCACACGGGATCCATGCAAGACCAGCTGCTTTGCTGAATTCAATTGCCCGTAAATATCCAGATAATGAGATCTTGATGATAAAAGGCGAACAAAGCGGAAATGTAAAGAGCGTAGTATCATTACTTAGCTTATCAGTTCAGCATAAAGATCAAATCCAATTTTTGGTTAAAGGTATTAACGGCGTCAAAATCATTGCCGAATTAACAGATGCTATAAAAAATTTACATGATGATGAAAGTGAAAATCCAATTGCTGATCCAAACTCTGGTGAAGAAGATAATAAAGTTGAAAATGGTAAATATCATGGTGTTGTTGCCTCAAGTGGGCTTGCGGTTGCAAGACTCGTTAGACAAACAGGCATACAGTTTGAGTATGAAAGATTTGCCGCTGATGAAGCTGAACAATTAGTAAAACTTGATAAAACTATTCATTCTTTAGTAGCTGAATTAGAAAATGAAATCAAAGACCTTAGCGAATTTGATATTGCGCACAAGAATATCCTTAGTGCTCATTTAATGATTCTAACTGATCCTGAATTAATTACTCAAGCAAAAAATTTGATTACCAATGGACAATCTGCGGCTTACGGTTGGGACAAGGCAACAGCTGAATCCTGTAAGGCACTGTTGGCAACAGGCAACCAGTTACTAATTGAGCGGCAGAATGATTTAATCGATGTTCGTGACCGAGTTTTAACTATTTTATGTGGCAATGAGAGCAAAAAGGTTGCTGAATTTACCGAAGAAGTCATCCTTGTTGCAGAGGACTTTACGCCATCACAAGTGATTGCCATGAGTGATAAAGTTAAAGGGCTAGTTAGTGTTCGCGGTGGAGTTACCTCACATGTTTCAATTCTCGCACGTACGCGCGGAATGCCTCTACTAGTTGGAGTTGCAAAGGAAATATTGCAAGAGTCGGAACAAAATGTAGTTTTGGATACCATTAATACTGCGATATTAAATGTTAAACCAACACCTGAAGAGCTTAACCAAGCAAAAGGAGAAGTAAATCGCCGCATCGAAGCGCTTCAAATTGCTAGAGAAGCAGCACAAGTACCAGCAGTAACAACTGATGGCGTCCAGATAAATTGTCTTGCAAATATTGGTAATATCGATGAAGCACGAATTGCGGCAGCAAATGGTGCTGAAGGTGTTGGTCTATTTAGAACCGAATTTATGTTTCTTGAAACTAAAGAAGCTCCAAGTGAAGAAATGCAATTTAATGAATACTCAGATATAAATCATGTTTTAGCTGGTAAAACACTAGTAATCCGTACTCTAGATGCTGGTGGAGACAAAAAAATCCCTTATATAACTCAAATGCATGAGGAAAATCCAATGCTTGGAGTTCGTGGTGTTAGATTATGTTTAGCTAACCGAGAATTATTCAAAACCCAGTTAAGAGCAATTCTGAAAACTAAAGCCGAAAACATAAAGGTTATGATCCCAATGATTTCTAAACTGACCGAATATCGAGCAGTAAAGCAGATTTTTGAGGAAATTAAAGCTGATCTTGGCATAAACACCCAGATTCAGTTAGGAATAATGGTTGAGGTACCTTCAGTTGCCTTTATTAGTGAGGCATTTGCTAAAGAGGTTGATTTTATGTCAATCGGTACTAATGATTTGACGCAATATGTAATGGCGGTTGATCGTGAACATACTGAGCTGGCAAAAGAAGTTGATCATCTACACCCGGCAGTTCTTGCGGCTATTGCTGCGACTAGTATTGGTGCTGCCAAACATGATACCAATTTATCGGTATGCGGTTTGATGGCGTCAGAAAAACTTGCCATTCCAGTATTAATTGGCTTGGGAATAAAAAATCTTTCGATGACAGTTAGTACTATCCCGGAAAATAAAGCTTTTATTCGTAATCTTAATTACGCAAAATGCAAGGAAGTTGCGGAACACTGTCTAAGCTTGCCAACCGCAATCGAAGTCCGTGAATACCTAAAAAGTCAGTTTAACTAGTTCCAACCAGAAGGGTTAATAATGAAATTTAAATTTAGTTCAGTTCAGGCTCTTGGACGCGCATTGATGTTGCCAATAGCTATGCTTCCGGTTGCCGGATTATTATTACGCTTTGGGCAGCCAGATTTGCTTAATATTCAGGCAATTGCCGATGCTGGTAACGCCATTTTTGCTAATTTACCATTACTATTTGCAATTGGCGTCGCGGTTGGATTTGCCAAAGATAATCACGGTGCTTCAAGTCTTGCTGGTGCGGTAGGCTATTTGATTTTGGTAGCCATGCTAAAAGTAATCAATAAGGATATTGATACTGGAGTATTAGGTGGAATTTTGATTGGTTCACTTGCTGGGGCAATGTATAATAAATTCAAAGACTTTAAAACACCTGAATTCCTTGCTTTTTTTGGTGGAAAGCGCTTTGTGCCAATTATTACGGGTGTCCTAGCGGTTGTATTAGGGATTATACTTGGCTATATCTGGCCACCAATTCAGAATGGATTACACACTTTTAGCTTGTGGATGTCTGAATCTGGAAGTTTAGGTTTATTCCTTTTTGGTACGCTAAACCGGATTTTTTTGGTTACTGGCCTACATCATGTTTTAAATAGCTTATTCTGGTTTCAATTAGGTGATTTTACCAACACGCAAGGGCAAATCGTTCATGGTGATATTGCGAGATTCATGGCTGGAGATCCAACTGCTGGTTACTTTATGGCTGGTTTCTTCCCGATAATGATGTTTGGTTTACCAGCTATCTGTCTTGCAATGTATACAACTGCATTTAAAGAAAATAAAAAAGCTGTTGCCGGACTATTATTATCTATGGCATTAACCTCATTCTTAACTGGTGTTACCGAGCCAATTGAATACTCATTTGTATTTTTGGCACCTGTATTGTATGTAATACATGCACTACTAACTGGAGTATCAATGGCTCTAATGTATATCCTACATGTGAGACTTGGCTTTTCGTTTTCCGCAGGTGCAATTGATTATGTCTTATTCTTTAAATTAGCAGCTAACCCATTATATGCCCTAGCTATTGGTATTATAATGTTTATCCTATACTATACTTTAGCAGTATTTTTCATTAAAAAATTCAATCTGGCAACTATTGGCCGTGAAATAGCAGAAGAAGGTAACGATGTTGCCACTTTTATTGCTAGCGATGAAAGTACAGAAGTACAATTTGTGAATGCTTTAGGTGGAGCTGGAAATCTGATTGTGGTTGATGCATGTACCACTCGCTTACGACTTAAAGTACAGGATTCATCAATAATTAACAAACCAGCACTAAAAGCTCTAGGAGCAAAAGGTTTTGTTACGCCAGGACCAGATTCTGCACAAATTATTTTAGGACCACAGGCAGAAATCATTGCAAGTAAAATCCGAGAAGTATTGCCATCATTACCTAAAACTATTATAGCTAAGGAAGCAGACTCGCCAGTTGCACGAAGCATAGAGCAGGAAAAATTAACTACAACAACCGAAATACAAAACCAAAACTTGATTGATTGTAAGGAAATTATTGCTGCACTTGGTGGCAAAGATAATGTAAAATCATCTGCGCTACAGGCAATTACCCGAGTACGCATTGAATTTAAAGATGAAGCTTTGGTAAACGAGTCACGATTAAATGAGCTTGGTGTCACTCAAGTCATTTATATTAACAAAAATATTAAACAGTTATATCTGACTAATAATGCTAAATTTGTAGCTGAAGGCATTACCAGATTAATTAGTTAACAATAGATTATATGATAAATATTCTGATCATATCTCATGCAGAAATAGCCAATAGTTTTGCTTACTGTATTGAGCATATTATAAATAAAAGGGTTGAGAATCTAGTGGTTTTGCCAGTAAAAAAAGCTGAATCTACCGAAAGTATTCTTGCCCGAGCCCAAGAAATAGTAAAGATGCAGTTATCAAATGCAGAAGGAGTTCTGATTCTCACAGATGTATTTGGTGCTACTCCCAGTAATATTGCCAGTAAGCTTATTAAGTCTGGCAAAGTTGAGTTAATCACCGGATTAAATCTGCCAATGTTGATCCGGGCAATATCATATTCCAAAGGAACTCTTGCTGACTGTGTTAGTAAATCAATTGATGGTGGAGTAAATGGAATAGTTCATATTTCGGAAAGTAGATAAATGATAAGTAAAGAAATTGAAGTAGTAAACAAGCTTGGTTTGCATGCTCGTGCATCCTCGAAGCTGGTGCAGCTGGCAAATACCTTCAGATCCGAGATCTTTATCGAACGAAATGGAAGAAAAGCAAATGCAAAAAGTATCATGTCACTAATGATGTTGGCAGCATCTAAAGGTAGTCAGATTAGTATTATCTGTAGTGGTGAAGATGAAGAATCTGCTCTTGAAGAGATTTGTCAGCTTTTTACTGATCGTTTCGGTGAAAATGAGTAAAGGTTAGTTAATGAGTATTGCTTTACATGGAATTGGGCTAGGTGGCGGTATTGCAATTGGACAGGCATACATTCTTGATAAAAGCATTGATGATGCAATTCAGCATACGCTAGAAGAATCCGAAATAAATGCGGAGGTTAGCCGCTTTGAAGAAGCATTGCGCAATACTCGTAAGGAATTGGAGCAGATTCGCGGTACAATTCCCATTGGTGCACCAGCTGAATTGGGTGCATTCCTATCATTAAATATTATGATGTTGGGTGACTCTCAGATAGCTCAAGCACCAATAGAAATTCTTAAGCGCGAATCCTGCAATGCTGAATGGGCGATTAAGTTGCAGGCAGAGTTTCTTTCGAGTCAGTTTGATGAGATGGAAGATGCTTATCTAAAAGAGCGCAAAAATGATGTAATACAAGTTCTGGAACGTATTTTCAAAAATCTTGAAGGTAATAAGTTTGACTGGCAAAGTCAAGGGCGTGAAGAACATGGGATTCTTGTAACTCGGGATCTTTCTCCTGCTGATCTGGTGCAATTTAAGGAATCGAATTTTGCTGGTTTTGTCAATGATTTGGGAAGTCTAACTTCTCATACGGCTATTATTGGACGTAATCTAGACATTCCGTCAGTAGTTGGGGTTGCCGAAGCGCGCCAGCTAGTTCGAGATGATGAGATCATTATTGTTGATGGTATTCAGGGCGTTGTAATCATTAATCCGGATAATCTGGTACTAAATGAATATCGCAAGCGTAAAAAAGAGTGGCAGGAATCCCGTCAAAAGCTAAAAGCGATCAGGAAAGAAGAGACTTTAACCAAAGATGGGACTAAAGTTGAAATATTGGCAAATATTGAAATTGATAGCGATGTTGAAGAAGTTAAATACAACAATGCGGCTGGGATAGGCTTATTTCGTAGCGAATTTCTGTTTTTACAGCGTGAAAATAATTTAGCTAGTGAAGATGAGCAGTTTGAAGCTTATAGCCGCGTTGTTCGTGAAATGAAAAAAAAGCCAGTAACGATTAGAACCGCGGATTTAGGTGCAGATAAAAATCCAATCTGGAATTCAACACATGGTGAATCTGAAAATCCTGCTTTGGGACTAACAGGTATCCGGCTACTTCTTGCCGAACAGGGGTTTTTTCGAACTCAGCTAAGAGCAATTTTACGTGCTTCATTCTATGGTAAAATACAGGTTTTATTTCCAATGATTTCATCCGCTTGGGAGCTTAAGCAGGCAATTACTCAGCTTGAGCATGCAAAGAATGAATTACGCGAAGAAGGAATTCCATTTGACGAGGGGATCGCAGTTGGAGCAATGATAGAGATTCCTTCTGCTGCTATTGCTATTAAAAGCATCCTTAATCTGGTTGATTTTGTTTCAATTGGAACCAATGATTTGATCCAGTATTTGCTGGCAATTGATCGGAATGATGAATCAGTGGGTTATTTATATGACCCATTACATCCTGCGGTGATTAGCACAATTGGACACGTGATCTCGAACACCAATAAGGCAGGTAAAATGATTTCAATTTGTGGTGAAATGGCTGGTAATCCAAAACTTACTAGACTTTTGCTAGGAATGGGATTACGCAAATTTTCAATGTATTCGGCAAATATACTTAGCATTAAAAAGATTATCCTAAGTACCGATATTAATGAAATAACACCGATTGTAAATAAAATCCTCCGAACAGAAAATCGTGAGAAAATTTATGAATTAATTGATAAACTAAACGAAGACGTTGACACATTTTAAAGACTTAAAAGAATATGAAATTAAAAACTATTAGTAAGTTTGTATTAGGAGCAGTATGCGGTTCACTTTTAACTATAAGTATTTATGCTACTGCGGATGATAATGGTGATGCTTATCCAATGTCTAGTGGCAGGGCTGGCTCAATTCCTGTTGATGAAGTAAATAACTTTGCTAGAGTATATGCAATTGCCAAAAACTATTACGTAGAAAGTGTTACTGACACTAAACTAATGAAAGGTGCTATTAATGGCATGCTGAGTAATTTGGACCCTCATTCCGACTATCTGGATGCTGAAGATTTTAAACAACTATCTGAAATGACTGCTGGCTCATTTGCTGGTCTTGGTATTGAAGTTAGTCGCGATAAAGGTGATGGGGTTAAAGTTGTAGCACCGATTTATGGTACTCCAGCATATGTTGCCGGAATAAAAAGTGGTGATTTGATTGTAAAAATTGATGATACACCAGTTTCTGGACTATCACTGGATGATGCGATTAAACGTATGCGTGGTAAGGCAGGAACTAAAGTTAGATTAAGTGTTGTTCGCGCAAGTGAATTGAAGCCACTTAGTTTTACTATTACCCGAGCCAATATCCAGATTAAGAGTGTTAAGTCAGCAATGCTAGCTCCTGATTATGGTTATGTAAGAATTACTAATTTTCAGGCGGATACTACCAATGAACTAGCTAATACCTTGAATAAGTTATATAAGGCAGATCCAAACCTTAAAGGAATAGTTCTAGACTTAAGGGATGATCCAGGTGGGCTATTGCAGTCAGCAGTTGGGGTATCAGGGGTATTTTTACCAAAAGATAGTCTTGTTGTTTATACTGATGGACGCTTACCTAGCTCAAGGCAGAAATTTTTTGCAAAACCTGCGGATTATGATATCGATGGTACTCAAGAAGCCAAGTTAAATTCGGTTCCACCAGTATTTAAGACACTACCAATGGTTGTATTGGTTAATCAGGGGACTGCATCTGCGTCTGAAATCGTATCCGGAGCATTACAAGACTATAAGCGTGCAAAAATTCTCGGCACCAAAACCTTTGGTAAAGGTTCAGTACAAACAGTAATTCCATTATCAAGCGATACTGCTGTTAAGCTTACTACTGCGTTATACTATACGCCAAAAGGGCGTTCAATTCAGGCTGAAGGCATCAAGCCAGATATTATTATTCAAAGTGAATATGATGATCTTTTTAAAAGCTGGGATATGTCAGAGGCTAGTTTGGATAAACATATTGATAATCCTCTTGATAATGGTAAAACTAAGTCTGCTAAGACAGACTCGTCGGTACCAGTAATCCGCCCAACAAAGCAAATTGCTACCCAAGCTGAGCTTAAAGCTAAGATGAATGCGAAATTGAAGCAGCAACCTAAAGTTGTTGATCAGAGTCAGGCTCAGGTCAACTTAAATGATGACTTCCAGTTAATGTGGGCGCTGAATATCCTTGAAGGTAAGCCGCTTCCAGCCTCTGCAACAGCACAATCTTCCAGCAAAAAAACAAAATAATGTTAAGAGAACCTGCTGCCGTATTATTGGGAATAATAGATTCAAATATTATCCTTACTAAGCGTGCAGCAAGCCTTAAATCTTTTACCGGACATATTTGTCTGCCTGGTGGACAATCGGAAATAACAGATAATCGTGATATGGTTTTGACCGCGTTGCGTGAATTCAATGAAGAAGTTAATTTTAGTGGTAATATAGAAGCCAAGCTTTGTATGTTGCCCGAATGTAGCATTGTTTCAAGCCAAGTAGTTTATCCAGTAGTGGCAAGTTTGTCTGGTAAAGTAGCTGGTTTTAACCCAGATGAAGTAGAAAAACTGATTATGCTACCGCTTAGTAATCTTCAACCGGAAAAGTTTAAGGTTAACCCCAAATACCCGAATATTAAGCATAATAAGCTGATAACTTTCGAAGAAGATATTATCTGGGGTCTAACTGCTCATATACTCTATAAATTTTCACTGTATTATCGTTATTTAATTTAAAAGGTTCATATGCAACATCATAACATCATTGCTCCCAGTATTTTATCTGCAGATTTTGCCAAACTTGGTGAAGAAATTACTAACGTTATTGATGCTGGTGCGGACTGGATTCATTTTGATGTAATGGATAATCATTATGTGCCAAATTTGACTATTGGACCGATGGTATGTAAGGCAATTAAACCCTATTGCAAAGATACTCCGATTGATGTGCACCTTATGGTTAGCCCGGTTGATAGCATGATTGAAGAGTTTGCCAAAGCTGGTGCGGATATTATTACTTTTCACCCTGAAGCTAGTTTACACGTAGATCGCAGCTTGAGTCTTATAAAAAGCTTTGGACTTAAAGCGGGGCTAGTTCTTAATCCTGCAACACCATTAAGTTATCTTGATTATGTTATTGATAAACTTGATCTGGTTTTATTAATGTCTGTAAATCCGGGCTTTGGTGGGCAGGCTTTTATTCCTTCAATTTTGGATAAAATCAAGGATACACGTATATATCTGAATAAAACTGGAAGAGATATAATACTTGAAGTTGATGGCGGTGTTAAAATTGATAATATTGCTGAAATAGGTACAGCCGGAGCAAATGCTTTTGTCGCAGGTAGCGCAATATTTAATAGTCCGGATTATGCTAAAGTTATTACTGAAATGAAAAATCAGTTAAGAAAATAAAAAATGCAAATTAATTATAATCTAACGTTTCAGCATTTTCTTATTGGAATTTTTGCTGTTGCCAATAATTTCCCAGCCATTGGACCTTTTTTGCAAATATGTCGAGGGTTATCTCTTCGTCAGCAGCATAGACTATGCAAGATTGCTACACTCACTTCACTTATTGTGATGATGACAGCCTTAATTGCTGGACAGGGAATTTTAGAGTTTTTTGGTATTTCAATTGAAGCATTCCGTATTGCTGGAGGGGTTTTATTAGGTGTTTCAGGAATGAATATGCTTAATTCTCAGCCACTAGATACCAATGATAAGATAAACCATCATCCTGACTCGTATTCAAAAATAATTCCTCAGGTAATCATACCTGTTGCAATCCCTCTGACTACTGGTGCTGGTACTATTTCGACAATTATTATTTTCGCAGATGAAATTGGTCGTGATTGGTATGCTCTAGCTATGCTGATCTTGGCTATATTGGTTTCAACTGTAATGATTTATGTGATTTTTAGATATTCAACGCGGTTACTTGATTTACTTGGTAAACTTGGAATGAACGTCCTGATTAAAGTTGTTGGATTATTTACTTTGGCATTAGGCGTGCAGTTTATTCTTCAGGGAGTTGCATCAGCATTTCCAGCATTGGGTATGAAATAATAAATTGCTTTGGTGTTGATTGTAAGATTTTATATTAATAAGTAGATTATTGAGTTTGTATTTCAAAATTATTTTGTTTTTTTGGAGAAGTTTATGAATATCGCAGGCAGACTACAGGCATTACGCAAACATATGAGTGAACATAAACTCGATATATACCTGATTCCATCAATTGATGCTCATAATAGCGAATATGTTCCAGAATGCTGGCAACGTCGTCCATGGATTAGTGGCTTTGATGGTTCTGCGGGTGAAGTTATGGTGACGATGGAGCATGCATATCTTTGGACTGATGGGCGTTATTTTTTACAAGCAAATCAGCAATTAGATGCAAACCATTATAGTTTGATGAAACAATCAGGGTTTACTCCTGAAACTGAGCAATGGTTAGCTGATAATGGTAAGGGCAAACGTTTAGGAATTGACCCAAGGCTTGTGGGGATTGAACGCGCGAATAAATTTGAAAAAATCATGTCTTCAATTTCTGGAGAGATGGTCGTTCTTGAAGAAAATCTAGTGGATAAGGCAAAGCTTGATCTAGGAGAGCATGCTAGCTTGCCTTCGGCTCCAGCATTTCACCTTGCCGAGATGTATACAGGGATCTCATTAACCCAACGCTTACAATGGCTAAGAAATAAATTAGCAGAGGCTGATGTGGATTATATTGCCTTAAATGTATTGGATGAAATTGCATGGCTTTTTAATATTCGTGGTGCAGATATTGACTATAATCCACTTGTTATCAGTTATGCGCTTGTTGGCAGAAATGAAGCCATTCTTTTTGTTGATAGAGAAAAAATTGGTCATGAGTTATTATCAATACTTACAGGAGCTGGTGTTAAATTAGCCGAATATAATGATTTTGGTAAAACAGTGTCTGCGCTTAAAGGAGTAGTTTGGCTAGATGAAAAAACTGCTACTTATTGGATGCTAAAAGAAGCCTCGATTAATGCTAAAGTTAAACTATCTCGTTCACCGATAGTTGCTGCAAAAGCATGCAAAAATGAGACTGAAAAAGAGGGGGCGCGAAAAGCTCATATTAAAGATGCGGCGGCAGTTATTAATTTTTTTGTATGGCTTGAGCAAAATTGGAAAAGTGGTGTAGATGAAATTAGCGCAGCTGAGATGCTTGCTGATTTTCGGTCACAACAGCCAGATTTAAAGGGTTCAAGCTTCTCAACAATTAGTGGTTTTGCCAGTAATGGAGCAATTATTCATTACCGAGCTACGCCTGAAACCAGTAAGGTAATTAACGATTCAACCCTATATCTAATTGATTCTGGGGGTCAATATTTGGAGGGTACTACAGATATAACCCGAACGCTACATTTAGGTGTGCCTACTGAAACGCAACGCCGCCATTATACTTTGGTATTAAAAGGGCATTTAGCATTAGCTCGTGCGATATTCCCATATGGTACATGTGGTGAACATTTGGATGTTTTGGCAAGGCAAGCACTCTGGAATGAATATCTGAATTATCGCCATGGAACTGGTCATGGTGTAGGCAGCTTTCTCTGTGTTCATGAGGGTCCACAGAAAATTTCTCAGGCATTATCAGGTGTCCCACTAATTCCTGGAATGATAGTTAGTAATGAACCAGGTTTATATCTTGACGGTGAATATGGTATTCGTATTGAGAATTTATGTCTGATTCATGAGATATCTGCCGCAAAGAATTCAGAATATGGACCATTCTACGGGTTTGAAGACTTGACATTGGTTCCTTACTGTAAAAAACTAATAAATCTTGATTTACTTGATAAAGTTGAAGTTGAGCAAATTAATAGTTACTATCAACAAATTAGAGAAAAGGTTCGCCCACTTCTTAATGAAGAACAGCAGTCATGGCTTGATAGTGAATTAAAGTTAATTGATTGAATGGTTTTATTAGCATAGTTCATATTAATAAAATTTAACCCTGCATATTTCTTTTTATTAATTTTCAAAAGCATTATTGCTAGTGAAATTTTGTAGCAAACGCAGGGTTAATCGGTTATAATGACAAGCTAAATAGTTGTTTATATAAAAAAAGGTATATGGATGCAAAACTATTTGTCTATTAATGAAGCTTCGAATATGTCTGGGTTATCCGAAGACGTATTTGTTCAGCAATATATAGATTCTGGTGTTATAAGTATTAAGGTTGAAGATGGAGTAAAATCTATTGAATTATCCGAGTTTTTAAGAGTTTTCCCTAACGCCAAAGCAAAGGCAGTAAATTCTGGTAACAGTGAAGTTGAACTTGCATTAAAACAGCAGAAAATTGAAAACCTTGAATATCAGGTGGTTCAATTGCAACGCCAGCTTGAGAAGCAGTCTGAAGATTATAGCTGGTTACGGAATAAATTTGATAGCACAACCCTTTTATTAGAGCAAAAGCTGGATACTTCTGAGCTGGATAAGCATAAGCAGGAAATAAAGAAATTAAGTGAAGAATCAGTTCAATGGGAAAAAAAATATAATACCTTACTTGCTGCAAATGAATTAAAAACCCTATTGAAAGAAAACAGAGAACTTAAAGAGAAATTGGAATCATTAAATAAAGTTAGTTCCACAAAACCAAGTAATGTTGTACGTAGTGAGCCAGTAGCACCACCAGCCGTGAGCGCAAGCGGAGCAACTCCAGTTAATAATTCGTTACAATCTCCATCGGCGCAGGTTAAATCATCTAATCCGGTTATGCCAACAAGCACATCCGAAAATCAATATCGCCACCAGACAGCAACATTAGAGCGTCAGTCAGAGCCTGTTAAACCTAAGCGACGGAAGATTTTTGGTATATTCTAAGATGTTTTTATAAGGGGAATTTTATGAGGAAATTTATTATCTCTACTGGAGTAATCATGCTAATAACTGCTTGTTCTTCAATTGAGGTAACTCCTAGCGGAAGTAAGGTTATAGTTTCGCCAAACCCAGCTCCGACTGGTTGCAAATATGTTGGTCAGGTCGTTGGTAATCAGGGTAATTTCTTTACCGGAGATTGGACATCAAATAAAAACCTTGAAGAAGGTGCAATGAATGATCTTAAAAATAAGGCTGGTGAAATTGGTGCAAACTATGTTCAGCTACTTACCAATAAAGCAGGACAAACAGGTAGTTGGAGTAGCTATGGTGGTAGTATGAATCAAACTAATGTAACGAATTTGGGTAATGCCTATAAGTGTTCAGAATCTGCAATTGGTGGATAATTAAAAGCTTTTTGCTAGTATAGAGTTAAATATACTGGTTTTAAATAAATTCCTACTATATGTGAGATCTTGGTAAAATCACGGGTTAGATAATTTTATTCTGGTTGGTTATGCTTAAAAAGTTATTTGCTGGTGTTGTTCTTTCCTTTATTACTTATGTCTCCAATGCAGATGGTGAACCCGAAGGGGCTTATGTATCTGCGAATGTTGGTTATGCCAATGTTCAAAACTGGTGGACTGGATCATTAGCACTTACTATAAATGGTGGCTATCAATTCAATCGTTTTTTTGCGACTGAAGTTGGAGCAACTTGGATTAATGGCGTTGCAGCACAGTATCCTGGAAATAGCTATCAAAGTGGCACCTATGGGCAAAATCAGTCTTTTTTTGATGTGGCAGCTAAGGGGTCACTACCATTTAGTGATATCTTTAATGTTTATATAAAAGGTGGTTTGGGTGTTGGTTTATCACAAACTGATGCTGTTTCTTCATGGCAGTTTACTGCTCCAAATGTAGGTGTCAATACAGGTCTTTATCTCGCATTGGGAGGTGAACTAAAGCTTACTAATCAGCTTCAGTTAGTGGTAGAGGATTATGGAATGATGCCATTTATTGGTGATTCTTGGGGTAATGTTAATGTATTTGGTGCTGGCTTAAAATATAATTTCTAAAATTTTACTAAATACTATTTTTAGATTAAACACCAAGTTCTTTTTTTATTGAACGACTTATACATAAATTAGTCAGAATCACTCCTGTAATAATTACACCCCCGCAAATAATAGTGGCTATTGACAACCGCTCCTTAAAAAAAACTACACTCATGAGTAAAGTAGTAAATGGAATTGCATTTAATGCAACTACCACCTTTGGTACGCCAAGTGTACCAATTGCTTCTGAATACCAGAAATATGCAGCAACTGAACCAATTATTGATGTATATGCCATAACTAGCCAAAAATTAAGTGGCTGATGGCTTACTTCACTTATTTTGCCAAAGAAAAGCATACTAAAGAAAAGTACTATGCAACCAAAAACTGCGGCATAAGTTGTAATTGTTAATGAGTCAATTTTTCTCTGGGTTGCTTTACGATTCAGAAGGCTAAAAATAGCTGCAAAAAAGCAGAGAAAGAGTGCATAAATTTCACCAATCGAAAGATGGGTAAAGATTTCAGGGCAGAAGAATTTTCCGCAAGTTGGATTAGTATAGTTTATTACGCCAATTGTACCGGACAATGCTAATAACATACTAAGATAACCAGTAACGGGGATTTTTTGTCTAAATACGATTGATGCCATAAAAGCAGTTAGGCATGGACTAAACGAGAAAATCAGCACAACCATATTGGCAGTAAGATGCTTTTCAGCACCAAAAAATGCTAGATTATATAATCCGATTCCGATAATACCTATAGAGATTAGCAAGAACCAGTTATTTTTAAATAGTTCAGCATCAAAAATCCTGTTGCGTTTTATCTTTAGAATACTAATTAGAATAATTGATGCTATCAAGTAGCGAATAAAGGCGGTACTATACATATCAAGATGGCGTACCAAGTAGTTTGCTGCATGATATACTCCTGCCCACGATAAAATTGCCAGAGCCAGTTTCAGGTATGCATTATTTATCTTCATCCTGATTTACCGTAATATTAATGGTTGATAAGTCTGTTTTCATTAGATAGCGCGATAAAAGAACACCAAGAATACCCACAAGAATGATAAATAATCCCAAGCATGATTTTGGATCACCATGGTGCGACATTAGTGAAATGAATCCGCTACCAAGCGAACCGCCAATCATTTGGACAAATGCATATACTGCACCAGCAGTCCCGGCACTTTTATCAAAGATGCTTAATCCGCCTGCGCTGGCATTTGGGTAGATAAATCCACAACCAGTTACCATAATGATCATTGGAATAATTACGGCATAAATACTCACAATACTGAATATCCCACAGATTAAAAATAAAATACCTGCGGCAGCTAGAAATATTGCGCCTGTTTTTAACATCTTATCAATACCATAATGATAAATAAGTTTTGTATTTACATAACTTGAGATAATCAGAGTAAAAGAAATTAATAGATTGGTATAACCAAATTTTTCAGGGGATAGGCCAACTTCTACCTGTAATAGATAGGGTGAAAGTGTAATATAAGCAAACATTGAACACATTGCGAATGTACTAATCAAGTTATAGCTAAGGAAGCGTTTACTAGTTAAAACTTCTTTATAGTCAGTAAATAGGTATTTAAACGGTCGTTCAAGTTTATTCTGATTGGTTTCTGGCAGTACCTTTATAGTATAAATCAAAAAGGTGATGATATAGACAAGAAGAAAAACAAAGCTGAATTTCCAGTTTGAGTATTGTTCAATATAACCACCAATTACAGGAGCCATTGCCGATGCAATCGGAATCACAATTCCAAGGACTGCACCAAATTTTGCCATTTCTTCCTTATCTGAACAGATATCCTTTGTTACTGCACGCATGGTAGAGCCCACCCCAACTAGTGCAATACCTTGTAAAAAACGGGCGATATAAAGTAAATGTAGCGTAGTTGCAAAAACCGCTAGAAGGCAACCAAGGGCAGCGAAAACTAGACTCCATAAGATAACTGGGCGACGTCCGATTCGGTCTGAAATAGGTCCAAAAAAGATTGCGCCTAGACTAAATCCAACCGTATAATAGAAAATAGTATATTGAATCATACTAAGATTAGTCGAGAAATAGTGTGCCATTGATGGCATAGATGGTAAATATATATCGGTAGACATTTGTGGTAACGCCCAAACTAATACAATTACCAGTTTAAAGCCAAAAGAAATTTTTTGTTGCATAATTATTTGTATTTATATGAAGATTAACTTATGAAGAAAGCATTTTATCATATTAGGATTATATAAAAACCAGTATCCTATAAAACCTGTCACAAGAATTATTTAATTTGAATACTAGTTATGCAATTTTGCATTGTGGTCTATTCCAGACTGTTTGATATAATACAGTGATAAAATTTTACTTATTTGGAATTTGCATATGCATACCTTTTTCGAGAATCATTTATTAATTCTGTATGTTTTTCTTGTTTTGATGGGCTTTCTTGCTGGATTTATTGATGCTGTAGCTGGTGGTGGTGGGCTGATAAGTGTTCCAGCGCTAGCTTTTACCGGGATGCCAATAGCTTTAGTATTGGGAACCAATAAGCTTCAAAGTAGCATTGGAACTGGAGTGGCAGTTTATAAATATTACCGCGATGGTCTGATTAACTTCAAAACGGTATATCGTGGACTCTTGATGGGGTTTGTTGGTGCCTGTACTGGTGCTATTCTTGCTAATATTGTTTCTAATCAATTTATGCGTTATATTGTTCCTTTTTTGATGTTAGGAGTATTTGTTTTTAATTTGATAAATAAATCGCTTGGTGTTACTGAAGGTAAAAAAAGAATGGGAGAACTAGCATTCTTTTCAATTTTTGGCTTTATTTTTGGTCTTTATGATGCTTTTTTTGGTCCTGGAGTTGGTAATTTCTGGATTATTGCTATAGTTTTTTTCTTGGGCTATACTTTTTTAAATGCTTCAGGCTATGCCAAAGTATTAAATCTTAAGAGTAATTTATTTTCGCTGGTGATTTTTATCTGGTTTGGGAAGGTTAATTACACATTTGGTTTTATTATGGCTTGTGGTCAGTTTCTTGGCGGATATATTGGTGCCAAAATGGTTATTCTTAAAGGTTCAAAACTGGTCCGTCCATTTTTTATGGCAGTTGTATCAATAAATATTGTTGTGTTATTTTATCAAATGATTTTTACTAATGGAGTTGCAGCAGGTTAATGGCTAGATTTAGTCCAAACTATAGCATCTTCACATAGCCTCATTCTTAATGTGATATAAAGCTGAATGACCCATTTTTACCGGTGTCGTGGATTTTTTTTGCATCGAGATTAAGGTTATCAGTAATCCGAGTAATTTTGTTTTTATAGATACTAGGGGAGCTAATTATCAGCGTATCAATATGCGAATTATAAATCCATTCTGGATTTCTCCAAGGATAAGCTATTAGAGTAACGGTCTTCCACTTTCCATTATTTTCAATTGGATTAATGCCGTTGCCAAAGTAATAGTAATTTTCCAGAGAGTCTTTTATTATCAACGCAAAACTCTTGTCAGAACTTGTAAAATTAACTGCCAGACCATCTATTATCGCATCTTTTTCCGGTCTAGTTTTGTCTAAAGTAATCTGATTATTAGCCAGTAAATTGATTACGCCACTTTCAATAGTCGAACTACTAGTGGTTGTTATGAAATAATTTATATGGCTGATATATTCGGTCTGTAAATATGGCAGTAAACTATTATTTATTGCTTTAAGTTGACTCTGCTCATCTTCATTATAGGGTATATCAATAAGAATATTGGCAGTATTGGTTTGAATGAGACTAATGCTAGCTAGACTACTGGAGAAATCTATGTATTTTATGCGTCCTAGCTCTATTTTATCGCTAGCAGTCATAAATAGACTACAAAATAATATCAACCCGGTAATGTTTTTATATGGTAATGATTTAGGTATAAAAAATAAGATAATTCCTAGGTAACAAATAAGAATTGTTGGAAGACTTGGGCTTATTTGTAAATATGGCGGGATTTTGCCTAGGTATTCAATTGGGATCATTATCCATATTAGAGCTTTTGCCATTAAAGCTATTCCTGGCGTTATATGAAATAAGGCAGTAACTAATAGTAGCGGAGTTAAAACTGTACCAATCAGGGGAACAGCCCATAAATTAGCAATAATTGAAACTAGAGAGTAGGTTTTAAACAAGTACAAACTAATTGGAAAGCTGACTAGGGTAATGGCAAATTGCAGCGTGAACCAGAATTTGACCTTATTCATTGATTTTTGATAAGCTGTAGAAAGCATAAAGATAGTAGCAACTAAACCAAAAGATAACCAGAAACTACTACTTAACCCAGCAAATGGATCAATTAGAAGCACTAATGTTCCGGCAATAGTTAACTTATGAAGTAATGGAGTGTGTCTTCGTGAACTTAATAATACCGCACTAATCAGTAATAGATAGAATGTTCTTTGGGTAGGAATACTAAATCCAGCAAAGATTGAATAACAAAAAGCTGCAACTAATCCAAACCAGATCGCAATAATTTGCAAGGGGATGGTAAATTTCATCGGTAAGCGGCGTAAAATATAATTAACTAAGAATATTACTATTGTAGCAACAAGTGTTATATGTAATCCTGAGATACTAACTAAATGAATTATCCCCGTATTCCGAAATAGCTGCCATTGTGAAGTAGGAATCAAATTTTGATAACCACTAATCAATGCTATCATCAGTCCGCTATATTTGCTATCTTGGCTCGCATTTCTTAAATAGTTGACAGTGCTATAGCGTATTTTTGTTAATTGAGACCATGGCGAGTAGTCAGATCCCTGGTTAACGAGAATTTCTTGTAAATAGCCAAATCCACTAATGTGGTTATTTATAAGATACTGGCGGTAATCATTTGCATGAATATTGGAGGTAATATCAAGTGGCTTTAAGTTTGCTTTAATCAGATACATATTTCCAGCTATAAGATTTGATGATTCCGGAAAATATAAAATTATTTTGTTACTGCTAAACGTACCATCCGTAATTTTAAATTCTGCATGAAGTCCTTTGATATCATTAACTGGTATAGATGCTAGATATCCACTTAGTAATATTGAAGGTATTGATTCTCTAATAAGCTCTTCTTGGCTATGAATTAATCTAAGTGAGCTATAACTGTAGCCAGCAAGGATTAATAATATGCATTTTAGTATAAGTATATTGGATAAAATTAGCTTTTGTTTGGCGATAAAGACGTAAATAGTTATGCTAGGGAGCAAGATGAAAAATGCAAGTGATTTCGATGATATTAATGGATAAAATAGGGCACTAAAAATGCCCGCTGCCAGTGCCAAATAATTAAACATTACCTTGCTGTTTTTTCTGGTAGCCGTATAATAGCATTAAACCAGAAAGAGTTTTACTATCAGGAATCTGACCAGAAATTGCCATCTCATATATTTCTTCAAGTGGTTGTTTTACTACTTCAAGAAATTCACCAATATCAAGTTTCTGACCACTATAAACTAATCCCTTAGCCAGATAATAAACAATTCTTTCATTTGAATAGCCAATGCAAGGCAGACATTCACCTAGTTTTATCCATTCTTTGGCTTCATAACCTGTTTCTTCAAGAAGTTCACGTTTGCCACAAGCTAATTCGTCCTCATTAAGGTCAAGTTTACCTGCAGGTATCTCATAGATAACCTGTCTTACGCAATAACGGTATTGACGTTCCATAATTAGGTTACCGGCATCATCTAAAGCTAAAACAGCAACAGCTCCGGGATGCTCAATATACTCACGAATTGAGTGGCTGCCATCTGGTAATTGCACAATATCATGCATTACCTGCATAAATGAGCCTTGAAATGACTGTTTTGAACTAATGGTTGTTTCAATTAAATGCTGATCTTGATGTGACATTATGGACCTCTTTAGGATAGATGGGAAAACTAATCTATAAGCCGGATTCTGTATCGGTAAAACCTAGGCAATCATTCATCTGGGCCAGCTGTTACCAGAAGGCTCTAGCAACCTACCCGCGCAATTAAACGTACAGGATTAACACAAATTGCGCCTATTTGGTCTTGCACCAAGTGGGGTTTTGCCTGCCATAGCTATCACTAGCTACGCGGTGCGCTCTTACCGCACCTTTTCACCCTTACAGTCAGAGTAAACTGTCTGCGGTATATTTTCTGTGCCACTTTCCGTAACTGCACGCAGTTCCTGGGAGTTACCCAGCACTTTAATCCTGAGGTGTCCGGACTTTCCTCGATTAATTACTTAACCGCGATTGCCAGATTAGTTTTCAGGTGAAGATTATATCATATTTAGAAGTAATTAAAATGAGGTTTTGCCCTATATCCGAAGAATTGAGAAGGCTAACCGATCATTTATTCCACTACTAATTGAACTGATTTTTACCGCTAGTATTTTTATGAATAGGCTATAATTGTGCTTCCCATATATAAAAAATAGGCTAAAAATATAATGTTTACAACATTCTTAAATTCGGTTAAAACGTTTCTGCCCTTAAATCAGATAGTGGAAGATGAATTACTTCGCTATGCATACTCTACTGATGCGAGTTTGTATAGGATGGTGCCCAAACTGGTTTTAATCATTCGTTCCGAGTCTGAAGCTATAAATGTTATAAAAACTGCTGATCAGTACGATATAAAGCTGACCTTCCGTGCTGCTGGTACTAGTCTTTCAGGGCAGGCGGTTACCGATCAGGTTCTGGTTATGCTTGCTAATGATAGTTGGCAGAGATACTCGATTTCTGATAATGGCAAAGAAATTAAGCTAGAACCTGGGATTATTGGGGCGGATGCCAATAAATATCTGAAAGCCTATAAAAAACAGATTGGACCAGATCCTGGCTCAATTAATGCGGCAAAGATCGGTGGGATTATTGCCAATAATTCGAGTGGGATGTGTTGTGGAACTGCCAAAAATTCCTATGCCACACTAAAAAGCATGCGGGCAGTATTATCGGATGGCAGTGTTTTTGATAGTAGTGATGAGAATCTGCTCGAAAAATTTAAAATTGATCATCAACCATTATTGGCTGAGATAGAGTCGATTCGACAAAAGATTATTAATGATAATGAAGTTAGCGCATTTATCCGGAAAAAATTTTCAATCAAGAATACTAGTGGTTATAGCTTAAATGCATTTCTTGATTTTGAAGATCCGGTGAAAATTCTTGAACGCTTGATGATAGGCTCGGAAGGTACGCTTGGCTTTGTTAGTAATGTTACGTTAAGTACGATTGAAAATTATACCCATAAGGCATTAAATCTTATTTACGGCAGACTCGAAGATCTAGTTAAATTAACAGTTGCTATTTCTGGCTTGGAAGTCTCATCTGTCGAGTTATTGGATTATTTCTCCTTGCAATCTGTTGCTGGTGATGTTGAAATTCAGAAGTTTTTGATTGAATTACCAGATGAAAATTACGCAGCGATTATGGTTGCAGTTGATGCCGAGACTCAGGCTCATCTTGAGCAAAAAATTACATTAATTAATCAGTTTATTAATACTTCCAGAGTTTATCATCAGCTTGGCTTTAGTAGTGATCAAGGAACTATGGCTACTTTATGGAAGGCCAGGGGGGGCGTTTTACCTACCATAGCTGGTAAGCGACCTCTTGGTTCGACGGTGATAATTGAAGATGTTGCGGTAAGTATTGAGCTATTACCTGAGCTTATCCATGAGATGCGAAGTTTATTTGAGCGTTATGATTTTAAAAATGCAGCTATTTTTGGGCATGTGTTATCTGGGAATATTCATTTTGTAATTACTCCAAATTTTAACAATGAGAATGAGCTACGGGGGTATGATGCCTTTATGCATGAGTTTACAGGTTTGGTTGCGAATAAATTTAATGGCTCATTAAAAGCTGAACACGGAAGTGGGCGTAATATTTCGCCATTTGCAATAGTAGAATGGGGACAAGAATGTTGGGATTTAATGTGGGAAATCAAGCATCTTCTGGATCCCAAAGGTATCTTTAATCCGGATGTGAAATTAACCCGTGATCATACCCTACATATGCAGCATTTAAAGTCATTTGCAGCTGTTCATGATGAGATTAATGCCTGCATGGAGTGTGGTTTTTGTGAACCAGTTTGTCCATCTCGTAAATTAAGTCTTACTCCTCGGCAGCGAAATAGTGTTGCGCGTAAAATATCTACTCTATCTGGTCTTGAAAAGTCTGCATGGCAAGAAAAGTACGAGTATTATGGTATCGATACCTGTGCTACAACTGGAATGTGTAAAACCATGTGTCCAGTTGGGATTAATACTGGCGCATTTATTCTTGAGCAAAAACCGGAAAATAACCATCCTGTAAATCATAGCCAAGAAATTCGCATGGCAAAGATGCAGGTAAAATTGGGTAATCTTGCCGCATCAGTAATTGGAAGCGTGAATTTGCAGAAGATAAGTAGTTTTGCACATAGTAAAATTAAATCAATCCCGATTTATCTGGACACTATGCCAAAAGCACAACCCCTCAAATTTAATACAACAGATAATTCTAAAACAGAAATTTTATTGGTTCCAGCTTGCCCCAACCGCGTTTTTGCATCAACTGTTAAACTGCCCAAATATCCATCTAAATTGATTCTTGAAAAGCTTGGCTTTAGTGTTAAATACCTTCCCAATTCGGAAGACTTATGCTGTGGACAGATGTATCATTCAAAATGCAATCATGTAGAGCAGGAAAAAATGGTTACTAATCTGCAAAGTAGTTTAAGCGAGGCACAGGCAATTGCGATTATTGATAATAGTTCCTGCTCTGGATTTGCTAAAGATGCTGGAATAAACCTAATTGATATCAATAAATTTTTGGTAGAGAATCTTGATCGCAATCAGATTCGCAAAAAATATGGCAAAATTGCCTTACATATTGATTGTAGCAGTGCCAAGCATTCTTATAATACTGGTTATCTTGAGATCCTACAATTATGTAGTGAAGAAGTGATAATTCCGGAAGGAATTAAATGCTGCGGTTTCGCTGGCGATAAAGGCTTTAAAGTACCAGAGTTGAACGCTAGTAGTTTATCCCATTTATCACAGCAAGTTGCTGATTGTGAGCTAGGGGTAACATTTAATCGCAGTTGCCAGATTGGACTTAGCCATCATGGTAAAATTCAATACATATCTTTTGTTGAATTACTTCTAAATTGTCTGGAATAACTTTTATAATAACTGGATTAAAACCTCTGACTCTAGGCTACGTGTGGCTGAAATTAGTCGATTATTGGCAAAAAAGCTTTTTAGAAGTGGTGCATAACCACCACTCAAAATTAACTGATTGGGTTTATATTCGAGTAAAAGTCGCTCAATTATTGCAGTATAGCTTTTGATAACACCATTAATGATTGAGTAGTTTGTAGAAAATAGCGCTGTACTAGCCAACTCATCAAGTATTTGCTCGGCTAGGATTAATGGCAATTTGGCTGTTTTCTGATGGAGGCTTTCTAGTTGCATAGTTAAGCCTGGCAAAATACAGCTTTCAATCAAATAGCCATTTTGTACTACTTCCACAGTAAAAGCTGAACCACAGCCACAACTTATTTTTGCGGATCCGCGTTCAAGTTTATTTAAATAATAAATCCTGAGTGCTCGATCTGTACCGAAATGATATAACTGCGATGCATTTACCAAGCCTGAAATTTCAAGAATTGTCTTACTATCCCACAGTGTGGTTTTTACATTAGCACTAGGAAGAGCGTTTATTATTTTTTGGCTAATTTCTTTAGTTTTCTGCTCGTCATTAACTGAACTTATTGAGACTAAAAATTCATCATAAGTTTGTAATTGTCCTTTTAGTAGCTTATCTGGGCTGATTTCATTTGTTAATAGTTGATCATTGTTAATAGCTAGTGTTTTTTCGAGATTAAGATTAATTTTGGTTGAGCTATTGCCAATATCGATACCAATTTTGTAATTATTCAGTTTCATGATATTTATCCAGATAAATCATGATATTTGTAGCTAAGATATTTTTACTCGTTTCTGTATATTGACTGATATTTCCTTTTTTATCAAGGATATGGATTTCGTTATTATCTTTACCAAAAGCTTTGCCATTATCAACCGGATTGGCAACTATAATATCAAGATTTTTCTTTTCTAGCTTGACTTTTGCATGATCAATGAGATTTTCCGTCTCTGCGGCAAAGCCAATACAGAGTAGTGAAGGAGTAGCTTTTTTAGCTTCGGCGACAATATCTGGGTTAGGAATTAGCTCTAGAGTGATTGCATTATTTGCTGAATTTTTTTTAATCTTCTCTTTGGAGATTTCTTTCATTCGATAATCACAAATAGCAGCACAAGCAATCAAAATATCAGCTGTTTTTGCTTGTTCTAGAGTTACATTCAGCATTTCTGTTGCGGATAGTGCAGGTATTTTAGTAAATGATGGGGAATTTTCCGGAAGTGTTACATCAATTTTGCCATAAATAGCGATAACTTTAGCACCAGCATCAAGTGCCGCATTTATCAGTGCTAGCCCCATTTTGCCTGAGCTATGGTTGGATATAAAGCGTACTGGATCGATTGCCTCGATTGTTGCACCTAGCGTAATTACGATTATCCTATCTCTAAGATTGGCTAATTCTTTATGCCGGAAATGATTTTCAATAATTTGTTGTAATTGATTCGCTTCCTGCATCCGCCCCAAACCAACATCACCACATGCTTGTATCCCTTCATTTGGCTCACAGATATTGATTCCTCTACCAGCTAATATTTGTAAGTTTGCCTGAGTAGCAGGGTTTTTGTACATCTGATAATTCATGGCTGGTGCTAGGTAAATTGCTTTATTGCTAGCAGCCAAAACACTCTCATATAATAAGCTATCCGCCAAACCAGTTGCAAGCTTGGCAATAGTATTGGCTGACGCTGGAGCAATCATGATTAAATCAGCCCACTTTGCCAGATTAATATGTAACATTGCCTCTTCTGGCTTATCTAGCTTGATTGTATCGTCAGTGTAAACTTCGACTCCCAGCCCGGCAATGAGTTTTTTAGTGACAAATCTTTGCCCACCGGAAGTTAGTATAACCCGGACAGCATAACCACTTTGGCTAAGTTCACGAATTAATAAAACTGTTTTATAAGCGGCAATGCTACCACTGATTCCGATTAATATTTTTTTCATAATGTTTTTTGTTTACCAATTATTCATGTAATGCATCTTTTGTCATAGTAGCTTGATGGTCTTTTCATTCTTGTATAATTTTGCTACGAAGGACATTAATTTGCATGATTTGTTACCAATATATTATCAATAAGTCTGGTTTTACCAACAAAGATCGCAGTGGCGATTATTAAGTCTTGTTGATAATCATCAGTTGGCTGTAATTTTGTTGCATCCACAATTTCAAGATAATCTACATTACATCCATCAATAGATTGTACCTTTTGGGTAAGGCTATCAATAATTTCAGTGCGTGGCAGATTATTTTTTATCCCTGCATATGCTTCTTTTAAAGTTGTTGGTACAATCAGAGCCTTTTTTCTTTCTTCTACACCTAAATAGCTATTTCTGGAGCTAAGTGCCAATCCATCCTCTGTTCGTACGGTGTCAACTCCAATAACCTCTATGTCGAAATTTAAATCAGCTACCATTTTACGAATTATTTGTAGCTGCTGAATATCCTTCCTACCAAAAAAAGCTTTATCCGGGGTAATAATATTAAATAGCTTAGCTACAATTGTGCATACTCCCCTAAAATGTCCGGGGCGGCTTTTGCCACAGAGATGTCGATCTAATTCACTAACTTCTACATAGCTAAGTGTATTAGCGGTTAATTCGCTAGCTTCAGGCATAAAAAGTATGTCTATGTCAATTTCTTTACAAATTTGGGTATCATGCTCAAAATCACGTGGATACTTGGCAAAATCCTCACTTGGTCCAAACTGTAATGGATTTACAAAGATGCTGACGATTGTTATATCACATTCTTTCTTTGCTCTTTTCATTAATTCCTGATGTCCGATATGCAAATATCCCATCGTCGGTACAAAACCGATAGTTTTATCCATTTTACGGAGATGCTTTATTTCCTGAAGCATTTCAGCGATTGTTTGAATAATTTTCACTTGCTCTTACCTTTAAAACTATGCTGACTATTTGGAAACCTGCCGTTTTTTACATCATTGGCAAATTCGCTGAGTGAGTCTAGCATTAATTGCTGGGTATTACAATATTTGCGGGCAAATTTGGGCGGATTGGGATTTAAACCTAATAAATCATGAAAAACCAAAACCTGCCCATCACAATTATTACCCGCGCCAATCCCTATTGTTGGGATAGTTAGCATTGCTGTGATTTTTGCTGCAAGATCTTCAGGAATACATTCAAGGACGATTGCGGATGCTCTTGCCGCTTCAACTTTTATTGCCATTTCAGTTATATGCTCTGCCTCAATCTCTGTTTTTCCTTGTAGTTTAAACCCACCAAACATATTTATTGATTGTGGGGTCATACCAATATGACCAATAACTGGGATTTGTGCTGCGATTAATGCTTCTATATGCTCTATTGCAGCTAAATGATTGATCTCCAGTTTTACCGCATTAGCCCCACCATGACAAATCAGTTGGGCAGCATTTTTGATAGTTTCACTAGGGGTAAAATGATAGCTAAGATAAGGCATATCAGCAATTATAAAACTATTAGACGCACCTTTACGAACAGCTTTGGTATGGTAGACTATATTTTCGAGAGTTACATTTATTGTATTTGCTTCTCCCTGAATCACCATACCCAGTGAATCCCCAACAAGTATAGTATCAATGCCGGATAACTCGAGAATTTGTGCGCTGATATAATCATACGCGGTGACCATAGTGATTTTTTGCTGGTTTAGCTTATATTTTGCAAAATCATTGATAGAAAATTTATGCATGTCTTTTTCCTGTTATTGTTACTATATGGTTAATTAAATTGCTAGTTTAATTATTGTTTATAGACATTTTTACTGAAAAAAAGGCTGCTGATTGCAAGTATAAAGGTAATAATAATTGCAAATACAGCATTATGCTTGAAGGTATCAATGGGGGACAGCCAAGAACTAATCAGGATATTAAAGATAATGCTTGATGCTCGCCCTAATGCAAAGAGGATATTACTAGCTAGACTTCTAATATGTGTTGGATATTCGCGAGCAATCTGCTGTGCCCATGAAATAGGATAGCCGCCACCAATTAATCCCAATCCCATAAAATAAAAGAGCAGATATTTTTCCTGAATCTGGTTAAAGTTAAGCATCAATATTAGGAAGATTATTAGCATTACAAACATTGATGCTTTATAGTTTTTGTAGTGGTTATTGATGATCGCACTTAAAAAACAACTGATGATATTACCAATAAAGAACCCAATTAGTAAAGTTTTAGTTGCGCTTGCGATGCTAATTTTAGTTACGATGTAATTAGGGAAAATAAACATCATGGTGATGATTGCATAAAATGGTAATATCATTAGTAGATATTTACCGATTCCAAGTAAATACGATTTATTTAGTAGCAACTGTCGGAAGCTGCCTAACTCTCTCTTTAATGTCCCGGTTTTTGCATAGAGATATTCTGCCGATTCGGTTATTTTTGCTCTCGCAATAAATAATACCAGACCAGCACTACCACCAAGTATGAACATTAATTTCCACGATAAGATGCCGATAAGAGTTGCGGTCATTCCACCCAAGACACCAAATGAATATAATAGTGCTGAACTCCAGCTTGCGGATTTAACTGGGAATAATTCGAGGATTAATACGGTAGATGTAGAAAATTCTGCTGCTAGACCTATATATGAAAGTGTTCTAAGCGCAATAAAAATAGGCAATGAGGTGGTATAAACCGCAAGGATAGTCGAGATTGAGTATAAGAGAATACTATATTTGATCGCAGCTGCGCGTCCAATTTTATCGCCAAGCCAGCCAAATAAAACTGCACCAATAAAAATACCAACTGTTTGGAAATTTGAAATTAACAGATAAGTTTGCTGGATTTGTGCCTGATTTAGGATGTGAAACTGTTCTTTAATCAGTTCATTATAGCTAACACCCATAATGGTTAAATCATAAAAATCAATGAAATAACCAAGGCATAAGAGGAGTAGGGTTAAATAATTCTGCTTGTTTGTTTGCATAAATTGGTACTTGTAATTTGCATTATCAAGTCCTAAAAGGTTTTATTTAGTCTGAATTGAAAAACTCCAATTCAGGGTTTGAATAAATATTTAAAATGCGCTATATGCCAGAAACAGGTCATATGCTTATGCCGGGATTATAACCATAAACCGGATACTCTGCAACTAATTGTAGTGGTTTTTATGCTAAAATATTGGCAAATTTATTTTAATGAGGTAATCATGGCTGGACATAGTAAATGGGCCAATATAAAACACCGTAAAGCTGCTGCTGATGCAAAAAAAGGAAAAGTAACGACTCGTCTGGTAAAAGAAATTACTATTGCTGCAAAAATGGGCGGTGGTGATCCGGATGCTAATCCGCGCTTACGGTTGGCAATGGAAAAAGCTCGTGAAAATAATGTCCCTAAAGATAATGTAGAGCGGGCAATCAAGCGTGGTACTGGGGAGCTGGAAGGCGTTGATTATGTGGAGTTACGCTTTGAGGGATATGGTATTGCTGGCGCTGGGATTATTGTTGACTGTCTAACGGATAATAATATCCGTACGGTAGCCGAAGTTCGCCATGCCTTTAATAAATATGGCGGTAATATGGGAACTGATGGTTGCGTTTCATTCCAGTTTAAGCATTGTGGTCAGTTAATTTATGCACCAGGAACTAATGAAGATGCACTTATGGAAGCTGCACTTGAAGCTGGTGCAGAAGATGTAGTCAGTAACGAAGATGGAAGTTTTGAAGTAATCACTGCACCCCATGATTTTATTGAAGTGAAATCCCAGCTTGAAGCTAAAGGTTTTGTAGCTGAATTAGCTGAAGTTACGATGAAGCCGGGAGTTGAGACTGAGTTATCTGGAGAAGATGCTGAAAAAATGCAGCGTTTATTGGATGCCTTTGAAGCTCTTGACGATGTTCAGGAAGTTTATACCAACGCAGTTCTGGATTTATAACAATTTTTATGAGAATAGCTGATAAATGTTAACTAGCTTTGTTCAAAAATTTATTTTTGAAAAACTGCCAATTAAAGGTGCAATGGTGGTTTTAGAAGATTGTTGGGATACAATTGCCAATCAAAGGGAATATCCTCTCGGACTTAAGCAGTTACTTGGTGAATTGCTAGCTGCGAATGTTCTTTTGACTAGCAATCTTAAATTGCAGGGTAAAGTAATTTGCCAGATTCAGGATAATCCTCATTTCCGTTTGGTTGTGAGTGAGTGCAGTAATGACATGGTAGTTAGGGCTACGGCTAAATTTGTTGCAATCGATGAGGCAGTAATTTCATACTCTGAATATATGCAAGATGGCAGACTAGTAGTTAGTATTGACTCTAAAAATGAGGGTAGTTTGTACCAAAGCGTGATTGCATTTAATGGTTCTTTAGTTGATGAAATTATCAATAATTATATGGCGCAGTCAGAGCAACTAAAAAGCTGGTTCTTGATTTCTTACAGTGAGCATCGTGTAGTTGGCTTTATGCTACAGCAATTACCAGATACCCACCATCAGTTTACAGAAGAAATCGAGCGGGTATTTATGCTAGCAAATACTCTGACAACCTATGAGTTAATGCATACTAATCTTCAGCGCATTCTTTATCAGCTATTTAATGAAGATGACATTGTTGTTATGCCTGAACAGGCTGTCAAATTTGGTTGTAGTTGTAGCCGTCATCGGGTTAGTGAGATTTTACGTAGCCTTGGCAAAGTAGAGCTGGAAAGCTTGATTGCAGAACAAGGGAATATTACTGTTGATTGCGATTATTGTAATGCTGAATATAAATTTACTCAACAGGAATTAAGTGAGTTTGTTTTACAATTATCAATTGATGAGATTCCCCTGATTTCTGATAAGGTACACTAATCCATATGAGAGTTTTACCTCTTAACGAAGAGTTTAAATCAGGCTGGCAAACCTTGATGAAGCTTTATTTTGAGTTTTATGCTTTTGATGTGGATGATAAACACATTGAATCTGTGTTCTCAATGATAATGGATCAAACTACTGAACTTAATTCTTTGCTGGCTATTATTGATGGTAATGTGGTTGGATTGGCTAATTATGTTTTTATGCCAGATACATTTAATTTGCGTAATTGTTATTTGAGTGATTTATATACCAATGATAAATATCGGGGGCAGGGCATTGCTCGTAAATTGATAGATGCTGTAGCAGTTGAAGCTAAAAATGCAGGCTGTCCATCATTTTATTGGTTAACCCGCCATGAAAATCAGAAAGCGCAATTTTTATATGATAAAGTAGCGTCAAAGCGTGATCTTTATGTTTATGAAAAATCAACAGGATAAAAAATAATTATTCATATTACGTAACCCCTGTAACTGTCGGAATATACTAGCAAGAGTTAGGCGCAAGGCGACGCGGTTTACATGAGAAGTAAATAAGGAGCCTTGCAACATAGTTATTGTGAGATAGTCCGAGCAGTTATGTTGAGAATTACATGTTTTGCTGTAAATATTGTAAAACATCTGAAGGAGGGTGACTTGGGCTATACACATTAGTCGAATGTGGTGGGTAGCTCATGTATTTACTCCAGCCCCATACTGCAACCCCAAGGAATCTTGGGTTAGCACGTACACCTGAGTCATTGATAGCCTTAATGGCTGCTTTTACATAATCAAGCTGCTTATAACCTGTTACTTTGCCATTAAGACTTTCGTATTCATGAACAGACGCTGCTGCTGGTATACCCAGTTGGAAGTAAGCACCACTATTAATGGCTTTATTAACTTCCTGAAGTACAAGGTTGTAATAATTGGCTGGGCTATTTACAGGGCCAACCGGAGCATTATCAGGAAGGTCATACAACGAATAAATTACATAGCCATTATTATAGCTATTTAAAGATTGAACTAAGTTTTGATTTACTTTAGATGGGAAAGTAAATACTGAGAAAGATCTTCCGTCAGGATGGTCTTCATTTTTACAGTTAAATTTATCATTTCCTTTACTATCTTTATTTTGTCCCGCGAAGTCTTTAGCTATCTGAGTATAAAAATACTGTTGTCCAGATTTGCTAAAATCAAATGGTTCAAGATCAAATTGAACGCCACTAACCGAGTTATCCGCACAATAAATGCGTGCAACATTATCTGCTAACAATTGCGCCTCACTTTGCGTCATTCGGTTCATTGCACTCAAATAGTCACTCGATGCCGGGTTATCAAGCCTGCCATCTACAATTGGAATTATCTGTACTTTTGCATTGGTGCCTGAATTTACTTTATCAGCACTTAATTTATATTGCGCTGATGAAGAATATCCGCTATCACCGAGCTTAGCCAGTGTTAGGCTAGTATTATAAAAAGAAGGCGGATAATAATTTACCAGCATATTTTTACTTGTACATGCTTCACTTAAATCAGCCTCACCAGACCCACGACAATACATTTCCAAATCACCACCATAGGTGAAGAATTGAGTAATTTTACTTGATGTCCTTGCACCAATATTATAACTATTTAGATTCGGACTCCATAAACCAGCCTTGGTATATGCAGCTCCATCTGGACCATCCAAAAATTGAGCATCATAAATCCACGTTCCATTGCCATAGATCCTTACTCCAGATGGAGACGGGGTTGGTACTGGGGTTGGACTTGGTGTCGGAGTGGGCGTTGGAGTTGGACCATTATAACTGGTACATTCAAGCTCTGTTGTAACCTGCTGATTCTCGGTTGTTGGTAGTTTGCTTACACCATATTGTGTTACACAAATCGGTGTATTATTTGCCAAAATGCGAGCATATAAGTGTTGACTATCCCCCCAAGTAGATGGAATATCAAAACTATTTCCTGGCTGGATTGTACTTGTTGCACCTTCGGTTACTAATCCATTGCTAATTGTAACTGGCTGTGAGCTATTATTAATTATTGAAGTAGCCAAAGCACTGGTATTAATTGTGGCAAAGCCCGAGACAATCAGTAACTTTAGTACTATCCCATGTTTATTCGGTTTCATTATTTACCCCTTTCATAGGTTTATTTTATAACCACCTAAGCATATAGCTTGGCAGGATAAATTTTAAACCGGGGGTATCATTAATTAATACCGCGTTTTTGCATGGTTTGGTTTAATGGTAAATAACCCGATATTAAATCGGGCTATTATAACTATTGTTAACTGAAAGTTCTAATGGCTAGTTCCATACCTTTTAATTCGGCAATACCCTTCATGCGTCCAATACATGAATAACCGGGATTGGTTTTTTTCCTCAGATCATCAAGCATTTGGTGTCCGTGATCCGGACGAATAATTATCTCTTTCCCAGTTTCTTTTTCAATATCAATTATTGCTTTAATTAATTTAGCTAAATTGGTACTACCAGAAATATGTTCGTCTTCATAAAAACTGCCATCGGCTTCACGTTTAACACTTCTTAGGTGGACAAATGGGATTCGTTCACCCCAGATACGGATGAATTTTTCGAGATCATTGTCGGCATTGACACCCAATGAACCAGCACAAACGTTAACACCACAGTTTTTGCTATTAAAGCCATCCATTATTGCACGAATATCATTTTCATTACTCAAGATGCGTGGTAAGCCAAACATTGGGCGCGGTGGATCATCCGGATGGATTGCTACTCGCACACCACATTCATCGGCAACAGGCATGATTTCTTTCAAAAAGGCAAAGAGGTGCTCGCGTAATTTATTAGCATCTATACCATCATATTGCTTCAAAGCAGCTCGAAACTCCTCCATAGTGAAGCTTTCTTCAGCACCGGGTAATCCAGCGATGATGTTTTTAATAATCCGGGCTTTATCTGCATCTGTCAATTGCTTAAAAACTTCCTCTGCTTTCGCAATTTGTTCGGAAGTATAGTCTTTATATGCATTTTCTCGTTCTAGCATAAATAAATCAAATGCAGCAAATTCATTAAAATCAAAACGCAGTGCCAATGCTCCATTTGGCAAACGATAAGATAAATCAGTTCTAGTCCAATCAATAATTGGCATAAAATTATAAATTACAATTTTAAGTCCACAAGTAGCCAGATTACGAATTGATTGTTTATAATTTTCGATATATTGCTGATAATTGCCAGTACGCTTTTTTATATCTTCATGTACAGGTACACTTTCAACGATCGTCCATTTCAGATTAGTTTTTTCATTGTTTATGTCATCCCATTCAATTTCATGCTGGCGTTTTTTTATTTCTTTAATACTCCAGACTTCACCATTGGGAATATGATGCAGGGCAGAAACAATATCCGTTGCTCCCGTTTGTCTTACATCTTGAATTGATACCGGATCTTTTGGTCCGAACCAGCGCCAACTATATCTCATACAAAATACCTCCAGATGTTACTAATGTGAATAAGTTATCTTACCAGTTAATCCAAGTTTGTGTAATAAATTTATTGATGAAAAGTTCTACTAATACCATGCCAATTGGCGAAGTATCTAGTTATTGCATTGCTATGCACAATTTAATAAGTACTAATCGGTTTAAATGGTTTATAATTTAAGCCTTAAAATAACTCAAGTAAATAAGTAAATGATTAGTTCAATAAATGTAAATATTCCACCAAAGCCAGCTAGATCATATCCAATAGTAATTGCTAGCGGATTATTAAAGAACGCGCAGGAATGGATTGCTGAGTATTGCCATTCTGGTAAGGTTGTTATAATTAGTGATGATACTGTAGCAAAAATGTATGGCGAATTGCTTTGCGATAATTTACAGGCCTCTGGCTATCAAGTTGAGCTAATTATCTTTCCAAGCGGAGAGAATTCAAAAAATATAGCGACTAAGACCGCGATAGAAGAGGAAATGTTTGCTTTTGGCTGTGATCGACATACACTATGTGTTGCACTTGGTGGTGGTGTAGTAGGGGATATGGCTGGTTTTATTGCTGCTACCTATATGCGTGGAATGGATTTTATTCAAGTGCCAACTTCCATGCTAGCGATGATTGATAGTAGTGTTGGTGGCAAAGTTGCAGTCAATTCCAGCTATGGAAAAAATAATATTGGTGCTTTTTGGCAGCCAAAAGCTGTTATTATGGACATTGATTTATTAAAATCATTGCCTAAAGATCAGATTATTAATGGTTTTTTTGAAGCAGTCAAAATCTTTCTAACTTGTGATGGTGAGCATTTTGAATTTTGTGAATCGCATCTAGATTTAATACTAGCTCTGGAAGAGAAGTCATTAATAAAGGTTCTACAAAAAGCCGTAGCATTGAAAGCAATGGTTGTTGAGATTGACGAAGAGGAACGAAACCTTCGGATGATTCTTAATTATGGGCATACGATTGCGCATGCGCTTGAAAAATTAAGTAAATACGTGATTATGCATGGGTTTGCAGTTGGTTTAGGTATGCTTATTGAAGCAAAAGTAGCTAATCTTCTTGGACTACTTGCGGATACTGATTTCATTCGCGTGAGTAAATTTCTGTCACGATTAGATATTAATACATCAATTTTGAAATCATACGATAATCAATCTATTATAGCTGCAATGCGCGGCGATAAAAAAAATCTTAATCAGGAAACTGTGTTAGTGTTATTAACTGGTATTGGCTCGGTTAAAAATATTGATAACAAAGTTGCATTTCCGGTAGCTGAATCAGTTATTGCTGAAGCTTTGGATTATGTTAGAACATCTAGTTTGGGGTAAAAATGGGATACCGGATTGTAAAAAAACTTCCTACTGCGGATGAAATAATTGAAGCATTGCCATTAAGTGGTGCTGGTTACGCAAGTATAAATAAGCATCGTCAGGAAATTGAAGCTATTTTAAGTGGTGAGGATAATCGGCTTTTAGTTATTGTTGGACCATGTTCAGCTTGGCCAGATACTGCTGTTATAGAATATGCGAAAAGACTTAAAGCCTTGGATAATAAGGTAAATCATGCATTAAAACTAGTTATGCGAGTTTATATCCAAAAACCAAGAACCATTAAAGGCTGGACTGGACCAGTAAATCAACCAGATCCATTGTCACCGCCCGATATTGCCGCGGGTGCGATGTATTGTCGTAAACTTATGACACAAGTGGTCGAGATGGGTTTGCCGATAGCTGATGAAGCCCTGTTTACCCATAATGCTCGTGGCTTTATTGAGTTGCTATCATGGGTAGCAATTGGTGCTAGAAGTAGTGAAGATCAGGAACATCGAATTTTTGCGTCAGGGATTGATTGCCCAGTTGGAATTAAGAATCCTACGCATGGCTCATTAAAAATCGGTGTGAATAGTGTAGTTGCAGCCCAGCATTCTCATTATATTGTACTAGATGGTAATGAAGTGGAAACTGATGGTAACCCTTATGCACATATTGTATTACGTGGCAGTAATGACAAACCAAACTATTCTGTTGAACATATAAGAGAAGTTGCCGAGAACTATCGTAAGAATGAAGTCAAAAATCCTGCTGTGGTGATAGATGTGAGTCATGATAATTGCATGATTAATGGTGTCAAAGATCATAATGCTCAAGCCGATATTATTCTGAAGGTTATTGATGATCTTGCCTCAGAGCCTGAACTGAAGAAGCTGGTAAAAGGATTTATGCTAGAAAGCTTTATAAAACCAGGTAAACAGAATGCTGAAACTGCCAATCCAATTGATCTTGGTGGATTATCGATAACCGATCCATGTCTTGGTTGGGAAGCTACCGAAGAGTTATTATTAAAACTGGCAACTAAAATTAGTAAATGAATTTAATGGAATATTGGACAATACATGGCATATCAGACGATTAAAAAAGTACCAACTTCAGAAGAAATTATCAGTAAAATTCCTTTGACTGAGAATGGATATAAAAATATTGAACGACATAAGGAAGAAATTGAAGCAATTCTTAGTGGTGAAGATTCACGCTTACTTATGATTATTGGACCTTGCTCAGCATGGCCAAGTGAGGCGGTACTTGATTATGCTAATCGATTACAACAAATTAGTGAAGAAGTAAAAGATCAGATTAAAATTATTATGCGGGTTTATATTCAGAAACCTCGTACGGTAAAAGGCTGGACAGGTCCGATTAATCAGCCCGACCCACTAGCTGAGCCAGATATTGAAGCCGGAATATGGTATTGCCGTAAGCTAATGACGCAAGTTGTTGAACTTGGCTTGCCGATTGCTGATGAATGTTTATTTACCCATAATGCGCGTGGATTCCAGGAGCTATTATCTTGGGTTGCAATTGGCGCTAGAAGTACTGAAGATCAGGAGCACCGAATATTTGCTTCATCGCTAGATTGTCCAGTTGGGATGAAAAACCCGACGCATGGATCATTGAAAATTGCGGTAAATAGCATTGTTGCTGCCCAACACTCCCACTATGCCGTTTTTGATGGTTATGAAGTGAAAACAGCAGGTAACAAATATGCACATTTGGTACTAAGAGGTAGTAATGACAAACCAAACTATTCTGTAGAGCATATACATGAAGTTGCAGGGCATTTTGCCAAGGGTGGCGTTGTAAATCCAGCAATAATTGTTGACGTTAGTCATGATAACTGTTTAATTAATGGCGTTAAAGATCATAACGCTCAAGCTACTATTGTAAAAAATGTGATTGATAGCCTTGGTGATAAGCCAGAACTTAGAAAGTTAGTAAAAGGCTTTATGCTTGAAAGTTTTATCAAGGAAGGGCGGCAAAATGCCGAATCTGGTGATCCGATTGATTTAGGCGGTTTATCAATAACTGATCCTTGTCTAAGCTGGGATACTACCAAAGAACTTCTACTGTCAGTGGCAAGTAAATTAAGGGCTTGATAGAAGGGTAATATAATGCGAATAGGGGTTTCGGGAGATATCGGGTCTTTCTCTGAGGAAGCTGGACAAATCTATGCTGCAAAGGCACATATGAGTCAACATACTTTACATTATCTGATTGATATGGAGGGTGTGTTAGCGGCACTTGATCGAGAAGAGATAGATGTTGGGATTTTTCCTTTTGTAAACTATAATAGTGGGATAGTTTGGCCAGCTTTTACTGCCATGGGTCGTCATTCTTTTATGCCAATTGATGATATTCAGCTAAATGTAGAGCAGTGCCTTATCGGTTTTGCCGATACCCAGATTTCAGAAATCACTGAGCTTTATTCATATACTCCTGCTTTTGAGCAATGTAAGGGTTTTATTAATCAGCATGGATTTAAGACCATAGACTGGGGTGATACTGCAAAGGCAGCTAGAGATTTATCTTTAGGAATATTGCCACGTAAAGCAGCGGTTGTAGCATCAGCTCAGGCAGCAAAAAGTTATAATCTCTCAGTACTAAAGCAAGGAATACAGGATATTCAACCAAATATAACCAGATTCATAGTTGTAAAGCGTGGGAATAGCTAATATGAATGAAATTGAACGTTTACGATTGCAAATAAGCAAGGTTGATAAAGATATCATTGAACTGATTGCCAAACGCCAAGATTTGGCAAAGAAAATCGGTGAATATAAGAAAAAAAATAATATGCAAGTTTATGATCATGCTCGAGAAGTGCTGTTAAGAGAGTTTCATGATAGTGTGAGTAATGAGCATAAAATATCTGCAACTATGATTGCCAGAATTTTTGAAATATTAATAGAAGAGTCAAGAAAGGTTCAAAGCGATGAGTAAATTACAGGCATCGGTAACAGTAGTGATTAATTCAATAGCTCAAAGTAAAAAAGCAGCGGGTATTCGTGTCTATAATTTGAGTGCTGGAGAACCTAAATTGGTGACACCAAAAATTGTTCGGGATGCAGCAATCAAATTTATTGAAATAGGTGATATTCCATATCCAATAACAGCTGGTCAACCAGAATTGCGTAAGGCTGCAGCTGAACGGATGAACGAATTATATAATACCAATTATACTGCTGAAGAGTGCATTATTACTACTGGTGGAAAATTTGGACTTTATCTAATGTTACAGTATTTATTAGGTTCTAGTTCGCCATTAAAAAAAGATCCAGCTGAGAAACTTGGTGTAATAATTCCTGCGCCGTATTGGGTTTCATATCCAGCAATCACCAAAATTATGGATGGTAAGCCTGTTGTAATAAAGACCACTGAAGAAGGTGGCTGGAAATTGACCCCTGAAATGCTTAAAGCAGCTTATACTCCAGACTGTAAAATATTACTGATTAATAATGGAGTTAACCCAACAGGGGTAATCTATACTCGTCCAGAAATGAAAGCTTTGATGGATACCGCTAATGAACTGGGTTTATTAGTAATTAGTGATGAGGTGTATAGCGGATTAGTTTATACTGATGATGAATATGTTTCTTGTGGTAGTTTTCTTGAGTATAAAGAAAATATAGTTATTTTACAAAGTGCTTCCAAAACATTTGCGATGACTGGCTGGCGGGTAGGATTTATGCTTGCGCGTAAAGATCTAATTGATGCATTAAGTGCACTTACAACGCAAAGTACCACAGGTGTTTCTTTGGTATGTCAGCATGGTGCAATTGGTGCCTTTAAGCATGCTGATGAAATTACTAACTGGGTTAATGCAACCATGAAAAAACGTCGTGATGTTTTTGTCGAGGCATTTAAGGAGCATTTTGGGATTGAATTACCATTACCAAAAGCAACATTATATGTTTGGACTTCATTAGCAAGCCTTGGAGTTAATAATATGACCGATGATGAGTTCTGTATTCGGGCACTTGAAGAAGCTAATGTGGCAACCGTTCCTGGTAGTGGCTTTGGTCAGCCAGGCTATGTGCGCTTCTCTTTTGCTGCGGATGAAGAAGATTTGATTGGTGGAGTGGCTAGTTTAGCTAAATTTGCAAAAAGTTTGAATTGAGAATAATATGTCTGGGAATAGTTTTGGTCAATTGTTTAAGATTACTACCTGTGGCGAGTCGCATGGTGGTGCAGTTGGGGTAATTGTTGATGGCTGTCCGGCAGGAATTAAAATTACTACCGAGGAAATTCAGGCTGAACTAGATCGCCGTAAGCCGGGGCAAAGTGCGATTACAACGCCGCGCTCTGAAACTGATACTATTCATGTTTTATCTGGTGTTTTTGAAGGTAAGACTACTGGCACACCAATATTAATGCTAGCTTATAATAAAGATCAGCGTTCAGCGGATTATGATCATTTAAAAAATATTTTCCGACCATCACACGCTGATTTTACCTATCTCATGAAATATGGTATGCGCGATTATCGTGGTAGTGGGCGGGCAAGTGCGCGGGAAACTCTAGCACGGGTAGCAGCTGGAGCAATAGCTAAGAAATTTTTACAGCAAGAATTGGGTGTTGAGATAATTAGCTTTGTTGAGCAAGTTGGTCCGATTAAAGCACAGATTGATCATACAAAAGTTACTGCTGCTGATGTTGAAGCAAATATAATTCGTTGTCCAGATCAAACTATTGCGAAAGAGATGATTAGCCTAGTTGAAGAAGTAAGAGATGATGGTGATTCGATCGGTGGTGTTATCAAATGTGTATTACGCAATGTTCCTGTTGGGCTTGGTGAGCCAGTCTTTGATCGTTTTCATGCCGATTTGGCAAAAGCCATGGTTAGTATCAATGCTGTAAAAGGCTTTGAAATTGGTTCGGGTTTTGCTGGTGTAGAACTACGTGGCTCTGTACATAACGATCCATTTGTTCTGGTAGAAGGTGATATTCGAACTGAGACAAATCATGCTGGTGGAGTGTTAGGTGGTATTACCAGTGGTGAAGATATTTATTTTCGGGTAGCATTTAAGTCTGTTTCAACAATTAGTAAGCCGCAAAAGACGTTGGATGTTGATTATAATGAAATTGATCTTGAAGCTTATGGTCGTCATGATCCATGTGTATTACCTCGGGCTGTTCCTGTTGTAGATGCTATGGCAGCATTAGTGATTATTGATCATTATCTACGACATAAATCTTATAGTAACATTTAATTAGTCCTAAAAATCTTTAGTATAAGCCCAGACAAAATGTTTGGGCTTTTTTCATCTTTGAAATTGAAATCATTTATCAAATAAAATATTAAATACTGCCAATAAATTCACTATTATTGTTACTATAGCAGGTACAAAAACTACTAACCATATTTCAAAATACACTAATAAATATCATACAATACAAAATCTTACACCAAACACTCCACTACAGACTCAACCAAGTGAAAACTCCATATTAAATAACATAACTTATACTATATCTCCATTCATACATGTACCATTTGCACTACAGTATAATTGCAATATTGCAACACCTGTACAGGGGTATTCTCAAAGCACTTTTATTGGATCTGAGAGCTTAACTGTTCAATTTAGTGGTAAAGTTATACCTACCGGAATTTATCCCCGGCGCCTGTTTTCTTATCTGTGTAAATCAATAATCAGAACTCGCTCCAAAACTCCGGTTGTAAGCATTCCTCGTAGTAGAGCACAGTTTTATAAAGAAGCACTTGGAATTAACTATGTTCCAAGCAGTAAGGATGTAGAAGCTATAGCCATGCAATTGCAGGCATTTATAAACTGTGAATTAACACTCTCATATACTAATCCCAATGATAAAGCTAGAAGACCACGCGATTCAATACATTTTGTTAGTGGAAATCATAGCTGGTTGCATGATGATAGCCAACTCTGGCAGCAACAAATAGTCCTTAGCGATGAAATATTTGAGCTTATCAAATTAACAGCTGTACCAATTTCTGCAAAAGCGGTTGAAGAGTTTAGCAACTCTCGCAAGCTTGACATTCTTAATTATTTCCTATATCAAAACTACAATTTATATTTAAAAAAGATTAATTACTCCTTTCAGATTGAACCGCTTTATGAGCTATTTGGTGGTGGAATTCCCACATTAAATGAATTTAGGCGGATATTTAATAAGATTCTGGCTGAACTTAAAGAGTTGGTTCCACTTGAGATAACTGCTACAGATAAATACAGTTATTTGATGGTGCCAAACGAAGCAGCCTTATTAAAGCAACATAAACGCAGGAAAACAAATGAGGTCAAAGATCAACTTGTTATTATTAATGAAGATTATAAGGATAAACTAAAACAGAAATATTCAGACCTGGATGTGGAATCTGCATGTGTTTATGTCAGTAAACGCAGCCAATCTGGGCAAATTCGTCACCCATATGCTTATCTGCGGGATGTACTTAAAAACCCGTCATGGTATCAGAGGGAGCGAGTTAATTTTATTACCAACGTTCATAAACTCCAATATCGGGAGTATCAAAACTTACCTGAAGAGCAACGTAAAATAAATGCGCGCTTCTTCAAGGATCTAATTTCACGAACACACATCTATTCAGTTCCAGTCGAAATACAGCCAATGGTAGAGCAGTTAAAGCATCCGGATAGGGTAGTCATCAAGGGATTACCTGGCTTTGATTATTGCTGCTACATCGTTTGGGCATATTTGCACCATAAAGTTACCGAATTTGGTGCAATTTCTGCTGAGCATAAATTGGTTAAATTCCTCCAAATCACTTGTAAATAGGTCATAGTATACAAATCCGCTTATGAAAAATCAACGGATCTGTGTATGTTTTTAAAATTTATTTTGTTTAAACTGTAGGGGTAGAGCATGCGAAATTTTGAACATGAATTAGCATTTGCTGTTTGGTTTTCAAACCGATATTTTGATGATGAAGTTGCTTATGTGAAAACACTATCACATGAGATTGCTTTTGCTACTTTGCATACAAAAGAAACGCTGGGAATAAAACCAAAAATGAATTTATTGGATAACAAATCTTTCACCATAATAAGAGACCAGATTATGCAAGTAGATGAAATTCTTGTTAAGAACATGAGTGATGCATTGGTTGTAGAAAGTTTGTTAATAAATGGATCAATTCAGATATTTTACTGGACAAAAAAGCTAATAAAGATTGGTTGCGAAATATATATGCTGGTTGAACAAGCGATAACTGGAGAACTTTCAGCCAAGAAATTGCTCGGCAATCATTTTAAACCTATTCCAAGGTACTACTCCAGGCACCAAGTTCGGTTTAGTAACCAGGAGCAATGTGTTATGTATTTGCTTGCGAATGACTTCTCTATTGAAGAAATCGCTTCTTTATTATTTATAACTGCTGGCACAGTGAGAACCCATGTATATTCGAAAATAATTCGTAAATTGAATATGCTTGGTTATGAAATATCCAATAAAGAAGAAGCCAGCCAATTAATTGAATTACTCGGTTATGGACGAAATATGCCAGATAAGCTATTAAAATCAATACGTCCATCATCGTATATTGTAAGAAATTTATAGGGGACAAATAAATGACAAAGTTTATTATAGTCAAGAAAAATGCAATCCAGATATCAGGTAATTATGAAGATGCGATTGAGCAAATCATTAATGCCTTTATTTTAAACAACCTGGGTTGTCTTAATCTGAGAACGATTCTTAATCTTATTGGGAGTACTCTGGATATAACCAGCCGGAATAAAAATGATTTCAAACTGCTATTTACTCAGGCTCTGGATCTTGGACTTGAGACTGTAGGACAGTTTCAGGCCATCCAGATTAATCGGGAAGATGCCCGTTATTCATTGCCAGAAAAAAGACTGCAGATGCTTCTTGATCTATTATTCGAAAGTGAGTATTTTGTGCGTATTGGTCCAGATCATGATTTTTACTATACTGATAAATTTTATCAATGGTTTGATCAGGAGATTGTGAATATTGTTGTTGGTGGAAAATCATCAGATGATGATTTACTGATGCAATTGGCAAAAACTTTTAAGCAGCAAAATCATGGTCATATTTCTCAGGCATATGCTTCGATACTTAGCCAATGTGTATTCAGGAGTAAGAATGTTGAAGAAGCTGCTTCAGCTGTTGTTTATCATTAATATAAGTAATAGTCTGGCAATTAGTGTAACTAATTATAGCGATGAGAAACCTAAATCTGCCAATTATTATACAACTAGCCATTCTGCACCACAGAAATTGAAACCAGGAAGTGCTTGCTGGAGTCGGGCTGAGTCAAGATATGGAGTCCCGGCAAGTTTACTGGTAGCAATCGCCAAAGTTGAGAGCCGTTTTAATCCCAGGGCATTAGGTAAGAATGATAATGGCAGTTATGACATTGGATTAATGCAGATTAATTCTGGCTGGTTAAAAAAACTCCAGCAATACAATATTTCAGAAAATGATTTATATGATCCATGTACCAATATCATGGTTGGAGCATGGATATTATCGGACAACATAAATAGACTGGGCTACAACTGGAATGCAGTGGGAGCCTATAATGCAAAAACCATATCAAAAAGGGAAAAGTATGCAAAGAAAGTCCATAAGGCTATTATTGAGCTTGGCTATAACAACTAGCTTTTTAATTGGTTGTGCTTCTGATAATCCATCACCTATTGAAGCACGGACTTATTACAACGTAGCAACAAACGATTATTCTTATTGTAATGCGGAATCATGTCCTTTACCAACTCAGTTTACTTTAGATGATGAACCTGATGAACCAGAATCACCGATATTTATAACACCAGTCACTCCAGTAGAAATAAAAAAACGTACGGAGAAATTCGCCGTGAATTTTACATTTAGTAAATCTTATTTGACCAAATCGGCTATTAGCAAAATTAGAGCCAGTATTAAGCATCTTCATATCACTAAAGATGAGCAAATCAAAGTTATTGGTTATACCGATAATGTTGAAGCCGTGAAACATAAATCACACTTCAATCAACGTCTTGCACATAACAGGGCAGAAGCGGTCAGGAATTACCTGATACATCACTATGGGTTTAAAGCATCTAACATAACAATTGAAGCCAGACCTTTGTGTTGTTATGTGGCAAGTAATAAAAACAAAGTGGGTCGCTACGAGAACAGGAGGGCAGAAATTGAAGTTGTTATAACCCAGAATTAGAAAGAAATAGGTTAACTTAATATTTTAAGGAGGATTCATGCTTAATGACAATACTATGGTTTGGTTTGGGATTGCCATGTTTTCTGTAATTATGTTTTTTGTTAGTTTTTATGAGGTTCCGAGATTAATCAGAACCAGTCTACCCAAACGTACAAAAATATATATTACGATTACAATACTGGCGATCTGGGGCTTTCTGATGATCTTTGCTCTGGCTAAAGCCGGTGTTTAATTTTTAGGAGTTTATATATGAACAGGTTTGTATTAGATGCAAAAGGATTTATTCAACAGCATAAAGCATCATTAATATTACTATTAGTTATCTGCTGTTATTTTGGGTTAAGTTTGGCGAGCCATACCAATGGTTCAACAACCAATGATGCAGCATTTAAAAATGGTTATAACTGGGTTGATTCGGTAATTCATGGTTATCTGGGAATATTGCTTGCAGCTGCCTGCTTTATCGTAGCCTTGATTATTGGAATAGCCAAACAGGCGCCAATGGCAGTAATTGGCGGGATTATTTTTGCATTACTAATTGCCTTTGGTCCGGATATGGTAACAGGTATCGTCAATTCATCATTAATTGTGGTTGCGGTATAGGTTAGCCATGTCTAAAAAAAGCTATTACATTCCACGAAGACTGGATGACCCACCTAAAGCTTTATGGTTTGATGCTGATGAGATCATCGTTTTTGCGGTGATCTTGTTTCCAGGCCTGTTAATGAAAAGTTTTTTGATGTTCTTGGTCATGTTGGTTGTCTCTTTATTTGCAACATATCAATATACCAAAATCAAGGCCGGAAAATTAAGGGGCTATTTAATACACTTTTTCTACTGGAACTTTGGTTCGTTAAAATTAAAACGATTGCCACCGTCCCATATTCGTGAGATTTCAGGATAAATTATGGAAAAAACAGTTTATAAAAACAAGTTGATTAAAGCTCTGAGACGGGTTCAGGTCAACGATCTAATATTGATTATTCTGGCATTATGTCTATTATTGACACTAGCTCTGGCAGTTAAAAATATGGGTAGGGAAAGAACTATTATTGTTCCACCGGTTGTTCATGACAAATTCTGGGTAGACAGTAATGATGCTGATCCGAAATATCTTCAGGAAATGGCGACATACTTTATTTTTCTTGCGAATAATGTCAGCCCGGAAAATATTGAATACCAGAATAGTCTTATTATTAACTACGTAAACCCGTCAGAGCAGGGTATTTTAAGAACACAATTGGCACAACAGGCTTCACGGGTTAAGCGTAACCAGCTAACCACAATGTTCTCTATCATTGGCTTCAAGGTTGATGCTGGGGCAAATATAGTTATCATTAATGGAGTTCTTAAATCAATCATTGGTGATAAAGTGGTTTCAACTACAGAAAAATCATACCGGATCAGTTTCCAGATCATTAATGGCCAGTTATATATCAATGAGTTCGGCGAAGTTAATAATAATGATCCTTTTGGGGAAATCATCAATGAAAAACAGTAAATTATTAGTCTTATTGGCACTGACAACTAGTAGCGCATTTGGACTCCAGGAGTTTGATATAGCCAATAATGGAGAAATTACAGCTGTAATCTCTGACTATGATGTTAGTCGGATAACCATTGCTAATTCAAGAATAGATACAGTCAAATTATCATCAAAGCAGCTGAAAGTAGATACAGATGATAAAACTGGCCAAATATATGTTCGACCGGTTAAACCAAATAAATCGACTGTATCAACTATAAAGATTGGTAATCTGCACGCGCAAACAGTAACTGGTACCTCAGTTAATATGTTTATTACTGATGTGGATGGACGAACTTATACACTGCGTTTAAGAATGCAGTCAGTACCTAGCGAAACTATTCTAATTCGTCCATTACGTGGTGCCAGTGGTTCTGTTGTGGGTAGTACTGACTTTACCAACCAGATAGTTACTTTTATTGAAGATATGTATCTTGACCGCAAGAATGAAGATGGTTATGTTGTTAGTGCGGTCGATACCAAGATCAAGCTCTGGAAAGAAGTCAATTTTATGCTGTATAAGACTTATACTGATAACAGATTTATTGGCTCAGTCTTTATTTTACAAAATACATCAGGCAAGGAAATAGTATTGTCCGAAAACCAGTTTTGGAAACCCAATACTATTGCTGTTGCAATTGAGAAACCGGTATTGGCAAATCGGGAATTAACCAAAGTTTTTGTTATTGGAGCGAAACAAGATGAGTGATTTCGATTCTGAAAAGTCCAAGAAAAAACAGAACTGGGTGCTATGGGGATCTGTTGGTGCAATTGTCTTCTTTTTCGTAATTATCCTCCTTAGCACCGGGCGCAGAAATCAGCCGAATTCTGACCCAGAAAAAGGTGTCAATATTTCTGACATTAACGCCAGTGTTGCCAATAATATTTCTGACAAGGAAGTATGGATCCAGCAATCAGCGCAGAAGTTTGATGATGTACAAAATCAGGTTAATGATATCAAATCCCAGTTAAGCGCTCAAAATAAACTGGAAAGTGATACCCAGAGCTACAATCAGCAGCAGTTCACTAAAATTATGGCTGCTCTTGAAGATATCAAGCGTGCACCAGCTCCTGATACCCCATTAGCAGCAATTATGCCTAAAGGCAAGGGTGGTGAGGGTACTGGATTACCTCCGTTATCAGAAGAGTCTGCCATATTAATGCCTGATGAGCCAGATATTGTTTCGGTAAAACTAAGTAGTGAATCTGCTGAAAGTACCGCTACTACAGGTAAAACTGCTCAGAATGCGGCAAATAAACCTAAAAATACCCAAACTTACTTACCTACTTCATTTGTTAAGGCAAAAGTAATCACATCAATTGATGCACCATGTGGTGGTACCGCCCAGGATAATCCATTTCCCATACTATTAAATATTACGGATAGTGCTCAATTACCAAATGGTGTCAGAACTAAAATCAAAGGCTGTTTTGTCCTAGCTGCTGGTTATGGTGATGTTGCCTCAGAACGAGCATATTTCCGCACGGAAAAAATCTCCTGCGTCATGAAGAATGGTGATGTTATTGATATGAAGATGGAGGGGTATATTGTTGGAGAAGATGGTAAGGCTGGTTTGCGTGGGCGTTTGGTATCCAAAGAGGGGCGTCAGGTTGCACTTGCTCTATTATCCGGAACGGTGGGCGGTTTAGCAACGGCATTTGCCAATCAGGCGACTACATTACAGCAAACCTCCGTTGGAACAAATCAATACGTAAATCCAAGCCAATCGATGGGCTTTGCTGCTGCTAATGGTGTATCCGGTGGATTTAATCAGTTAGCGCAGTACTATATTAACCTGGCCGAGAAAACATTCCCTGTAATTGAAATTACAGATCAGCGCAATGTAACTATTGTTAATACACAAGGAATTGAGTTCCCGGTTAATGTTAATCAGGATTATCAAAAAATAAACAGCTTACCAATCAGTGTTAATTAGGAGTTTGACCCATGAAAAAAATATTATTACCATTATTATTTATGATGTTTACAGGACATTCTTTTGCTGCGGTTTCACCTCAGGCAGAATCACAGATTAGGGCAATACTGCCAAATACCAGGATAACCCAAATTAACCAGGCTCCATTTCCTGGTATGTATGAGGTTCTAGCTGGAGATAATGCCTTTTACGTGAATCCTGAGAATGAAAGTGAAATCATTGTTGGGCACATACTTAATACCAAATCAATGCAGGATGAAACGGACTTACGAATAGCGGCTGAACGAAATAAACGCTATAACTTTAATAAATTACCTCTTAATCAGGCGATTAAAGTTGGCAATGGTAAGAAACAAATTGCAGTATTTGTTGATCCTGATTGCCCATACTGTCAACAACTGGAATTATATTTAAGTAAAAACCTCAGTAAACTGACTATTTATTATTTCTTCATTCCACTACCGATGCATCCACTGGCCAAAGAGCATATTGAACAGATCCTGTGTGCGACCAGTCCGGCAAAAGCAATTGATACGATTATGGTCAAGAAATTATCTGCTGCAATCCCGGATAAATCCTGCCTGACTAAAGCGGATAATCAAATAGCTCAAATTCAGAAGTATTCTACCGAGAATGGTATTAATGCAACGCCGTTTATCATTACGGACAGTAACATTGTTATTGGTGGCTTTGATACTAATGCTCTTGATAATTACCTGGGAGTGAAATAATGAAGAAACAGCTTATTGTATGTTCCTTACTGAGCTTATTGGCGGGATGTGCTACTTTGGATAACCCATGTAACCCACAGGGAGTAGGTAAATGTGCTAGCGTTACCGATGCCTACAACGCTTCATTAAAAGATACGGTTATGCCAACTGATTTACCTAATGGGCAAACGGTAAATGACAGAAACAATTCTGAAGAGTATCCCTATGATCCGGATAGTGCAAGTAATATCCTAAAAGCTTATCAGCAGCAGGGCGTTTATTCACAAGTGCCGCAGGCAGGAGTAGCGGTTAGAAACCAGCAGAAAACTATGCGGATCTGGTTGCTACCATATGAAGATGATGTTGGCTTGTATCATGACCAGCAATATGTCTATGCAGTAGTTCAGAAAGCTACCTGGCGTTACAAAAGTACCAGCTTGCTTGGATTAAACCGCAATCCGTATATAAATACGGTACCGGCCGGGCAGGTAACAAATACCAATTACCAGCCATTTGGTCCAAGTAAGGAATCAGATTCAATTGCTAAAAATCAGGGATTAATGTCTGGTAATGGGCTTCCACCATTCTCTACTCAGGCAGTATCAAACCGTAATGCTTCAATAATCGGCAATACTCCTGCACCTGCCAGTTCCGGGAATTAAGCAAAATGTTTGATGGAATTAAACGTCAATTAAAATTTCTGGATCGGATGATTAACTCCTCCAGAACACCGGAAGAATATCTGTTAAATGGTGGTCTTTATCCGGCAATTATCCGGAGTAAGGATTTTCTGGCTAAATACCAGCTGAAATCAGTTATTAGCGCACAACTATTTGATAGTTCTGAAGGAGTTTACTACCACAATGACGATCTGGCAATTATTTTTAAAATTCGGATAACTGCTGGTATAGCCAACGAGTTATCTTTTCTGTTTGAGTTCGGATTTCCTAAAAATACCTATATCAACTACTTCTTTAAGCATTCTTATGGTAATAACTATATTTTGCTATCAATAGCAGTTACTACAACTGGTCGTAGCCTGAAGATAAACAAAAGAGTACTGTTATCAATTAGAGACAAAATTATTGCTGCATTTAAGGAACGTAACCTGGCATGTGAAGCAGTAAAACCAAAGATGCTGCTTAATTTTTACAATCAGGTACTTTCACAACAGAGCTCTGCCACTTACGACCGGGAACGCTTCATTTTTGAGCAGATTAATGATGCCTCTAATAATGATATTGATAATAGCGGTGTTCTGACCATTGCTGGTATCTTGCATAATGTATTTTATACCAAACAGTATCCAAATGTTGCTGCGAGTGATGGTTTTAAAAATCCGTTCATTACTTTACTGGAAGATATCCGGAATACTGAACTTAATTTTTACTATGCAGTAAATATTGTTCCTGGAACAAAAGATGAAAGTAACTACCGGTTTAATACTGCTTTTATCTTACTTGAAAGCGATGCCGGTAATAACGACAAGGCAACTACCGAGTTTATCAATTACATGCGTTATAAATTAGACTGGTATATCTATCCCAATAAAGGCTTCTCATTACCCCAATTCATTAACTCATTACCATTACAGTATACCAAAGTAATTGACGAGCATTTTGCTGACACCTCAATTAACCAGTATTATCCACTTAATAAACTATTAGAAATTTTACCAGTTGGAGAGCCTGATGAACCTGGAACAAACTAGAAAATTATATACAAAGCGCTATAACGATGTTGTTAGCTCATTAAAACAGTGTACAAAGAAAAGACAGCAGTCACCGAAGGATAATATTACTGAAGACTACAAATGCCTGAATACCCCGCACAACATTGGAAAATTTCTGAACTATGACAGCTATATCAAAAAGTTGGGGGTTTTTCAGAATGATAACTCTTATGGCTTTGCCTTATATACCTCCCCATTAACTGGGGGAAGTGAAACCTTGGCTAATCAGCTAATGGGATTATTTGCCTTACGCTTTCCGATGTCGGCCACATTGTCATTTTGTCTTTATGGCTGCAAGGAACTAAAAAACAAATTTGATATCTGGCTTGGCCGGCGCAAAAATGCTCAAAATCAGGTTTGTGCTGAAATTGCCAAACGTAGGGTGGATCATTATTTAAAAGGGATTAATAAAACCCTTATTGAGGGCGAAAAGCTGTTAATTCGGGATTACCGTATGATAGTAAGCGTTACTTTTGATGGCAAAATTGATGATTATGGGCGGAGGGAAATTGAGATATTCAAAAAATCCTTTATTTCTACGCTCAATAACTCCGGCATGGCAACTAAAGAGATGGATCCAGACATGCTGCTGGATTTCTGTGATGAGATATTTAACCGTCAATCAGGGCTTAAAAACACTAATTATAAACATAACCCGTTTACGCCATTAAAAAGACAGGTTTCTGGTCCGGATACCCGTATTTTGGTTGACAAGGATGGGATGTCATTCAATAATACCGTAGTCAGGGGATTAACCGTTAAGGATTATCCAACTCAGGCTTCGCTAGCCCAGGCGATGGATTTAATTGGTGATATTGTTAATGATAATGCCCAGATATCCTCGCAATTCATGTATTGTACCAATATCTGGTTCCCGAATATTTCTGCCCTTAAAAACCAGATAACGGCTAAATCGGCCAGGGCAATCCAGAATGCCTCCTCACCAATGGCTAAATGGGTACCAGACTTTCATGCAAAAGCCGAGGACTGGCGCAAAGTTACAGAAATATTAGCCGATGGTCAAGGTCTATGCTATTTCAATCAGATGTTTTTTAGCTTTTCTGAATTGGGTACTTCCAATTATGCTGAGCGGGATATGGTTGATCTCTTTAGGTCGAAAGGATGGACGGTTGCTCCAGCTTCATTTATTAATTACCCAACTTTTTTAAGTTGCATGCCAATGCAGTTTGATAACGAAATGTTTATTGTTAATAAGGCATTTAAGTTAAACAGGCTGTTACCACAATGGAATATTATCAATCTGGTACCAATGATAGGCGAATGGTCAGGTAATAGCTATGATGGTGGTGGCATGATGTTGCTTGGCCGCCGTGGCCAATTAATGAATCTTGATATTTTTAGGTCGGAGGGTAATTATAACGTAGCTATTGCCGCTGATTCTGGCGCAGGTAAGTCATTTTTTATGAATGATCTGATCATTTCCTATCTGGGGATTGGTGCCAAAATTTTTATGATAGACGTAGGGCGTTCATATCTGAAACTATGTGAAGTATTAAGCGGGCAGTTTATTTCATTTGGTAAAGAGCAGAGAAACGTCTGCCTTAATCCGTTTAGTTACATTATGGGTGATGCGGAAGAGGTTAATGATGATCTTAAGATGATCCGGGATGTTCTTTGTCTGGCAATTAATCCAGGAGGATTAAATAATCTGGAAGTTACCTATATTGGCATGATTGTAAACAGAGTCTGGATTGAAAAAAATCGTCATGCCTGTTTTGACGATATTTATCATGCCTTACTCGAACATGATGAAGTATTGGTCCGTAATCTGGGTATTCAGCTTCAGCCATACTCCAAAGATGGTATATACAGCCGTTATTTCAATGGTGAAGCTAATATTAACTTCAATAATCAGTTTGTGGTGCTTGAGCTGGAAGAACTGAACATGAAGCCAGATCTCAGGAATGTAATTTTTTCGATCTTAATGCAGCGAATTAGCCAGGAGATGTATTTAGGTAACAAGAATCAGCTCAAGATTTGTGGTATTGATGAAGCCTGGGATTTATTCCGGGGCGGTAGTCGTACACAGGAATTCATTGAAACTGGTTATCGGCGGGCACGTAAATATAATGGTGCATTTATTACCATTACCCAACGGATTCAGGATTACTACGCTAATGAGGGGGCTACTGCCTGTTTAACCAATTCTGACTGGCAGTTTATGTTAAAGCAGAAAGAGGAGTCCATTGATCAGCTTAGGGGTGACAAGAAGTTATCTTTAAGTGAATGGCAGATGGAACTGATCAAGACGGTTAAAACCCGGAAAGGAATCTACTCCGATATTTTTATCAAAGCTAATGGCATTGGTACACCAGTCAGATTAATTACTGATAAATATTCAAATCTGATTTATACCACAGATCCCAAAGACTTCCAGCTGGTTGAGGACTTTAAGGCTTCCGGCTATGCCATTCATGAAGCCATCAGCAAGGTGTTAGAGTATAAGGAACAGCTACAGCAAGTAGCATCATAGACAAGCTATTACAATTAAAAAGATAGGAATAACCATCAATGAATAATATTATAACAGACAATAAACCATTTATTCGTGCCCGTTTGGCTAATTTTATTAATCAAAACTGGCAGATTATTATGACATTTGTGATTTCATTATTAAGTGCCTTAATAGTGCTTACTTTTTATATCCTAGTTGTGGTCAAAGATATAAACTATCAAATTGTAGCAATAGATCTCCAATCATTAATGAAAGAAGTAACCTTAAAAGCTTTCAATGATATAGATTCGGCAAGCAAGGATAAACAGGCCGATGTTGCCAGTAATGACATCAAACAGGGTGCAGCAAAAATTGAACAGGCAATTGCCATTGTTGCTGGCAAGTGTAACTGTACAATAATCCAGAAACAAGCACTAGCTTATGACAAAAATATCCCGGATTATACTAATGAGGTTAGAAATGAAATCTATAACCTTGGTAAAAAATAGCCTCGATAAGCTAAACAGCAAGCAGCAGTCAATATTGGCTAATGGTCTGATATTGTTTGCCATGCTCGCAACCTTATTATTTATTTCCAAATTCTGGTTTTTACGAACACATGGATTTGTACTAAACGTAACCTCATCATTGCCACAGCGCTTATGGCTGGTTGATTACAGCCATAAAGAGGAGTTTAGTCGTGGAGATTACTTTACCTTTCTGGCTCCCAAGGATGTAAATCTGACTACAAAAAGCACACCATTAGTTAAAAAAATAGTTGGAGTGGCTGGTGATAGAGTAGAGATCAAAGGCTCAACTTTATACATTAATCAGCAAATAATGGGACATATCTGGACAGAAACCCTGCCATCTCATCATAAGCTATATCCAATAGCTTCTCAGATCATTGACAGGGGCTGTTATTTTGCGTGGACTCCAGATTTATTTAGTTATGACAGTCGATATACTGATATAGGAATAATATGCGAAAAAGACAATCGAATCGTTGGTGCAGCTACGCCATTATTTTAAGCCTGGCTACAGCAGCTAATGCTGGAATCTTTAATGATGCCAGCCGTGGCTGGTTTTTTTATGAATCAAAGCCAGTTATTGAAAGCATTCCGGTAGAAAGTAAACCAGTTCCGCAAATAACACCTGGCGAGAAAGCTACCCAGGAACTTGAGCTACTCCAGAAGCAATTAAAGGAAGCCAGTGCGCTGGCTTTACTTTATCCCACCCCTGAAAATGTATGGAACTATCAGCAGTTAAAAACAAAAATATACGATATGAGTGGTATTTTAACAGATCAGCAGGTACGCAATGACTGGAGTCGTCCAGATTCTTACTCAGCCAATAATCCTACCGGGGGTGAGGGGCTGGAAATTAGCCGTAAAGAACAAAATGCCTGTTCTGCAGAGTTAATCCGCCAGTCAGGCTTTACTTATGGATTGTATCTGTTTACTTCTGCTAACTGCAAGTATTGCGATGCCCAGATTAATGTACTCAAGAAAGTTAGCTCTACTTATGGAGTAAGTGCAATGGTTGTTGGTTTTGATGCTTATCGATCGGCAAATCTGGGTGATTTACCATTTGGTGAAGATAAAGGAATCATGTCCAGGAAATTTAACATTGTCAATGAGGGTAAGCCGGTAACAGTAATGTTTAACATCAAAACAGGGCAAAGCCAGGTGCTTGGATATGGCTATATTCCACTTGATCAGGTTAATAACCGGATTTGTCGTTTATATACCAAACAGCTAGGGGAATTCTAATGAAAAAACTATGTTTATTACTGGCTTTAGGTGGGGCAGTTAATCTGGCCAATGCTGATATTGGTAGTGGGTTAACTGATTATTATAATTCATTACAGGCAAATAGCAAGATCGAACGCCCAAGCTATTATACTACGAATGGGTTTACTGCTGGCGGCTATTATCAGCGTGGAGCCAATGTAGATCTAACTATGGGCTATATTACGCCACCAAGCTTAAAGGGAGGTTGTGGCAATATCGATTTTAATATGGGAGCATTCTCGTTTATTAATGGTGACCAGATTGTTAATGCCTTAAAAGCAATTGGCCAGAATGCTAAAGCTTTACTGTTTACTGAAGCAATCGAGATTACATCAGCCTCTCTGGCTGGAAATATGAAACACTGGATTGATGAAATGAACAAATGGCTAAGTGTGCTTAAAAATTCCTGTCAGGCTTCGAGCACCCTAATGGGCGGAGTAAATAAATCAGTCGGGCTATGTCAGAATGCTGCCCGGTTCAATGGTTCTCTTTCAGATGAGAATACTGTGCAGTCTACCTGTCAGACATATGATCAGGGAGCTAAAGCCTGGAATGACCTGTTTGGTTCAACAACTGATGAAGCTAAAAATGCCAAAGCGGCAGCTGCTGCACAAATTGCGCTTCAGGGTGGAATACTGCAGAATATTCTCTCTGATTATTTTGATAAGATGGGTAAATCTAACCAGATGCAGCAGGATCTGGGTAACCTGGTATTAAGCATCGTAGGGGATGTGTATATTCCTCCACTGGATAAGAATGGCGATAATGGCAAAGGGCTTGGATCGCCAGTATCCATTTACCCACCATTAAAAATAGATACATTACTAAGTTATACTACATCTGATATTACGGATCAGGCGGCCAATGTTCAGGGATCAGTGTTTAATTGCGATTTTACCTGGGATAAGGATAATTATAGAGCTAAAAATGATTGCTTTATAGTACCCAAGAATTATAAAACCGATAATGCTAAATCAGTAACGGCAATGCAAACATTAATTTACAACAAGATTACTAAATTACACACTTCGTTGTTAAGTGACACCGGACAGATTACTGATGCTGATTTAACTGTACTAACCATTTCTGATGCTCCAATA